>CAXTJJ010000468.1:0-5000 GCA_964244155.1 uncultured Spirosoma sp.
CTAATGGGAAGGTTTTTTAGTTCCTCGATAATAATCCGTCCAACAAGCAACCGCATATTTTTCTTGTCATCAGCCGGAATTACGTACCAGGGGGCCTTGTCTGTGGCGGTTGCATTGATACACAATTCGTAAGCATCCTGATAATCACTCCAGAACTCGCGTTCTTTCACGTCACCTTCTTCAAATTTCCAGTTCTTTTCGGGATCTTCGATGCGGGCTATCAGCCGATCAGCCTGTTCTTTTTTGGAGACGTGCAAAAAGAATTTAATTGTTGGGAAACCGTTCCGAAGTAGAAAGGTCTCCATATTGCAAATAGCCTCGTAGCGATGCTTGAAGAGTTTATCCAGGTCGTCGGTGGTTTTGCCGGGAAGCCGCTGGCTTTGTGTCAGGATTTCGGGGTGAACTTTCGTAACCAGAACTTCTTCATAGTAGGACCGGTTGAAAATGCCAATATTACCTCGGGCGGGTAGCTGGCTCCAGGAGCGCCACAAAAAATCATGATCCAGTTCCTGTTCGGTTGGGCGTTTGAACGAATATACCTGCACACCAGTCGGATTTGTACCTGTAAACACATTCTGAATGGTACCGTCTTTGCCAGCAGCATCCAGCGCCTGAAAAATGGTCAGCAAGCCATACCGGTTGTCAGCATACATGCGCTCCTGCCATTTGTCGATCTCGGCTGCCTGTTGCCTAAGTAAGGCTTCGTAGTGGTCATCGTCTTCGTAAAGATCATCTACTTTAGTAGGTGCTTTTTTGATTTTAAAGGCTTTGTCGCCATCATAGCGAAAACGGTCGGTATCGAAGTCTTTCACAGGCACAGGGGCGCAAACTTTACGCAGGTCAGTTATGTTATTTGGATTACTTTACAACCACAAACCTAACGAATGGTTGCGATTCCAATTCGCAAACAAGTTGCTTGGTTGACAAGGCGGCTCACTTCGGCTTTTGGGCTGAAGGCATATACACAACCGGCAACGCAAACGAATTCAAATTTTATGACCACAAATCAATCTGAAAATCTAGCGAAAGCGACCTTTGGTACCGGCTGTTTCTGGTGCACGGAGGCTTTATATGAATCACTGGACGGTGTTATTGGTGCTGTATCCGGGTATGAAGGAGGGCAAAAGCCAGACCCGACCTATAAAGAGGTATGTACCGGTACAACGGGTCATGCCGAATGCGTTGAGGTAACGTACGACCCTGCCAAAATTACCTATCAGGAATTATTGGAAGCATTCTTCCGAAGCCATGATCCAACATCTCTAAACCGCCAGGGTGAAGACGTAGGTACACAATATCGGTCGGTGATCTTTTATCATAACGATGAACAAAAGCAACTGGCCGAAACGGCAAAAATTGAGTTGGACAAATCCGGTGCTTATGATCGTCCTATTGTTACGGAAATCAGCCCGGCCGAAACTTTCTATGAAGCCGAAGCCTATCACCAAAGTTATTTTGCCAATAATCCCAACCAGGGATATTGCGCCTTTGTAATTGCGCCTAAGGTCGACAAGTTTAAAAAGGTATTTAAAGAAAAATTGAAAGCTGAACTATCTAATCATTAATAGATTACTGTAACAGGTTTCAGGAAGGGCAGCTCAGCAAGAGCTGCCTTTTTTTGTCAGTAAAGGTGTACTAAGCCTATATAATATAGTGACGGGTAGGGTGTTAACTTTTTAATATAAAAATTTTACTTATATATATCAATACATTACCTGGCGTTTGCTATGTTTATTACGTGTTACAATATATGACCGATTAATAAGTGGGTCGCCTTTGTGCTTGGTGACCCCGGGGTTTCGCGCTTTCTTTGTCTCAAATTTTAACATAATCAGTTCTGTCACATGAAAAAAATCCACTTTTCTATTTTGTTGGTTCTTGGCCTTTTAGCTGGAACCCAATCGTTTGCCCAACTCGCCGTTGATAAAGGCACAAAATTCATCAACCTCGGTATCGGTGTAGGTGGTTATGGCTACTATACTGGTGGAGGTATTGGTCTAAATGCATCTGCTGACTTTGGGGTCGCTAAAAATATTACAGTAGGTGGTGTGGTTGGATATAAAAGCTATGGAAGTGTTGCTTCATACAACTATCACTCATTCGACATTGGTGCGCGGGGTTCTTATCACTTTAACGAACTTCTCAATTTAAGTACCGATAAAGCAGATTTGTATGCAGGCATAGGACTTTCTTATTATTCGTTCTCGTACGGAGGTTATCTAGATAATTACGGGTCCGTATATCTACCTATCCACCTCGGTGGTCGTTATTTCTTTAGCGAAAAATTGGGTGGATTTGCTGAATTAGGGTCCAGCTTAGCTACCCTGAAACTGGGTTTGACAATTAAACTATAATTGAGAATCGTTCAATTAAAAAGGGCCTCCTGAAAATCAGGAGGCCCTTTTTAATTACGTGAATCGAACTACTTGCTTGCTACTTCTTTCAAACTCTTTACGCCCATGTTCCACAGGATAAAGGCGTATATGTCGGCGGTTGTTTCGATGTTCTTTTTAGTGTTGCTGGCTCCGTGACCTGAGTTCGTATCAATCCGAATCAGTACGGGATTTTGCCCTTTGTAGACTTCCTGTAAAGTAGCTGCGTATTTGAACGAGTGAGCCGGAACCACACGGTCGTCATGATCGGCAGTGGTGATTAGAGTGGCCGGGTAGTTGATGCCGGGCTTGATGTTCTGGATGGGCGAATAGGCGTAAAGTGCTTTAAACTCATCGGCATTGTCACTGCTGCCATAATCGGCTATCCAGTTCCAGCCAATGGTGAACTTATGAAATCGAAGCATATCCATTACGCCAACTTGCGGAATGGCTACACGAAATAATTCGGGGCGCTGGTTCATGACCGCACCAACCAGTAAGCCCCCGTTGGAGCCACCCTGAATAGCTAGTTTGGCGGGGCTGGTGTATTTCTGGGCAATCAGGTATTCGGCAGCGGCAATGAAATCATCAAAAACGTTTTGCTTTTTTAGTTTCATGCCTTGTTCGTGCCACTTTTCGCCGTATTCGCTACCACCGCGCAGGTTGGCCTGTACATAAATACCACCCTGTTCCAGAAACGGAATACGAAACGGACTAAAGGTAGGGGGCAGACTAACATTGAAACCGCCATACCCATACAACAGCGTTGGATTCGTACCATCCAGTTTTAACCCTTTGCGATACGTCAGGAACATGGGCACTTTGGTGCCATCCTTACTGGTATAAAATACCTGCTTTGTCTCATAATCGTCAGGGGTAAAGTCTACTTCAGGAGCCCGAAAAACTGAACTCTTTCGAGTGGCAATGTCATAGCGGTAGATCGTGGGTGGAAAGGTGAACGATGTGAAGGTATAAAAGACAAATTTGTCGTCTTTTTCACCCCCGAACCCACTGGTAGACCCAATGGCAGGCAGCTTAACCGTTCCTTCCGACTTGCCGTTATAGTCAAATATCTCCACCTGAGAGGTCACATCTTTGGCATATTCAACGAATAACTTGCCTCCGGCAGCACTGACACTATTCTCGGCAATGGGCTCCGGCTTCTCCGGGATAAGCGTCGAAAAAGCTCGCTTTTTTGTGTCGAAGGCGACAACTTTACTGTTGGGTGCTTTTTCATTGGTCAAAATCAAGAGCCGGTCGCCGTCGTTATCAATAACATTATAGCTAAAGTTCGTAATCTCAGAAACAACAGGTTCAAAGGTTTTCTGGCTGGATTTTGCATCAATAAAGAGCAATGAATTACCATCTTTCCCCTTTCCCCGGTCGCTGATGGATAATAGAGCAAACCGCTCGTCATCTGTCGTGCTGACAATATGAAACCGCTGTAAATTTTTTGGGTCTTCATACACCAGCCGGTCGGCCGACTGCGGGGTGTTTAGCCTATGAAAAAACACCTGGTGATTCTCATTTTTAGCGGCCAGGGCGCTGCCTTCTGGTTTTGGGTATCGGCTATAATAAAAACCATCGCCCTGCCAGGCGGCTCCCGATATTTTTACCCACTCAATTTTATCTGGTAAATAGGTTTTTGTTGCCAGTTCCATCACCTGATATTCCTGCCAGTCAGAACCCCCTTTGGATAAGCCAACGACCGCATACTTACCGTCTTTGGAAAGCGAAAATGCGCCTAGTCGTGTAGTGCCGTCGGTCGACAACTTGTTGGGGTCAATGACCAGTTCGGGTTTCGCGTCAAGACCTTTCTGCCGGTACAATACTGCCTGATTCTGCAAACCATCATTTTTAGAGAAATAAAACCAGTCGCCCTTGCGGGTAGGTGCCGAGTATTTCGGGTAGTTATATAGCTGCTCAAGGCGATCCTGGAATTGCTTTCGATAAGGAATCTGAGCCAGATAATCGAAGGTGACTTTATTTTCGGCTTTCACCCAGTCGGCCGTTTCGGCTGATCGATCATCTTCCAGCCAGCGATATGGGTCAGCAACTTGTGTGCCGTGGTACGTATCAACCTGATTAGTTTTTCGGGCAACGGGGTAGGTAATGGGATTTGTGGCCTGGCCCAGTACAACAGACGAACTCAACATAAGAAGCGGTCGGATGAAATGAAAAAAACGCATAGATGGCTATTGATTTGAGAGGATGAAATGCATGACTAGTTACGCTCACAAGCGTTAAAAACCAAATGAATTGACTGTGTCGACAGGAGCCTATTTCGGAGATAGAGCAAACAATTAACCATATTTATCGGCAGACTAGCTTGGATATTAGACAAATAGATAGCTCATTTACAGTATCCTTCCTGTAACCGTACTTGTTAATGATGCGAATTCTATATAGCATCTATGTTCAAATTTTCATTTGCACCTTCCTGCCGTGGGGTGCGTGGGCACAACTAAATTCGGCCAGTAATGCGCCTGTTTTTCGGGTCGATCACATTGGTGTAAATGATGGATTGACACAGGGGTCTGTCTACTACATGTTGAAAGATAGCCGTGGGTTCCTGTGGTTTGGTACACAAGATGGCTTGAATCGCTATGATGGGCATCACTTCCGAAC
>CAXTJJ010000469.1:0-4997 GCA_964244155.1 uncultured Spirosoma sp.
AGTTCAATTTCCTGTCGGTAAGCTTCCGGACGGGGTGTAGGGGTATCGTCCCAATAACGATTTAACACCTGATTACCCGGCACACTCGCCACCCGTTTGGTCAGCGGCTGAGTGGCCGACAGTTCATTTTGCCCATTCATCCAGAAATCATATTCCCGCTGTAGCTGGGGTTTATATTTCACCAATACCTGAGGACCGGTCATATCGGCCAGCAAACTTACCATCAGCGCAAAATAGGGCGGTTGCGAACGACTCAGGAAATAGGTCCGGTTGCCGTTTGGAATAAAGCCGAATTCGTCGATCAGGTAAGCAAAGTTTTCGAGCATGCCCCGAATCAAATCGTCCCGGCCGGACTCTTTCAGGCCAAGCATGGTAAAATAGCTATCCCAATAGAATATCTCCCGAAACCGCCCACCCGGTACAATATAGGGATGTGATAATGGCACGCGCGAACTACCTTCTACAGGAACGTCGGCCTGACGGGTCAGTCGATCCCATAACCTGTTAATGTGTTGCTCCGTACTAACCGATGTATCACTGACATAATCGTCAACAATTTTTTCCGGTACAACAAAATAGGCGTATACAAAAGTGGCCAGGTCGAAATTGGGCTTGGTTTTCTCACTTTCGTAGAGGGCTACCAGATCAGTCGGAGCGAGTTTCGGCACACAGTCCACAAATGTTTTAGAGTCGGCGAAAACATGCCCTAGTTGTACATCTCGAAACAGACTGCCGAAAAGTTGATCGGGCGATTGAGGGATGGATGAATTTGCCAAAATAGAATAGATACGTTTCAGAAAGTGTAACGAAAATAAAGCGCGTTTGTCATTATGGCTTGAACGAGCGGGACAAAAATGCGTAATACCCTATTCGAACAGCTAAAAATAATAGATTTAAACGCGTATGTTTATTGCCCTGAACCTACTAACCACCGTTTCCAATGGCTTAGTGGCGTATAAAACTATCGCTGCTGCTTAACTATTTCGTTTTTGCGATTCTCCTCAACAGCGTCGGAACGGTGATCTTACAGGTTCAAAATAATTACGGTGTATCGGCGTCAGCAGCCAGTGTGCTCGAAGCTTTTAAGGATCTTACCATCGCTGTTATCTCGTTTGTTGTCGCTTCCTACATCATCCGAATTGGCTACAAACGCGCCATGTTGTTTGCACTTGGGTTGGTCATTGTAGCCTGTCTGTTGATGCCGCAGGTGCCCGCCTTCTGGACAACCAAACTGCTCTTTGCCGCCACCGGCGCTGGTTTTGCGTTACTCAAGGTGTCCATTTTTGCTACCATTGGCTTAATTACGAACGACTCGAATGGACACGCCAGTTTTATGAACTTCCTGGAGTCGTTTTTTATGGTTGGCGTACTGTCCGGCTATTTTTTGTTCAGTGCTTTTGTTGATGATACCAACACCCAATCCACATCCTGGCTGCGGGTGTATTATGTCTTGGCGGGTATTGCCGGACTTGCCTTTCTGTTGTTGCTCAGTACTCCCATCGACGAATCGAGCGTTCGGGTGGGAGTTCCCAAGAGTCTTACCGCCGATCTGGCCGATATGTTCCGCTTAGCCATTACACCTGTTGTGCTGGTGTTTATTATAACGGCCTTTGTATATGTGCTGATGGAGCAGGGTATTATGAGCTGGCTACCCACGTTCAACAGTAAAATCCTGAAACTGCCTACTTCGCTTAGTATCGAAATGGCAAGTATTCTGGCCGCATCAACGGCCATCGGGCGATTTATGGCGGGTGTGTTGCTAAGCCGAATATCGTGGTACTGGCTCCTGATGATTTGTCTGGCGGTGTCGGGCGGCCTTGTGTTGCTGGCCTTGCCATTAGCTACGGGTATCGACGGAAGTACCGTAACGGGTTGGGGCGATGCTCCTCTGGCAGCCTTTGTTTTTCCCTTAATCGGGCTGTTCATCGCGCCCATTTACCCGGCTATCAACTCCGCTATTCTGAGTAGTTTACCACTTCGGCAGCATGGCCCAATGGCGGGATTGATCGTTATCTTTTCGGCCCTCGGCGGCACGACCGGTTCTATTATTACGGGCCACGTTTTTGAAGTTTACGGCGGACAAACTGCCTTCTACTTCTCGCTCATCCCCATTACACTACTGCTGTTGCTGATTACGGTGTTCAAGCGAATGCAGGGGAAAACAGGAAAAGAGGTAACCATCACGGCAGGTATGGGAGGACATTGAAAGATGTATGATGTATGGGCCTGTGTCTTAGCTGGCTATATATAAGCAAAACGGTCCAAATCCCATACATCCTACATCATTTCACATAACCCGGTCCCATAAGCAGTTGCCCCGGTCGCTGACCAGTGTGCTGGTTGTTTTCAATAACGGGAATCCCATTCACCAACACCCACGAAATGCCTGTTGTATAGGCATGAGGCTGATCGTAAGTAGCCTTATCGGAAACGGTTTTCTCGTCGAACAGAACAATGTCGGCGGCATAGCCCGGCCGGAGCAACCCCCGATCTGTTAGCTTAAATCGTTGAGCAGGCAAGGACGTCATTCGTCGAATGGCTTCTTCCAGCGGGATAACGTGCCGTTCGCGAACGTACCGACCCAATACACGGGCATTGGTGCCATAAGCGCGGGGGTGCGGCATCCCTGATCCCAATTTGGCTACACCGGCATCAGACGCGATCATCGTATTCGGGTAGCGTAAAATGGTTTCCACGTCTGTTTCCGACATGGTGTGATAGACCATCTGAATACGCTTCAGGTTAGCCCGTTCCATCAGATCCATCACCAGATCGGCCTCCGTCGATGCATTATTCTTCCGACCTAACTTCTGATTGATCGCGCTTATGCTCATACCGTTGAACGTTGAATCGGGCTTATAGTTGGCCACGACGGCGTACTCATAATTCTTACGAAGGTTTTTAGATAGGCCATCCAGCATTTCGGCTCTGATTTTAGCGTGAGAAAGGGGGTCACGAAAACGAGCCAGCACCGCCGAGTCGCCATCGGCCAACGCCCAGGATGGGACAATACTCTCCAGAGACGTACTGGAGGCCGTATACGGATACTGGTCTACCGTTACGTCGAGCCCCTCGCGACGGGCCGCTTCAACCAGCTCAACCGTTTCGGTACTTTTGCCCCAAAGTGGCTTACTGGCAACTTTGAAGTGCGATATTTCGACAGGGATTTTGGCTTCACGACTAATGAGAATAGCCTCTTCGATAGCCTGTTTAACATTCTGCCCCTCATTGCGGATGTGCGATGCATAAACCCCACCATAACGCGAGGCCATTTTGGCCAGATTGACTACTTCGGGCGTGCGGGCGTAGGTGCCGGGCGTATAGATCAAGCCTGTAGACAAGCCTACCGCTCCGTCTTTCATCGCCTGTTCAACGAGTCCTTCCATATCAGCCTGCTCACGGGCGGTTGGTTCACGAAAGGCCATTTTCATGACTTTCATCCGCACCGTATTATGCCCGATCAGCGAGCCTAGATTCACCGAAACCCCCTGTGTTCGAAGCGTATCGAAATAAGTGCGCAGGTTTGCGCTTGAGCCGCCACAGTTACCCGTAATCAGGGTAGTAACGCCATCGAAAATAAAATTAGGCGCGCCGGGCTGTGCTTCCAGACTACCTTCCACGTGCGTGTGTACATCAATAAAACCGGGGGCCACAACGAGTCCACGGGCATCAATTGTACGCTTGGCATCTGTAGTGGGTATCGACCCCACCCGAACAATGCGTCCATCTTTGATTGCCACATCGGTATACACCCAGGGGTTGCCCGTACCATCGACAACCCGACCATTTTTAATGACAAGGTCATACGTTTGCGCATGGACCGAGATTAGACTAAATAGACAGAAAACCAGAGTCGGAAAACGGTGATACATAGCTTGCGTGAAGGGAGAGTACCGGAAAGGAAATTTTGCTATCAATGTGGCTGTTTTTTAAATCAAAACAAAGCCATAGGGGCAGTACAAACGGAAGAATATAAGCGATCAATGGGAATAGTTATAAAGATTCAACAGTCAATACAGCTTACGTTTACATTCACAGAAACCTGTTGATAATCTAGTCATCCGGATTGGTCAAGACGCTCCCAATCAGTTGACATAACCGCTAAATCAGTCTGATAAACAATACAATACATCGGTAAGTTACCCCATAGATAAGCGTTAAATTCCGCTTTAACTGATTGGTTCACCTCCTCTAATTCGTCTTTGATTTCGTTAGCTGCTCCTTAAAATGGGGCTGTATACGGTTTTACCTTTTTCCAACGATTAAACACTATAACTATGCTTAAAGAATTCAAAGAATTTGCCATGCGAGGTAATGTGATGGATCTCGCAGTTGGGGTAATTATTGGGGCCGCTTTCGGCAAAATTGTGGATTCGGTTGTAAACGATCTGATTATGCCGTTAGTAGGTCGGTTAATCGGTAATGTTGATTTCAGCAACCTATATGTGCCCCTCTCCGACAAGATTACGTCGGGGCTGGCGCTTGAGGATGCCAAGAAGCTGGGACCGGTTTTTGCCTACGGTAACTTCCTGACCATTGTAATTGACTTTCTTATCCTGGCCTTTATCATTTTCCTGCTTATCCGCAGCATGAACCGACTGATGCGTGTTAAAGCCGATGCCGTTGATGTACCGCCCGCACCCACTAAAGAAGAGGTACTGCTAACTGAAATCCGGGACGCGTTAGTAGCAAATTCACCAAAAGTACAGCCAGCTACAGCCAGTCCTTCGGCGGTAGGTAACAGTCAAATTCCATAAAGGCGGAGTTACATGCGCCATATCCTGGAGATATGGCGCATGTTTCGCGCTGTCAGTTTCTTAAAATTGACAGCGCAAATAAGATGTCGAATAGTTTCTCCATCGTATACCCGGTTGCAATCGAACCCGGTTTTTCGGTACTTAGCTTTCTCTACCGAATTGACCCAGCCATGAAACAACTTTTGTCCCTGCTCCTGCTGGGTATAACGTTAACCAGCTTTGCCCAATCAGTAAAACCCA
>CAXTJJ010000470.1:0-4989 GCA_964244155.1 uncultured Spirosoma sp.
CACCTCACTTTCGCCCGAGCAAACGGGCGTGACCTTTGCCAATAACCTAACCGAAG
This sequence comes from uncultured Spirosoma sp., assembly GCA_964244155.1. Classification (GTDB taxonomy): domain Bacteria; phylum Bacteroidota; class Bacteroidia; order Cytophagales; family Spirosomataceae; genus Spirosoma. The sequence goes on from CAXTJJ010000470.1 coordinate 57, forward strand.
GTCTGAATACCAATGTACTGATGTACGAATACTTTTACAATGGCGCGGGGGTGGCTGTTGGCGACCTGAATGGCGATGGGCTGGAAGATATCTTCTTTAGCGGCAACATGGTCCCCAACCAGTTGTACCTCAATAAGGGCGGAATGAAATTCACGGACGTCACTGCAACGGCAGGTGTGGCCGGGCGCGAAGGCCCCTGGCGAACCGGCGTTTCGATGGCCGATGTCAACGGCGATGGGCGACTTGATTTGTTTGTCTGTTATTCGGGCAGTCTGCCCCCACAAAAACGCATTCCTCAACTGTTCATCAATGAGGGACCGGATGCACAGGGAATCCCGCGTTTCTCGGAGCAAACGGCGCAATATGGACTGGATCAACCCGGTCAGACCACACAAGGTGCTTTTTTTGATTACGATCTCGACGGCGACCTTGACCTCTTTCTGTTGAACCATAACCCCCGTCTGTTGCCAATACTTGATCCTCAGGCTACGGCAGCCATCATGAAGCAACCCAATCCGGAAATTGGCGTTCGCTTATTGAGAAATACTGGAAAGCGCTTCGAGGATATTACCGAAAAGTCGGGTCTGAGTAATTCAGTATTAAGTTACGGGCTGGGTGTTGGCGTGTCGGATCTGAATGCCGATGGCTGGCCAGATCTATATGTCTCCAACGATTATGGCGTACCCGATTACCTCTACATTAACAACCAGGGCGGTCGGGCTGGCGGGCCGGTATTCAAAAATCAATTGCCAAACAGCATTGGGCATACCTCCAATTTTTCGATGGGCAACGATGTCGCCGATGTAAATAACGATAGCCGCCCCGACATCATGACGCTCGATATGCTTCCTGAAGATAATCGACGGCAGAAACTGCTGATGGCTCCCGACAATTACGATAAATTCGATCTGGCCGTTCAGTCAGGGTTTTATTATCAGCACATGCGGAATATGTTGCAGATAAACGAAGGGGTAGGGCAGGGCAAATCATCGCCCAAAGGCGTGCCGATGTTTAGCGAAGTTGGCCAGTTGGCGGGTGTTTCAAACACCGACTGGAGCTGGTCTCCGCTCCTGGCTGATTACGACAATGATGGCTGGAAAGACCTGTATGTCACGAATGGCTACGTCCGCGACTATACAAACATGGATTTCCTGAAATACATGACCGACTATATGCAGAACCGGCCAGCCAACTTCCGGCGCGAAGATGTACTGGAGTTGGTGCACCGCATTCCATCATCCAACGTCATGAACTATATGTTTCAGAATCGGGGTAACCAGACGGACGAGGTTACCTTTGCCAACGTTGGCGCAGCCTGGGGCCTGAATCAGCACTCGAACAGCACAGGGGCCGCCTACGCCGATTTAGACAATGATGGCGATCTGGATCTGGTTGTCAATAACACCAATCAACCGGCCTTTATCTTTCAGAACGAAGCCAATAAAGAACGGAAACACCATTACCTAAGCCTTCAACTTGCCGGGAGTGGAGCAAATACGCAGGGAGTAGGCACAAAAGTAACGCTCTATCGGAAGGGTAAACAGCAGTACATCGAACAAATGCCCATACGCGGTTATCAGTCGAGTATGTCGCCGAAGTTACACTTCGGTCTGGGCACCGACGCTGGCATTGATTCACTTCGAATCGTTTGGCCAACGGGCAAGCAGCAACTACTGACGAACGTAAAATCGGATCAACTGCTGAAGGTAGATGAGAAAGAGGCACGGTCCGTTTATAAAGCTCCTCAGTCATCGCCTGCACTTTTCCGGGAAGTAAGCTCGCCGGTTGTCTATAGCGACCCTGTCAAAAAACTTAACGACTTTAAACGGCAATCCCAGTTAGTTAATGCGCAGTCGTTCAATGGCCCCTGTCTGGTAAAGGCCGATGTAAATGGCGATGGCCGGGAGGATGTATATGTGGGCGGTGGGAGCGGGCAGGCGGGTTCGTTATTTATTCAGCAGGTTTCGGGACAGTTTACTAAACTGACGCAACCCGCTTTTGAGGCCGATAAATTGAGTAATGACGCCAATGCCGTTTTCTTCGATGCCAATGCTGATGGGTATCCTGATCTCTACGTATGCAGTGGTGGCTACGACAACTTATTGCCCGACGACCCGAATTTACAGGACCGGCTCTATGTGAATGATGGCAAAGGGAAATTCACGAAAAGCCCTGGTTCACTGCCCGTTATGCTGACCAGCACGAGTTGCGCCCGTGTAGCAGATGTGAACGGCGATGGCCACCCCGATTTGTTTGTGGGGGGGCGTGTCATACCGGGCCGCTACCCCGAAACACCCAAAAGTTACCTGCTCATCAACGACGGCAAAGGAAAGTTCACCGATCAAACGGCCCAACTCGCACCTATGCTTTCGACACTGGGCATGGTGACAGATGCCGCCTGGATTGATCTCAACGCCGACCGTAAGCCCGAATTGGTCGTCGTGGGCGAGTGGATGCCCGTAACAGTGCTCAGCCTAACAAACGGAAAAATGACCGATCAGACGAAAACGTACTTTAACAAAGAGTATCGGGGCTGGTGGAACAAACTATTGGTCGATGATTTCAACGGCGACGGTCGTCCCGACCTGGTGGTGGGAAATCAGGGGTTAAATACTCAGTGTCGGGCTACAGATAAAGAACCGGCCGAGCTGATTTACAAAGATTTTGATAACAATGGCAAAGTAGACCCTATTTTGTGTCTTTACGTACAGGGCAAAAGCTATCCGTATGCCTCCCGCGATGAACTGCTCGATCAGTTGGGTATGTTGCGGCACAAATTCATCAACTACGATAGCTATTCAAACGCCACACTTGCCGACGTGTTTACGGAGGAGCAACTAGCGGGAACGAACAGATTGACCGTTAATCATCTAGCCACAACCTTTTTTGTCAGCACGCCAGGTGGTAAACTAGCCGAAAAGACGTTACCTGTATCAGCGCAGATTTCCCCTGTCTTTACCCTGACATCGCTGGATTACGACCAGGATGGGCACAAAGACCTTCTGCTTTGTGGCAACGCGGTACAAGCCCGTTTGCGGTTTGGCCGCTCGGATGCCAACGAAGGGCTGTTGTTACGGGGTGATGGACGAGGTGGGTTTGTATCCGTACCACAACCCCGTTCCGGCTTCCGGTTGTCGGGCGATGTGCGCAGTGTATTGCCGATGGGAAAGACGCTGTTGTTTGGGATTAATCAACAAGGTATTCGGGCGTATCAATAGGCGAGTGTGAAATGATGTATCCGGCGCGAGCATTTGCTCGTTTCTATTCATATCGCCAGTATTTACCGGAGCAGCCAGATTCGATATGCCAGTAAATACTGGCGATATAAGGAAGCACGGGTGAATACTCGCGCCGGAAAAAGACACAACCATGGCATCTCTCTTTTCGGTAATTGAAAATGGCCTGATTGGCTGTGTCGGAGAGTGGATTGAACTACCTCCGGGCGGAACCCTTCTGCCCGACTCCGTATTTCAGGCACTTCGCCAGTTCGTTTTCGAGCATGAACAGGCCGATGGGATATTCGCCTTCACGGTACAGAAAGGGCGGGCGTGTATTCGCGTTGGCCATTACATTGGCTTGTTAGCCCTGCCTGATGGAACGCAACTTGAGATTTTGCCCAAGATCGAGCAACAGGCCAACGCCCGACCTTTGTTGCTTAATATGCTTCGTTACCTGCGCCATAGTCCGTTTCGAACAATTCGCGTAGCGCAGTCAAAGGCCGTTAGGTTACCTTTGTGGGAAGTGTTTATCACGGCGTTTCTGGATACCGTAGAACCTCTGGCCCAACAGGGGCTACAGCGGGCCTATGTATCTGTTGACAGCAACGAACGTTTCTGGAAGGGCAAGTTTCAGTCCACCCGTCAGCAACGCGAAAACCCCTTTCATGCCGAGCGGTTGGCCGTCATGTACGACACACTGACGGCCAATGTGCCGCCCAACCGTATTTTGAAATCGGCCTTGTTGTATGTAACCGGGAAATCGGCCGATAAAGCAAATCAGTACCGTATTCGGCAACTATTGTGGGTGCTGGACGATGTGCCTGCGACCGAATCGGTGGTGGATGACTTGGCCGCCATCCGGCGTAACAGTCGACTTTTTACGCGCTACGAAGCGGCTCTACTCTGGGCAAAAACGCTGCTTCTCGGGCAGGGCCTGGGGGTTAAATCGGGTCGTTCATCGAGTTTGTCCCTCTTGTTTCCAATGGAGCAGGTTTTTGAAGACTACGTTGCCCACGGTTTACGAAAATACTGGCCCACTGCCGATGAGGTGCGCGTGCAGGAGTCATCTGTACATTTGGTTGAGGAGCATGTAGGCATGCCTAAGTTCAAGCTGCGGCCCGACATCATTATACAGCATAACGGCCGAACATTTATATTGGATACCAAATGGAAGCAGGTAAATGGGCGAGAGCCAGGCGCAAAAGCAAATACAGGTTCGTATGGCATCGAGCAGGCTGACCTGTACCAGTTGTATGCGTACGGGAAAAAATATGCTGCCGATGATCTGTTTTTAATCTACCCTGCCAATGAAGCCTTCCACAATCCGTTGCCTGTATTTGGCTACGACGCCACAACCCGGTTACACGTTGTACCCTTCGACCTGACCAATTCGCTGGCCAGTGAAGTAGAAAAATTAACTGCTTACGCTTTATCGAACTAGCGGGGATGGCCTATAGGCGGAGATAACACGTGTTCAAATAACCTTTTCCAAATCGTACATCGTACTTTTAAAATCAATTTATGCCCCTACTTTTAACGTTGATCGGTATTCTGACTCTTGTTGTCCTGGTCGCTTTTGTTCGTTTAGATACCTTTATTTCATTCGTTATCGTAGCGCTGGGCATCGGTCTGGCGTCGGGTATGGATGTGGTGGCTGTTGGGAAATCCATTCAAACGGGTATTGGCGGTACCCTTGGCGAACTGGTATTGATTAT
>CAXTJJ010000471.1:0-4957 GCA_964244155.1 uncultured Spirosoma sp.
GGCCGTCCAAGTACACCGACTATTCCGTCAAGAATGTGCCCTGGCGCAATGGAAAAGGAGATGTGGTGCGCGAACTGGCCAATGCCTGCAAGGAATATGGCTTGAAGTTCGGCGTGTATTTGTCTCCCTGGGACCGGAACCACGCCGATTATGGTAAGCCGGAATACATTACTTACTTCCGCAACCAGTTGACCGAACTGCTAACCAGCTACGGCGATATTTTTGAAGTCTGGTACGACGGAGCCAACGGTGGGTCGGGCTACTACGGCGGGGCTAACGAGACGCGCAAGATCGACGCCAAAACGTATTACGACTGGCCGAACACTTATAAACTCGTGCGAAAACTCCAGCCCAACATTGTCATTTGGAACGACGGGGGCGACCGCGCCGACCTGCGCTGGGTGGGCACCGAAGCCGGATACGTCGGCGAAACCAACTGGAGCTTACTGAATGCGACCGGCGATGTGCCGGAGGAGATGTTACGCCACGGCGTCGAAAACGGCAATGCCTGGGTGCCGGGAGAGGTAAATACCTCCATCCGACCCGAATGGTTTTACCACGAACGCGAAGACCGAAAGGTGAAAACGCTGCCCCAGTTAATGGATACCTATTACAACTCCATCGGTCGGAACGGGACGCTGCTGCTCAATTTCCCGATCATGCCTAATGGCCTGATTAACGAATTAGACGAAAAAGCCGTACAGGCCTTTGCTAAAGCCCGAAAAGAAGCCTTTGCCGTGAATCTGGCCAAAAACGCGAAAGCAACAGCCTCCGAGGTTCGCGGAAAAAGTGCCACGTACGACGCCGGCAAAGCCATTGATGCCGATCTGGAAAGCTACTGGGCCACGGACGATGCCGTTCGCAGTGCGTCGCTGACACTGACATTCAACAAACCCACCACGTTCAACCGGTTTCTGGTGCAGGAACCCATCCGGCTGGGGCAACGGGTCAAAGCGTTTACGGTTGAAGCGTTGGTTGATGGTAACTGGAAAGAGATTGACAAACAAACGACTATTGGCTACAAACGAATTCTGCGGTTTCCAACCGTCGAGGCCACACAACTGCGCCTGACGATTCTGGACGCCAAAGGCAGCCCGTTGATCTCAAATCTGGCCGTATACAATGCGGCCCTGATTCTATCGCCCCCCGTCATTACCCGCAATCAGACTGGCGACATTCAGATCAAGGCAGGAGACACCGAATCGGACGTGTACTACACCCTCGATGGCAGCACGCCAACGGCCTCATCCAGTAAATACAAGGCTCCCGTAAAAACCGGTACCGGTAAAGTTGAACTAAAAGCCATTGCTTACAACCCCTTCACGAAGCAAAGCAGTGTCGTCAGCGAAGAGAAATTCGACATTGCCCGCAGTAACTGGAAAGTTTTAAGCACCGATGCAAAATCGGTCTACCAGGCACTGGACGGCAACCCCGGCACTTCCTGGCAGCAGAACAAGAGCCAATCAATGCCCGCCGACCTGGTTATTGATTTGGGCAAGGAAGAAAATCTGCTCGGTTTTCGGTATCTGCCCGCTCAGAACTGGTGGGAAGAGGCCAGCATCATTACTCATTATCAGTTTGAGGTATCAACCGATAATGCCAATTGGAAACGGGTCAGTGAAGGTGAGTTTTCAAATATTAAAAACAGTCCGGTCTGGCAAATCAAATCGTTTGCACCGACCAAAGGCCGATACGTCAAACTCCGCGCGTTGAAAAACACGCAGGAGGGGTCAGCTTCGGGCTACGCGGAAGTAGATGTCATTACGCAGTGAGTGTGCTTTTATCGTCCCGTTTTTTGTCATCCCCAAGAATGAGGGATCTTCGGGTGAGGCTGAAACCTCCTGCTACCGAAGATCCCTCATTCTTGGGGATGACAAAAAACGGGACGATAAAACAACTCCCAGTACAAACAAACCCTAAATCTTAACTCCCTATGAACCAACAAATACTCCGCCAATTTTGGCTCTTGTGGGTCGTCTCCGGCCTGCACATCGGGGCGATGGCCCAACCGCCCCGTGGTCCGCTGGTGGTGTCGCCCCAGGTGAACGCCGACAAGACCGTTACCTTCCGCTACCAGGCTCCGCAGGCCAAAGCGGTGGAACTGAGCGCACAGTTTGAAAAAGCCCCCGTTGCCATGACCAAAGACGCCCAGGGTATCTGGAGTGTGACGGTCGGCCCCGTCAAACCCGACATTTACCCGTACAATTTTCGGGTGGATGGCGTATCGGTGATGGACCCTGCCAACGTCGCGTTCTTTCCCAACGAGCGATTCAAGGCCAGCCTGGTCGACGTTCCCGGCGATCAGCCCCTGATCCACGCCATGCGCGACGTGCCGCACGGTTCGATCAATTACGAATATTACCCGTCGATGGAAGGGACAACGGGCTCGGTTGTCGTGTATACACCACCGGGTTACGACCAGTCGCCAACCAAAAAATACCCGGTTTACTACCTCATCAGCGGCACGACCGATACGGAAGAAACCTTCTTTAAAGTCGGCAAAACTAACCTGATTCTGGATAACCTGCTAGCCGAAGGCAAAGTAAAGCCGATGATTATCGTCATGCCCTACGGCAACATAGCCGCGCGGGTGGCCGAGCAGAAAGGCGGCTCTAAACCCGCCGACCCAACCGTTCGCGATGGGGCCGATGCGGTGAAACGGGCCAACGATTTCACGACGGATCTGGTCAGTAATGTTATTCCGTACGTCGAGAAAAACTACCGGGCCATTCCTAACCGGGAGAACCGGGCCATTGGTGGCTTCTCGCGCGGGGGCGGACAAACACTCCGGGCGGCTTTCAGCAACATGGACAAGTTTGCGTATGTGTGCGCCTACAGTTCGTACCTGTCGCCACAGGAGATGGACGGCAATTTCAGCCAGATCGTGAATAAACCCGACCAGACCAACAAGCAACTGAAACTACTGTGGGTGAGCGTCGGCAGCGATGATTTTCTGTACAAGGGCACGGTGGAATTTATGGACTACCTGAAGGCGAAAAAGGTGAACTACAAAAGCCTGATCACCGACGGCGGCCATACCTGGATGAATGTAAAAACCTACGTTGCCGCCACCACGCCCCTGTTGTTCCAACAATAAACATCCACGCTCATGAAACGCATTCTCTGTTTACTCCAAGCCGTTCTATTTTCGGGAATTTCGGTGCTGGCCCAGCAACGGCCACCCGCTATCAGTTCGCCCGATGTGCATAAAGATCACAGCATCACATTCCGCTTCTTTTCCCGTAACGCGAAAAAAGTGACGGTCTCCGGTGAGTTTCTGTCGGCACCCGTCACCATGACCAAAGACACGTCGGGTATCTGGAGCGTGACGGTGCCGCCGGTAAAACCCGACATTTACCCGTACAGCTTCATGGTCGACAGCGTATCAATCGCCGATCCGAGCAACACGTACATCTTCGCCAACGAGCGTTTCAAACGCAGCATCGTCGACGTTCCCGGCGATCAGCCGCTGGTGCATTCGTTGCAGAACGTCCCCCACGGCAAAATCAGCTACCGCTACTACAAATCGGGTACGTTGGGCACTACCCGGCAGTTGCTGGTCTACACCCCACCGGGTTTCAACCCCAACGGCAAGACCAGGTACCCGGTGCTGTACCTGATTCACGGCGGCTCCGATACCGAAGAAACCTGGATGAAAGTGGGCCGCGCCAACCTGATTGCCGATAACCTGATCGCGCAGGGAAAAGCCAAACCGATGCTGATCGTGATGCCCTACGGAAACGTCCGTCCGGCCCCAATGCCGGATTTTACCAAAGACATGGTGAACGACATACTCCCTTTCGTGGAAGCCAATTACCCGGTTATCAAGGAAAGTAACGGTCGGGCGGTGGCAGGTTTTTCGGTGGGTGGCGGGCAAACGCTCAACATCGGTCTGACCAATCCTTCCACTTTTGCCTACGTCTGTTCGTATGCGCCCTATACGGCCACCGATGAGTTCAAGAAGAATTTCACAGATTGGTCGCCCAACGCCGAGCAGATGAATAAGCAGTTGAAACTGTTCACCATCAGCGTTGGTACGGACGATTTTCTGTACGAGCCGGTGAAGCAGAACATTGCGATGTTTACCGAGAAGAAGATCAACGTCAAACCCCTGATTGTGCCGGGTGGCCATACCTGGATGAACTGCAAACTGTATCTGGCCAATACGTTGCCGCAGTTGTTTCGGTGATATTTCTTGTAGAGACGCAAGGGATTGCGTCTCAGTAGCCGGATGGTTTTGGCTGACGCATGAGGAGACGCGAAGGATCGCGTCTCTACACACACAACATTCCCATAACATAACCCCAATAACCCAATGACCCTCAAAACCCTAGCTGCATTCGTGGTAGCCACGATCATCAGCACAAGCAGTTTTTCGCAGACAATTCAGGAGGATTTCAAACCATCCTCCTTGAATCAGCCGGGCCAGGAGTACCCGCAGGTGAACTCGCAGGGCTACGCCCGGTTTCGTATCAACGCCCCTAAAGCCGATAGCGTGAAGGTAAGTCTTGGCCTGGGTGGACGGGGCGGCACCATCCTCAAAAAAGGTGCCGACGGTTTCTGGACCGGTACCACGGAAGGTCCACTGGATGAGGGTTTTCACTACTACAACGTGACCATCGACGGCGGGAAGTTCAACGACCCCGGTGCGCAGAACTACTACGGCTCCGTACGCTGGGAAAGTGGCATTGAGATTCCGGCCCACGATCAGGATTTCTATGCGTTGAAAGACGTACCTCACGGCAATGTGCAGCAGATTCTGTTCCCCTCGAAAAGCACGGGTACACCTCGCCGGGCCTTTGTATACACCCCACCGGGCTATGAAAAAGAGAAGTCGAAAAAGTATCCGGTGCTGTACCTGCAACACGGCTGGGGCGAAGATGAAACGGCCTGGAGCAATCAGGGACATGCCAATCTGATCATGGACAACCTGATCGCCAGCGGCAAAATCAAGCCC
>CAXTJJ010000472.1:0-4943 GCA_964244155.1 uncultured Spirosoma sp.
CTACCTCAATGGCACCGGCTATCATGGCCAACGAAGATCACCCTGAATTAGGCCAGGAGTTACTGACCAGCTTTTGTTCGACGGATCTTACCGTAGCCAAGCAATTTGCCAGGGTAACCTTCCTGGGCGACAATAGAAAGGACTTAGCCCGGCTTCCCAGACCGACTTTGATTATTCAGTCGTTGGTAGATGCGATTGCTCCAATGGAGGTTGGCAATTATATGGCCAAGCATACACCTAATAGCACCTTTCGGGTGATCAATGCCATTGGCCACTGTCCTCATTTAAGTGCACCTGCCGAAACGATCTCTGCCATAAATCACTATTTGCAGTCGCCAACAGAAGGGGTCTTATGCACGATATAGCGGCCCTACTTCCGGGGGGCGTAGTAGTCTTGAATACCAATTATGAAATCGTCCACCTGAACCCTTTTGGCTACCAGTTATTAGGGTATGAGCCAGACGGGCTGACAGGAAAGCGGGTCGATATGTTACTGACCACCGCCAGTCGAATCTATTTCCAAACCCATCTATATCCCTTGATCGCCCTGGGCCAGGTGGCAAATGAATTGTATTTAACCTTCCAATCTCAACAGGGAGCCCGTATTCCCGTTCTGCTGAATGCCAGTCGCCAGCAGCAACCGCCCGGATATGTATATATCTGTTTTATTCCGGTTTATCAGCGACGCCAGTATGAACAGGAACTGCTTATGGCCAAAAAAGCCGCTGAGGAAGCTCTGCTTCGAACCGATCAGCTAACGTCTTTGCAACAACAACTGGAAAGTCATCAGGCTGAGCTGGATCGTCAAGTGACCACACTTCAGCAGCAAAATACTGAATTAGAGCAGTTTGCCAAGATCATTTCGCACGACCTTCAGGAGCCTGTACGTAAGATTACGCTCTTGGCCAGCGTGTTGGAGACGGAGTCGACCAGTTCGCTGACACCGATTGGCCAACGAGGATTGGCAGGCATTAGCAAAGCCAGTAGTCGATTACGTCAATTGATCTGGGATTTACAGGGCTATTTCACTACAACCAATTCGACAACGGCTCGTGAATCGGTTGATCTGACGGAACTCAATCGCCAACTGATCCTCATTTATCGCTCAACCGATGTTCAGTTTGACTTGACTGGTTTGCCAACGGTAATGGGTAATCGAGGGGAGCTGACCAGTTTGTTCAGCCACCTATTAGACAATGCCGTCAAATTTCGGCAGCCGGGTTCACCATCGTGGGTGCGTATTCGTGGTACGGTCGTGGGCCAAAATAGCTATCGAACAACCCCCGACAAGTATAATTATATCGACTACGCTAGAATTACAGTGAGCGACAACGGCATTGGGTTTAACAACCAGTATCGAGAGGAAATCTTTCGCCTTCTAAAAAAACTAGACGCTCATTCGCCGGGACTAGGTTTGGGCTTGTCGGTAGCGAAAAAAATTGTGGAACGACATAGGGGGCAAATCACGGCCGAATCCGTTGAGAATCAGGGCACCAAAATCACCCTGCTGTTGCCCATTTTTTGATGGTCATGGTTTTACGGGGACAACTGGCTTCAACTTACCTTATTCTGTTTAGGGTTATCTATTCGGCAAATTGACGATTTTCTGGCTTAGCTGAATTCGTATCCTCAGAAAGATGCATGCCATTACCAAAGTAAACTTTCCCTTCAAAATCGTGTTGTTTCTACTGGCTTGTGAGTTAGAGAAAAACCTGTGATACAGAATTTGTATTAATTAGTCAATTTACCTGATGAAAGGACTTTACTGCGTCTTATTGTTAACGTTATCGAATATCTTCATGACGCTGGCCTGGTATGGTCACCTTCAGCTCAAGCAATTTCCCATGTTGGCGAAACTTTCCATTTTCGGGATTATCATGCTAAGCTGGGGACTTGCCTTTTTCGAGTACATATTTCAGGTGCCCGCCAATCGGATTGGCTCTGATGAAACAGGTGGCCCTTTTACTCTTTTTCAGCTTAAAACCATTCAGGAAGCGGTCTCATTAACGGTCTTCACTCTGATCACGGTATTTGTTTTTAAGACCGATAAACTAGCCTGGAACCACCTCGTCGGCTTCGTCTTCATTGTCATCGCCGTGTTTTTTATCTTTAAGAAATGGTAGGCTGAGTCGGTGAGTTGGTAAGTCAGTAAGTTGGTAAGTCGGTAAGTCAGTAAGTCAGTAAGTGGCTGGCGCATGAACAATACAGGCGCCAGCCACTTACTGACTTACCAACTTTTTTACAAATACTCGCCTTTGCTGAGATAGTTTTTAACGTAATCCGAAATGCCGTCTTCCAGAGATGAGAACGGGCGTTCGTAGCCTATAGAGCGGAGCTTAGCCATATTGGCCTGCGTGAAATACTGGTATTTGTCGCGAATGTCGACCGGGGTATCAACGAAACTAATTTCGGGTTCGAGACCGAGGGCGTAGAATGTATTTTTGGCTAGATCGAGGAAGGTGCGGGCCTTGCCACTGCCAAGGTTGTAAATGCCGGAGTTACGCCGGTGGTGCATCAGAAAGGAACACACTTCCACCAGATCCTTTACGTATACAAAGTCGCGCATCTGCTCACCATCGGCAAAATCGGGATTGTGCGACCGGAACAACTTCATCCTGCCCGATTCTTTGATCTGCTTGAACGTATGGAAAATTACCGAAGCCATTCGTCCTTTGTGGTATTCGTTTGGGCCGTAGACATTGAAGAATTTTAATCCTGCCCAGAAAAATGGCTTACGTTCCTGTTCCAGTGCCCAAATGTCGAATTCGTTTTTCGAGTCGCCATAGGGGTTGAGGGGCTTCAACTGCGGAATCAGTGATTCGTTGTCGTCATAACCTAGTTCGCCCAAACCATAGGTTGCTGCCGATGAGGCATATACGAGTGGTATCTGGTATTGAATGCAGCGGTTCCAGATTTGCTTGGAATAGTCAACATTCAGATGTTCGAAAATCTGCCGGTCAAACTCCGTTGTATCAGTACGGGCACCAATGTGAAAAATAAACTCGACTTCGTGGTAATTCTGGTCGAGCCAATCAAAAAACACCTCCCGATCCACACGCTCCTGAATACGTTTTCCGACCAGGTTGGCTTCTTTCTCAGGATATGAAAAATCATCAACAGCAATGATGAAATTGAAATTTTCCTGATTCAGCTTACTAATTAAACAGCTTCCAATAAAACCGGCGGCTCCCGTAACGATGATCATAAAGAGGTAGGCGTAAACGTGTTTGCAGTGATAACTAGGTAAATAGTGAAGCGTAGTAGGCTAAAATGGCTGTAAAGATACGGGTTTTTAGATACATAAATGAATAGCGGATTTCCTGATTAAATTGGATTTATTTTATATGAAATTAGCTTGATGCTTGCCTGAGTTCATCTACAGACAAGGCTTTTATAGCGTCTGAAGTGTTTGTACCTTTGCGGCTTACTTAACAAATCGGCGTTTCTGGCAACCGCCCCATCTAAACCAGAATTATGGTCTATATTAACCGAGTTGAACATTTCAACGCAGCTCACCGGCTCTATAACCCGGCCTGGTCAGAAGAGCGTAACAAAGAAGTATTTGGACCTTGTGCAAACATAAACTGGCACGGGCATAATTTTGAATTAATCGTGACGGTGAAGGGTGAACCTGACCCCGACACGGGCTTTGTGATCGACCTGAAGCTGTTGGGCGATATCATAAAGCGGGAGGTGATCGAAAAAGTAGACCACAAAAACCTGAATCTCGATGTCGATTTCATGCAGGGCAAAATGGCCAGTTGTGAACTTTTCGTTATGGAGATCTGGAAAATCCTCGAACGGGCACTTGAACCCGTTACAGATGCACACCTACACCGGCTTCGACTCATTGAGACTCCGAAAAACTCCGTCGATTATTTTGGCGAATAGAGGGTATGTATGATGTATGATATAGGATGTATGAGTTTCTGAGATACATCCTATATCATACATCATACATCATATATAAAACATGAACTACTACCTCATTGCGGGTGAACGCTCCGGCGACCTGCACGGTGCTAACCTTATCAAGGCCATTCGCCAGCACGATTCCGATGCCATTTGCAGAGCGTATGGCGGTGAACAGATGGAAGAGGCCGGAGCTGTGCTGGTACGTCACTACCGTGAGATGGCATTCATGGGTTTTCTGGAAGTAGTGAAAAATCTGGGAACCATCCGCCGAATCATGCGCGAATGTCAGGCCGATTTATTAGCCCACCGCCCCGATGTACTTATTTTGATCGACTATGCGGGTTTCAATCTGCGCATGGCCCGTTTTGCCAAAAAACACGGCATTCGGGTGTTTTATTATATCTCGCCGAAAGTGTGGGCCTGGAATCAACGGCGGGCACTGAAAATAAAAGCAAACGTCGATAAGTTATTCACGATTCTACCCTTCGAGACCGAATTCTTCGCCCGCTACGACTATAAAGTTGAGTATGTAGGGAACCCGCTGCTTGATGCTCTTGCCGAGTTTCGGCCTGACCCTGCTTTTTGTAAAAAAGCGGGATTGGATGCGCGACCTGTAGTCGCTTTACTACCCGGAAGCCGCCGTCAGGAAATTACTTCTATTCTGCCTGCCATGCTGCAGGTCGTTGCCCGGTTTCCTGCCTGCCAGTTTGTGGTGGCCACCGTGAGTAATTTGCCTGATGAATTGTACGACAGTTTATTGACTGACTATCCTGCCATAATCCGGGTTGAGGATGCGGCCTATGACCTGTTGCATATATCGACGGCCGCGCTCGTAACCTCCGGTACCGCTACCCTCGAAACAGCGTTGCTGAATATTCCGCAAGTGGTGTGTTACAAAACAACCGGCATTAGCTATGCTATAGCTAAAAACCTGATTGCAGTCCCATTTATTTCGCTCGTTAACCTGATTGCCAACCGCGAAATCGTGAAGGAGTTAATTCAAAACGACCTTACGCCCGACAAAATTA
>CAXTJJ010000473.1:0-4943 GCA_964244155.1 uncultured Spirosoma sp.
TTTTCTGTTTCCCTACCGCAATCTGCTTGGCCGACATCGCTTCAATTGCCGTCACGGGTCACGTTCTCGCTTGGCTTTGCCGAGTGAGGCCTATCGTTTTAAGGGCCTCTGGCCCGTATTTATCCTGATTCGATAGTCACAGGCCAGAGGCCTTTGAAACGATAGTTCTCACTCGGCAAAGCCAAGCGAGAACGTGACTCTTAATTCAAGCCGGGCAGTTTCGAGAAGTATGGGATACATATGTCAAATCAACTCTTTTTCTGTTTCCCTACCGCAATCTGCTTGGCCGACATCGCTTCAATTGCCGTCACAAGTCGATCCAGATCTTTAGGCGAGTGATACACATGCGGTGTTACCCGTACCCCGTGAATATTCTCCCAGTCGATACCGGTCGTATGTATTTTATATTTATTCAGGAGTTGTCCATCCACCTCGCTGGCCTTCATACCGTCGATGGAAAACAGGCCGACAGCACCGGCAAATTCGGGCTTGAGCGAGGTGTGAATTTTCACGCCGGGCATTTCCCGAACCCGCTCCATCCAGTAATTTTTGAGGTAATGTGCTCTGGCAAACTTGCGGGCGGTGCCAATGCTGTTATGGAAATCAACAGCGGTGGCAATGGCCATCTCCGAGGCAAACGAACGCGTGCCTAAACTCTCAAATTTGCGGATATCGGGCCCGTCAGGTTCGTTGTTCGACAGCAAGGCCCATACGTTTCTAATTTTGTTCTGCCGAATATACAGCATACCACTCCCAAACGGGGCGCAGAGCCACTTATGAAGGCTGGTAGCGTAATAGTCGGCGCCGAGGTCGGAAATTTTGAAATCGAAGAGGGCGAATGAGTGGGCACCGTCGGCAATGACTTCAATGCCCCGCTTGTGCGCTTCGTCGGCAATTTTACGAACGGGCATCACCTGCCCGATCCAGTTAATCATGTGGGTCACGTGAACCACTTTAGTGCGGGGTGTAAACGCTTTCACGTATTGCTCCGTCAGGGCGTCGGCATCTTCGCTGGGCAGATTTAAATCCAGAAATACAAGCTTGATACCGTCGCGTTTCTCGCGCTGTTTCCACGCGTTGAGCATATTAGGGTAATCCTGTTTGGTCAATACGACCTCATCACCTGCTTTCAGGTTCAGGCCAAAAATAACCGTGTTCAGGCCTTCAGTCGCATTGCGGTTAATGGCAACTTCTTCCGGCGAACAGCCGCCTAAATCAGCCAGTTTGCTTCGCAGTTCTTCGCGCCCCTGATCCAGAATCCGCCACATATAATAAGAAGGTGCTTCGTTACAGTACTGATAAAAGCGAATGTGAGCATCCTGCACAACTTTGGGTTGCGGACACACCCCGCCGTTATTGAGGTTTAGCAACGTGGGCGACACCGTGTACTCCGACTTCACCCACGACCAGAAATCTTCATCCTGCGCCCATTCGGCAGCCGATCTCAGGGAAGCATCGGCGGTGATGAAAGGAGTGGCAAACGTTTCGGGTAGAAATTGGGGGAAGGTGAGCGCACCAGTTGCTGCGGCTGCCGTTTGACGGAAGAAGGTTCTACGAGTAGACATGCTGGCTTATCTGGGTGATGATGAACGAGGTACGTGTAAAACTACACGTTTTTTAATACGAAAACACAGGAGAGCTCGGGTGTTTTTGCACCACAATCACTTCTGTCAGGGCTCCGTAATTATCCCAGCGCCAGGCGCCAGGGGAAAAGAGACTTTTTATAACCTTTTGGGGTACTACCCGGATCATGTATTTTAGACATATGTAATCAATTCCGTTTACCCATTATCTTGTAATGCATTAGCCTTCCTATGAAACTCATCTTCCTGCTGCTATTACTGTTACCTTATCTCTCAGCCATAGGGCAACGGCCAGCCACCAGCGTAAATCTGCCGATTAAATTTATAAAAGGCTATGGCCCATTTAGTATTGGCTTTTCCCGTTTTACCCCCGATGAGAATGGCGATTCAAACTGGAGTAAAATGAGCTTGCCCGTTAAAGGCATACCCAAAACGTGGACCAGCGTTCAAAAAGCAATGGTTAGGCTGAACACCTGGCAACTCATCTATCAGAATGTAGTAGCGGGAAAGGTGCCCAGAGCTTGGTACGAAGGGTATCAGCAAAACAGACAATTATCGCTGGATGACGCCAGATTCTCCAAGCAGCCAATTAAATGTTATGTCTATTTGGTGAAAGGCTTTGATCAAAAGAAGGGAAAATGGGTGGTTATGATTGACACCAATAATAACCTTGATTTTAGCGATGAAACACCGTTCGACCCACAAGTGATTAAACCTGGCGTTATACCGGATGACATTAGGGATGCTCATTTAGTGAGCTATCAGACCTTTCGACAAGGAAAAATCATAAATGCCCAACTACCGATAGTGGTCAAACGAATGGGGGACAATCTGTTTTTCAATTTTCCTCAATATGCTCAAGCGACACTGAATCAGGCGGATGAGCCGATTGATTTGGTAATTTCCAACGGCTTCCTGGGCCAAAATTTTGCTGAAATAACTACTATTGCCAGGCAGACCAAATGGTTTTGGCAGACCAAAATTGCTGCTGATCAACTTACTGAGATTGGCAACATCATTACGTTAGGGAATCGTCACTATAGGAACCGAGGTGTTAATACCTATCTTAATACCCTGGAGCTAGAAATTGTTACCTCTCAATCCAGCGATTATTCGTTAAAAACCGGCCAATCTTTTCCCCTTTTCGTGGCCGCTGATTTTAGGACAGGCAAATCGGTATCCCTGGCTAGTTTTAGAGGGAAATGGGTTTTTATTGACTTTTGGGGCACCTGGTGTAAACCCTGCGTAGCCACGATGCCTACCTTAAAAAAACTCTATCAGGGCTTAGATAAAAACCGTTTTGAATTTATTGGTATTGCAGGTAATCAGGCACCTGAGCAGTTACATCGCTTTATAGAGAAAAACGAATTGAAGTGGCCTCAGATACTCTCCACAGAGAGTAATCCACTAACAAATCGGTATCGGATAACTAGTTATCCTACGAGTATTTTACTTGACCCAACAGGTAAGATTATTGCTAAAGATTTAAGTGTGGAAGGCTTAAAGAAAAAACTAAATGAGTTAAGCCAATAGACTAATGAATTCCCCAAGTTTTACATGATTTAGTTATTTTTAATTACATACCGGATTGTCTTATATAAATGTACCATTTAACGCTTACTAACATAGGAAGATAATGCATTTGTATTGACCTTTTTAACGAGAAAAATAATAAAAATTTGGGACGATTTGTCCAAACAGTTTATAATACAGAGAATCATTATTTACTTTTTTAGCGCTAAATAAAACACCTTCCTCTCCATACATGGATGAAACTTTCCAACGAAATGACTGTGTTCGGGTAGCGCATCGAGAGATGTAAATTTATTTTTACGTCTTTCATCATAATAAGTTTGATATTGTATAACCAATCTTATAGTAGCTGGCTTGTCAAAGGCTCTATAACTACACTGTTACAGGCCATAATCTGGCTGTGTGCAACTTTCCCTCCTAATGATGGTGATACTTTAAGCTCTTGTATAAATGCTTTACTAATGAGATAATGTCTTGACTAATTGCTTGTTACATTTACTCAGAAGTGAAACATAAGTTGAGTCTGTATGCCGATTCTATAGGAGTTATAATCTTTAAATTGATATAACCATCCTGAATCTGGTTTGTAAAATAAATAACTGCCGGTTGGCTGAATCAACCAGTCAATATTCTTATTGATTCTATAATCTACTCCTACGGCGATGACAGCACTTGGTTTTACTCGATCATTATTAGCCAATGCACTTTTTTCTAATATAGTACCAACAGAGAAATAAGGGGATAAACGTTTGACAGATGACCTAAAATTTATGAGTACAGGCACTTGGAGATAGTTGGTAGTCAACTTGATATCATTACTCAACGGATCTTTCAACTGTGCTGTCGTTCTATTGTAAAGTAATCCAACCGACAAATCCCATCTCGATGTAAAGTGGTATCTAAGATTAAGACCGGTAGAAGAGGCTACGCTATGGCCATCAAAACTCCTGACTGTTCCATCATAAATTGATTGCACTTGATAAGTGTAGTTACTATATAAAAACCAATAAGTTGGTGCAATTGATAGTTTATTTTGTGCTAACAGGCAGGTGTTAGCCAGTAAGATTAGTATAAGCGTTTTCATAAGATTACCCAGTTAAGACATTGATCGACTGTTGAGAATCTTGATTATAGTTTGTTGTATAAATAGCAACTCTATTTATTGGTAATAACAACAAAGGCTCATACTCTAATTTTCTACCGGGGCATCAACTTTTGCAGTACCCAGGCAATACCAACGACCAGCAGGCAGCCGATGACATTCAGCCACAAAAAAGCGGTCAAATCCAGATACCAGCTCACAATGACCAGCACCTCGGAAATAATTGACGCCCAGAAGGTAGCCCGTCCACCAATTGATTTGACGTAAAACGCGACTACAAAGACCCCCAATATGACGCCGTAAAACAGCGAGCCGAGGATATTGACAGCCTCGATCATACTGCCCAATCGGTTGGCAAATTGCGCAACCACAATGCAGAATATACCCCAGCCTACCGTTGCCCAACGCGAAACAAGGAGGTAATGAGCATCGTCGGAATCGCTCTTGATCAATTGCTTGTAGATATCGACAACCGTTGTAGAGGCCAGCGAATTATAGGCCGAGGCAATACTGCCCATCGACGCACTGAAAATAACGGCGATGAGCAACCCGATCAGACCGTGCGGCAGGTAGTCGAGCACAAAGCGCAAGAATACGTAGTTGACATCGTTGGTGTCGGCCGTTGGGTTATTTTTTTTGATGAGCGCCGTTACATCTTTCTTCACCGTACCGAGGGCTTCGTCCGTTGCGCGAAGCGTCGCACCCGCCTGGTCAGCTTGCTCACT
>CAXTJJ010000474.1:0-4904 GCA_964244155.1 uncultured Spirosoma sp.
GCCGCCGAGATAATATCTTTTTTGCCCATCAACAACCCGGCACTTTGCGGCCCACGCATGGCTTTGCCGCCCGAGATGACTACGAAGCTAAAGCCCATGTCGTTGAATCGCCACAGGTTCTCGACCGGCGGTACATCGGCGGCAATGTCGATAGACGTTGGGATGTTGTGTTTTTTGCCAAGCGCCACCCACTCCTCATGCATGATTTTCCCTTTGTCGGCTTCGATGTGCAGGAAGTGCATGAGGGCCGTTTTCTCGTTAATGGCCTTTTCGACGTCCGCTGCCGTTTCGACCACCACGATTTTGCAACCGGTATTAGTCAGGGCGTGGTTATACACAATGTCGTGGGCTTTCTGGCAGATCACCTCGGTCTTCATGCCGGTGCCTTCAATATGTGGCAGCATTTCCACTTTTTTCTGATCCATACCGGTCAAAATACCTGCCAGGCCAAGGGTCATGCCGGAGAACGCTCCCGAGGTGACAACGGCTGCTTCGGCATGAACCATCTGGGCAATCTTAGCACCGACTTTGTCCTGAATTTCGTCGAGCAGGCAAAATTCTTTCGCCCCGTAATTGATGGCGTCCAGCACCTCGTCGTGCATGAGCGAGCCCGTCATATAGGTGAGCGTACCGGCGGCATTGATGAAGGTGCGTATGCCAAATTCCTTGAACAAATCGCGTTTGGGAGCCGCCAGCGGTGCCGCTTCGGCGTCTAACGAAAGGGGAAGGCCACCCACCAGTCCGCCCAAAATGGGGACGGTTGATAGGCGTTTGATGAGTTTTCGTCTGCTTAACATCAGAAGTTTCGGAAAGAAGGTAAAAGATTGTAGTCTGTGTATGTGGTGTTAGGTGGGTTCCGTGGTGTCGGGTCCTCAGACCCGACACCACAAACAAGACCCGACACCACGAGTGCACCACCGGTCAAACCGACATCACTACTAGATATACGCTATGCAGTCCATTTCGACCAGTGAATCGCCCGGCACGCCACCATACACGGCTACGGTTGTGCGCACGGGTGGTTTTTTACCAAAGCGACCTCTATAAACGTCATTCATGCCTTTGTAGTCGTTGAGGTCATGAAGGAACACGCCTACTTTCAGTACTTTCTCCATCGATGAACCCGCTTTGGTCAACTGTTTCTCCATCTCCTTGAGAACCTCGTCGGTATGTACTTTAATGTCGCCTTCCTTGTGGTAGCCTATGCCCGCGATGAACACCAGATTCCCCATTTTGGTGGATTGGGAAAACAGCGGGACATCGTCCTGCATGACCACATTGAAAACTTCTTTTTCGGCAACAGGTGCAGCGATGGTTTTGCTGGCAGCACCCAGACCAACGATACCGGCGGCAGATGCGAAAAGGCGTTTAAGAATAGAACGGCGTTGTGTTTCCATGAGAAATTGAACTGGTTAATTGTTATCGTTTACTTTTTGTACTGGGTTTGCGTTTTGGCGTCGGTGCACTTTCTTTATTGATCGCCACTCTGACCTCATTGACTTCACTGGCCGATACGGCGTCCGACGTGTTGCCGAAGTTCTGCCGGATGTGGGTCAATACTTCAGCCAGTTCTTCGTCTTTCAGGAA
The DNA here is from genome assembly GCA_964244155.1 of uncultured Spirosoma sp. Classification (GTDB taxonomy): domain Bacteria; phylum Bacteroidota; class Bacteroidia; order Cytophagales; family Spirosomataceae; genus Spirosoma. The sequence goes on from CAXTJJ010000474.1 coordinate 1,588, forward strand.
GCTGTGCTGCGGCATGGCGTTGTTGTATGACTGACCTTTGACGTCAATGGGGCCTTCCAACCCTTTCAGAAGTACCGTAATAAGTTTCTTTTTGTCGCCCGTTACCCATTCCGATCCGGCAAGAGGTGGAAACCGCTGCGAATCGCCCAGGCCGTTGCGCTGGTGGCAGGCCGAGCAATAAATCCCGTAAACTTTTCCACCCGCCACGGGCCGACCTCTATCCAGATCGTCCGCAATAATATCCGGGTCGCGGATGTTCGACAGGGTTTTGCGTTTTTCCATCTGCGCGAGCTGAGCCGCCCCGAAGTTCTGTTTGTTGCCTTTGTAGGTGACGCGCCAGATCTTGCCTTTTTCCGTCTCGGCAAAATAAAGCGAGCCATCAGGCCCCATCGCAACACCCATTGGCCGGTAATGCGCATCGCTTACGTTCACGATGGGGTCGACTCCGGCAAAGCCATCGGCGAAGACCTCCCAATCGCTGGACAGCGTGCCATTTTTGGCAGGTACAAAGCCAATAAAATAACCCGCCTGCGGATAGGGTGCCCGGTTTGTTGAGCCGTGAAAGGCGATAAAGGCGCCGTTTTTATACCGTTCCGGGAAGCCGTTTTTGGCACTGGTGCCCTGATAAAACAGAATATCGTTGGGTGCCCAGTGAGCCGGGAAGCCGATCAATGGCTTTTCATAATCGCCACAGCGACCAACTTGTTGACCATCGCCCCCATATTCGGGATTGAGAAGTTTCTTGCCCTGAATCTGGTCGTAATAGCAATAGGGCCATCCGCCGTTCATGCCGTCTTTTACCTGAAAAAGCTCTTCGGCCGGAAACACCGCGCTTTGCCAGGGATTGTATTTTTCGGCCCACAACATCAGCAGATCGTCCCGTCCGTGCTGAAGGGCGTATAAACTGTTGTTGGCCGGGTTCCAGTCCATGCCCACCACGCTCCGCAAACCAGTGGCGTACCGATACCCGTCTTTCTGGGTCTGGTTGGTTTTATTGGCATCGAACCGCCAGATACCGCCGTGATCTTCCAGCATTGGGCAGGGATCAATACCGGCCATATTTGGTGTCCGGTTTTTGGGCTGGCATCCGTTGGAGGCTGCCCCAAAAGCAACGTAGATATGTCCGTCGTTGTCGAAGGTAACGGGCTTGGCAATGTGTTCGTGCAACCCGTGCGGATGATCGTCGGTCAGGATAGTCTCCATTGGACTACTGGGCACCAGTTCACCCGGCTTGAGCTTGTAGCGAAACACATTCAGCTCAGAACTGAAATACAGGTAGCCGTTGTAGATCCGCATGGCCGTTCCATAGGCGCGTTCCTTCCCGATACCGCCGAAGGTTTTGATGATGTCGGCGCGGCCATCGCCGTTCGTATCCCGCAGCGCAATAACCGATTCATCTTTGTTCCGGGCGAAGCGGGCTTTTACATAAATGTCGCCGTTTTCGTTGATGGCCAGATGGCGGGCGCGGCCGGGCAGACTATCCACAACGACCGTGGCCTCGAAGCCTTCGGGCAGGAAAAGCCCGCCGTTATCATCGGTCTGGACAGGGAGCCCGTTTTTTGTCGCCCGCTGTGTAAATCCGACAAAAGCCAGCAAAGCGAGGATGATGCCTTTGATGTAAAATTTCGTCATTGGGTTGAGAGAAGGAAAGGGTTGAGTTATTTAGTTTACTGACGGAGTATTTGATAATCGGCTTCAATCTACCACCCCCAACCCCCTCCTTGAAAAAAGGAGGGGGCTAAGACAAGGGTACCCCGTTACAAAGCCCCCTCCTTTTTTCAAGGAGGGGGTTGGGGGTGGTAAACTACTTCGCACCGGCAATGCCGATCCCATTCAGATCATACACGACTTTGCCGCCTTTGATGGTCATTTCGCACTCGAATTTCTGCTTGCCCATCATCTTGTAGCCAGTCTTGTCATAAAATCCGAATGTGCCCTGCCGCATCGAAAAAATGGCGACATCGGCAATGGCGCCCACGGATAAATGCCCGAGGTTTTCGCGGTGAATTACCTGCGCTGGTGTCCAGGTGCTGGCTTTGATGACACTTGGAATATCTTCGCCCATTGCCACAAATTTGGACATAATGCTGAGCATGTCTTTCATGGAACCGTTCATGCTGCCGGTATGCAGGTCGGTACTGATGGTGGTTGGATAAAACCCGGCTTTCATGGCCGGAATCGCCTGCGAGTAGTTAAAGCTGGCCCCGCCATAGCCAACATCGAACACAATCCCTTTTTTGCGGGCTGCCCACGCAAACGGCTTCACGGTCTTGGTCGCTTCGTCCACAATCGTCTCCCGGACATTACCCTCCAATAGGGTGTAGGCATGGGTGAAAATATCGCCCGGACGAAGGTGCTTCATGAACAACTCTTCGAGCGAGAGGGGCGGGTTGTTGCCGCCGAAGTCAATGATGACGGGCATGTCGGCCAGCTTTCCAGCGGCTACGGCATGGTCGACGGGTGCCCAGCTTGGCCCCTGAAAGTGGGCGACCTTAAAGCCGACAACGTCATTCTTGTTTTCGAGCGCCACCTTAGCCGCCATTTTGGGGTCCATATCGGTGGTATCCTGCTCGAAAACACCGCCCCGCATACCTTCGCCAACGATGTTCATGAACGACAGCACGCGGGTTTTCGACGTGAAAATGATGTTCTTCTTGAATGTCGGGAAGGATTTCCAGCCCGCGCCCCCGGCATCGACGATGGTCGTTACGCCTACCCGAAAGGTGAACCCATCCGGCGATACGGCCACCAGCCCGTTGCTCAGGTAATGATCTGGCTCGGTGCCGTAGAACACGTGTCCGTGAATGTCGATCAGGCCGGGTGTAACGTACATGCCCTTGGCATCGACAACCTGTTTGGCAGCCTTCGCATCAATCGTTTTGGCCACCTGTACGACTTTTCCGTCGGTAATGGCCACGTCCATCAACGCGTCGATGTTGTTCTTGGGATCAATCAACCGACCGCCTTTGATGACGATGCTGTAAGGCTGCGCCCAGGCCGGAAGACTAAGGAAAGAGAGTAGGAATAGGAAAAGGTATGTGTTCTTCATGGGGGTTCCGCCGTTCACGCTTGGCTTTGCCAAGTGTGTTTTATTCTTTAAGGCCTCTGGCCTCTTTTATTATCATTCGTCGCTACCGGCCAGAGGCCGTGAAGGATAGAACACACTGGAACGCCAGCCCGGTCGCAAAGCCAAGCGTGAACGATAGTATGTAGCGTGGACATCCTGTCCGCACAGCCGTAGGCCAATGACCTGAAGTCGTATCTTAGCCTGCGGACAGGATGTCCGCGCTACACCGATGCTTTCGTGAATTCTTCTT
>CAXTJJ010000475.1:0-4900 GCA_964244155.1 uncultured Spirosoma sp.
GCATAATAACCAATACAAACAAATCGACTTGTCATCCAGTCCAGAGCTTTGGCATCAAATCGCTGGTCATCAAACCTGCGGTGCTCCGATTTTATGATTTCTTTATATCGACTATTCACGATACGGTCTTCATCGCCAAATACGCGAAACTGCTCCAGATAGATATTTTCCAGGCCTGTCCTCTCTTTTAATATCCTGCTGGCAGCCCTGTCAATCCCTTCCGTTTTCAAGATATATCCGCCGGGTAACGACCAGCTGCCTTTTCCAAATTTGAATTTAGAAATCAATACTTTCAATTCTTTATCCCGGTATCCAAAAATCACACAGTCAATTGAGAGGTGTGCTATGTAACTGTCATCATCGAATTTCTTCATCGTTCAAGTGCTTGTAAGGTGGACCGCACTGGTGGGCGTATCGTCGCAAAAGTAGGACTTATCTGTTTAATAATTGCTTTTAAAATATAATTATTATAATATTAAATATAGGATAATAAACCTATTATATTTTTTTTATAAAATAGAAATAAACTGATTACTTTTGTGCTGTCAAGTATTTATACCCTCATCCTAGATCCTGTTTTATGAGAAATTTTCCTCTATTTCGAGTTGCCATGTCTCGTTTGAACTGGCTTTATCTGGCCGCCTTTTGTTTAGTCTATTCGTTAGATGGCGTGGCTCAGCCCAAACGCGATACGACGAGTTATATTCAGACGCTAGACATCAAAACCGGTAAGATTGACACCGTTCTGGCCATTAACAACCATTTTGAAGCTCCGAACTGGCACCCCGACAATTATCTGGTTCTTAACAGCAAGGGTAAAATTTATACGCTGAACCTGGGGTCTAAAAAAGTAGCTGAGCTTAACACTGGCTTTGCTACCCAATGCAATAACGATCATGGTATTTCGCCCGATAAGAAATGGCTGGTTGTCAGTAATAATGACCCCAAAGATCCATCACCAAAATCATATAAATCCGCGCTTTACCTGATTCCGATGACGGGCGGGCAACCTAAACGAATTACCCCGGAGGTGCCCTCCTTCTGGCACGGCTGGACTCCCGATAGCAAAACATTGGCTTACTGCGCTGAACGTAACGGCAATTTTGACATCTATACCATTGGGGTCGATGGGGGTGCTGAAAAACGGTTGACAACCACCGAAGGATTGGACGATGGGCCTGATTATTCACCCGACGGGAAATACATTTATTTCAACTCCTACCGTACCGGACATATGCAAATCTGGCGCATGTTGGCCGATGGGTCAAAACCTGAGCAATTGACCTTTGATGATAATTCGAACTGGTTTGCCCATCCCTCGCCCGACAATAACTGGATTGCTTACATCGCCTATACCTCTGATCAAAAGCAAGCCCATTTGTTTGGCAAAGATGTTAAACTGCGTCTGATGAATCTCAAAACGAAAGCCATTAAAGACATCACTCCCGTCTTTTATGGTGGCCAGGGTACGATCAATGTACCATCGTGGAGCCCTGACAGCCAGAAAATCGCCTTTGTCAGTTACTTAGTAAAATAGCCGTCAATTCTCCTTTGTATATAGTATGAAAAAAGATAACAGCTACGGCCGACCTTCAGCCTCAAGAAGGCGATTTTTACAGCAAATTGGTGCGACGAGTCTTGTGGCAGCGACTTCGCCCTTTTCGTCACTGGCTGCTCAGGCAAAAGCAGAAGAACGCATTCTGCATTACGAAAAACCGATTTCGTCCAATGATACCATTCGATTGGGAGTGATTGGATTTGGGGTTCAGGGCCATTTTGATCTGGCTACGGCACTTAAAGTGCCGGGTGTAGAACTGGCTGGCATTTGCGATCTGTATACGGGACGATTGGAAAACGCCAAAGAAACGTATGGCAATGAATTGTACACCACCCGGAACTACAAAGAACTGCTGGACCGGAAAGACATCGACGCAGTGATTATTGCCACGCATGATGTCTGGCACGCGCGCATCACGCTCGAAGCACTGGCGAAAGGCAAGCATGTGTACTGCGAAAAGCCTATGGTCTATAAAATCAGCCAGGGCTATCCGGTTATTGCAGCTGCCAAAGCTGCCGGTAAAGTGTTGCAGGTAGGTAGCCAGCGGGTTAGCAGCCTTGGGTATGCCAAAGCAAAAGAATTACTGGCGGCTGGTGAGATCGGCAAGCTCAACATGGTGAATGCCGTGTATGACCGGCAAAGCTCGATAGGTGCCTGGGAATATACGATTCCAAAAGATGCCGATGCTATGACCACCGACTGGGAGCGGTTCATTGCCGTTACGGGCACTAAAATGCCTTATGATGGGAAAAAGTTTTTCTGGTGGCGGGCCTTTAAGGAAGTAGGTACGGGCGTAGCAGGCGACTTATTTATCCACTTGTTGAGTGGCACCCACTTTATTACCAACTCAAAAGGCCCCAAAAGTATTTACAGCACCGGCCAGTTCAGCTATTGGAAAGACGGGCGTAACCTGCCCGATGTGATGTCGGGCGTAATGCAATATCCCGACAGCCCCGAACACGCTGCATTTCAGTTGACCTTACAGGTGAATTTCATTAGTGGCACAGGCGGGCAGGAGGTGATCCGACTGGTTGGTTCAGAAGGGGTCATTGATGTGATTGGCAATAATATCAATGTTAAACACAGTCTTATGCCCGAGGCACCCGGCTTTGGCGGCTACGATTCGGTGTTCACGTTTGCCAAAAATATGCAGGACGAAATGAAAACGGAGTACGACGCCAAATGGACGCCCGACCAGCGAAAAAGGAACAAAAAGGACGATATTGTCTTTAAAGCTCCTGATGGCTACAGCGATCATCTAGATCATTTTACTAATTTCTTTGACGCCGTCCGAATGGGCAAACCTGTTGTGGAAGATGCTACGTTCGGATTCCGGGCAGCCGCACCAGCACTGTCCTGTAACAACAGTTTTTTAACCAAAAAGATCGTGAACTGGGACCCGGTTAACATGAAGCTTGTGTAATACTATTTTTGATTTTAAAGTTTTTAAAGTGCTGTTATTCAAAAATTTAGCTTGCTTTGGTTGAGCGGTTCAACAACCAGGGCAGGCTAAATTTTTAGTACCCGTAGGTGCTCAAAATGGCTGGAAGGAGTTGATATTTTTTGCCCCGATTAAGCCTGCTTATTAGGCTGAACTGTGCCTCACTAATGCGCAATGTATCAATCTTGCAGCGGTTAGCACCAAATATTGATGAATAGAAGATACATATAATTCTGCCTAAAATTGGCCATCCCTCAGGTTTCGTTCGAAGCTTATTTTTATATTGGCTACCAAACAAAAGAAGTGTACGGATGCAAAGTGGTTATGATTCAAATGAGTCTGTTGAGTATGTGAAAAAACAACCGGTTTGGGCATTCTGCTTATTATCGTTTTTATCTTTTGGCTTGTACACCGTTTATTGGTTCTATAAAAACTGGTGTTTCTTTAAAGATTTGTACGACTGGGATATCTATCCAATCTGGCGGGCTATCTTCGATATTTTCTTTGTACATGCTTTACTGGAGCAGATCAATGACCGCGCTATCGAGAAAGGGCATCCCGGCATTAGCAGCAACCTGTGGGCAACGGGTTATGTGGTCATATCGCTTTTAGCACGTATTCTGGATCGCACCTTGCCACCGTCACTGGCTGTCCTGTCCGTATTTCTGCCACCGTTCCTGTTTTTGATTCCGAGCGTGATGCAGGTCAATTACCTCTACGAAAAAGCGCGCCCGACTGAGTACCAGCCCGTATTCAGTCCCGGCGAATTTGTTGTTCTCGCCCTGGGTGGAACACTGATGGGATTTGTGCTTATTCACGCACTAACAGCGGCCTGATATAAGGGTGGCCATTGATAGGTAAGTTAGCTAATCAGCTTTGCTACCCCAAAGGCGGCAGCCGCAGCCAGTGCCCCAATGACCGTAACTTTCAGAGCACCACTAATAGGCGGTTGTCCAGTTACTTTACTTTTAAAATAGCCAAAAACGAAGAGGCAAATAAGTGTGATGCCACAAGAGTATAAGAGTGATTCGTGGGGGTTTGTAATCAGGAAATAAGGTAAAAGAGGGACCAAGCCGCCGATTATATACGATAGGCCAATTGTCAAGGCACTTTTGGTGGCGCGGTTAGGATCGGGTTCGTCGAGGCCCAACTCATACTTCATCATAAAGTCTACCCACTTCGTTTTGTCTTTTGCCAGCTCGTCGGCAATGGTAATCTGTAAGGCAGGACTTAGGCCCATATCGGCAAAGACTTCACGTACCTCTTCTTTCTCGCGCTCAGGAACGGTCTCTACCTCGTTGACTTCGCGCTGGCGTTCAGATGAATAATGATCGGCTTCCGTTTGGCCGGCTAAATAACCACCCAGGCCCATTGCAATAGAGCCGGCCACAATTTCGGCGATACCAGCTGTGACTACCAAAGACGAACTGGCAACAGCCCCACTCAGGCCCGCTGCCAGGGCAAAGGGTACGGTGAGTCCATCTGACATGCCAATCACAATATCAGAAATAAAATCGGAACTGCGCAGGTGGTGCTCATGGTGAGGTGTATGCTGATGAATACTTGTATTGGTCATAATACTCTTTTTGTAAAGGTGGGCTTGTAGGGTCCTTGTTGACAGAAAGGCGAGGGAGATAAGGCCTGTTACGTAGGTTTGTACAGTGAAGCCGCTAGTTAATCTGTTTCGATTTAATAAACACCAGTATAGTACTAAATGCTGCATTTTCTTAGGCAGACACCAGCTAACAAAAACAGCCGCCATCTAAATCAGATGGCGGCTGTCGTATCTCACCGTAATGTATTTGTAATTTGTTGTTTCTACTTATTTCGAATAGCTTTCGTTATATCCTGTACAGATTAGTGAGGAAACGGGGCCATGTGTTGCGATTTAGGTGTCAATA
>CAXTJJ010000476.1:0-4876 GCA_964244155.1 uncultured Spirosoma sp.
CGGGCTTGCCAAACGTCATGGCTTCGGCTACGGGCAAGCCAAAGCCTTCCGTTAGTGAAGGAAACAGAAACGCTTCACAATGCGCGTATAACCACAGTTTGGTGGCTTCATCGACCGAACCAGGCAACAACAGGCGATCGGCAATACCAAGTTTTTCTGCCTGTTCGCGGATGTGCTGAGCGTAGGGATGGCGATCCGGCCCAGCTAGTACCAGGCGATAATCGGGAAACGCTTCCAGCAACGGCAACAAGGTGTGAACGTTCTTCTTGGGATGAATAACGCCAACGAATAACAGAAATGGCGAATCCGTGAACGAGCGCAAGGACGAATCGGCAGGTAGTTCAGTGGGTGCGTTTTTGGGGTCGACGGCTACGCCTGTATACACGACCTCGAAGGGAACCGTGGCAGGAATCTGTAAATGCTGTTTCACGACCGAAGCCGTAAAGGTCGAACCAGCCGTTAGCAACGATGCCCGGTTAATTTTACGCTGGAGTCGAGCCAGTTTACGTTCCTTTTTTGCGGCCGAATAATCAGCGCGCTCCAGAAAATTCAGGTCGTAAATGGTCAACATCAGCTTTGCTGGCTTGTTCAGCAACGGGCTTGGCAAATAAACCGAATCTTGATGCAGGCAATGCCAGACGTCATACTGACCCGGTATCAACAGTTTCCGTTGCCAGGATGCTTCGATATACGAGACAGAAGCCCCAAAAACGCCCGTTTTCCCCTTCGGAACTAGAAAGGTAAGCTTCCACTCATCAGGCCGTTGCCGAACGAGTTCATGGCCGAGGTGCAGGCAAACCTGCCCCAAACCACTGTTGAGGTCGCGCAGGCGTTCGGCGTCGATAAAAAGAGAGGGCATGGTATTTCACAATTTTGGCAAAATTGTGAAATATTGTGAAATACAGACCTACTAAAAGCTATCTTACTAAAACTAAATATGAGTAATCATTGCCGTCAGACGAATCACTGTTGAGGACTATCTTTGCACCATGACTTTACAAAATGACTTGTTACTCCGCACCGCACGGGGCGAATTGACCGAGCGAGTACCGGTCTGGATGATGCGTCAGGCGGGGCGTGTACTTCCTCAATACAGAGCCGTTCGGGAGCGGGCCGGGAGTTTTATCACCCTGGCGAAAACCCCCGAATTAGCCGCCGAAGTGACGATTCAACCTGTCGATGCATTCGACGTGGATGCCGCTATTATCTTCTCCGATATTCTGGTCGTACCCGAAGCGATGGGGCTTCCTTACGAGATGATCGAAAGCCGGGGACCGGTCTTTCCGTCAACTGTCCGTACGATGTCCGACCTGAGTCGCCTGCGCGTTGCCGATGCCGAAAGCGATCTGGGCTATGTGCTGGATGCGATTAAACTGACCAAAAAAGAATTGAACAACCGGGTGCCGTTAATCGGTTTTGCGGGTGCCCCGTTCACCATTTTCTGTTACATGACCGAAGGCAAAGGCTCGAAAACCTTCTCGGTTGCCAAGAAGTTGCTGTATACAGACCCGAATTTTGCCCACGCGCTGCTTCAGCAAATAACGGATAGCACCATTGCGTACTTACAGGCGCAGATACGATCAGGGGTCGATCTGGTTCAGATTTTCGATTCGTGGGCGGGTATTCTCTCCCCGGAGCAGTACCGGACGTTCTCGTTGCCCTACATCAAACAAATCTGTGATTTAATTACGGATACCCCAGTGACCGTTTTCGCCAAAGGCGCTTTCTTCGCCCGACACGAAATCGGCCAATTGAATTGTGACGTAGTGGGGCTGGACTGGAACATGAGTCCTAAAGAGTCGCGTGAGTTAATTCCTGACCGGGTATTACAGGGAAATTTAGATCCTTGCGTGTTGTATGCTGACTTTGCCCAGATTCGGGCGGAAGTCAAACAGATGTTCAGCGACTTTGGCCACCAGCATTACATTGCTAACCTCGGCCACGGCATCTACCCCGATACCGATCCCGACAAAGCCCGGTGTTTCGTGGATGCAGTGAAGGAAATGTAGCGTAGCGCGGACGTCCCGTCCGCACAGCTTAATGTGATGCTAGTCCGGTTGGCCGACCGTTCGCGGCTACGGTGCCATCTTAAACCTGATATCACATTAAGCTATGCGGACGGGACGTCCGCGCTACGCTACAAACTTTCTTTGGCTTCCTGTTTCAACTGTGCCTTATCAATAGGCACGACGCCGACAGATTCGCAGACCAAGCCTCCGCCGAGGTTGGAAAGTCCGGCAATAATACCAGGCGATTGTTTCAGCGCCACGCAGCAGGCGGCAATACTGATGACCGTGTCGCCCGCGCCCGATACGTCGGCAATTTTACGAATATGGGCGGGCAATTTTAGTTTCTCGCCGTTGTAGTCAATAAACGCGCCCCGTTCCGATAGTGTAATCAACGCACCTTTCAGATTCAGTGTTTCCTTCAACTGGTCAACGGCAGCCTGTAATTCTTCAGGCTTGTCGACATCAAAGTCTACTTTTAAACCTTCACGCAGTTCTTTCAGATTTGGCTTAAGGAGAGTCGTATTTTGATACGATAGAAAGTTGCGTTTTTTGGGATCAACCACCGTCGGTACACGTTGCTCATTCGCAAAATCGGTTATCTCAGCAATAGCCTCCTTACTCAGAACACCTTTATCGTAATCTTCAAAAATAACGACATGACAGGTTGGGATAAGCTCTTTTGCTTTCGCAATTAACTGCGCCCGTTCGTCGGAAGTAATGTATTTGTCCGTTTCCGTATCAACCCGAACCACTTGCTGCGAACCGGCAATGATCCGTTCTTTGATGGTCGTAATACGCGATTGGCTGCGGATGAGCCCGTTGCAGTTCAGGCCGCGATTGCAGAGTTCCTGTTCGAGTTGGTTGCCCGGCCCATCAGTGCCGATAACCGAGCAAATGATGGCTTCGGCACCCAAAGCCTGCACATTTAGTAATACATTCCCTGCCCCACCCAAGCGCAGTTCGCGCCGATCAACCGTAACAACGGGGACGGGTGCTTCGGGCGAAATCCGCTCAACGCGTCCCCAAACGTAGGAGTCGAGCATCACATCGCCAATAATCAGTACACGGAGTTTGTCGAACTGATCGAACAATTCGTCGAGAGACATATCTAGGACCATCAGGTCGTGAGCCAAATTCATAGGCGCAGAAAAGCTTATTGTGGGTGCAAAGAAACGAAACATACATGCCTTTTCCGAAATGGCCCCGCCCCCATGACTGAACGGGACGGCTATTACTCGCCAATAAATTGAAGTAACAGGTCAGGTTTCAGGAATAAAAGAACGACCGGAACAACCAAACTTACGGCCAGCCAGACCATCGTTTTGGGTAAAGCAATCGAATTTGAGGAATTGACGTGAGCGGGTGCTGGTCGGAAGAAAAGGAGGAAAGGAATTTTAAGATAATAGACCAGCGATATAAGGGCATTTAGTAAACCCAGTGCAAACAAAGCCAGTAACCAGCCGTCGCTCGTACGCTGGTAGGCTTCGTACAGAGCCGAGAATGACAAGAGTTTCGCGGTAAAACCAACCGTTGGCGGTAAGCCCGTCAGGGCCAGCATCACCACCGTAAGGGCTACAGACAGCAACGGTTGCTTTGGCCCCAGCCCGGCAAAATTACGAATCGTTAATGGTTCATCTTCCGTGTTCCCATTACTCCGCGCCAGTAAGTCGACCAGAAAAAAAGCGGCAAGTGATATAAACAGGTACGTACCCATGTAGAACAAAACAGCTTCAAATCCGGCGTCACTCAGGGCTACCACACCCACCAGCAAAAAACCGGCATGTGCAATAGTCGAATAGGCCAGCAGCCGTTTGGCATCCGTTTGCCGAAGCGCCGACAAATTACCAATCAAAATACCCGCCAAGGCGAGTACAGCCAGTGGCGTTTGCAGCACAGCCGCCGTTGTCCCCCCCATTGATGCCTCGGCAGGCAGCGCCGTAATTACCCGTATCAGCACCAGTACCGCTGCGGCTTTGGGTGCTACAGAAAAAAACGCAGCCACCGGCACCGGGGCCGCTTCATAAGCATCGGGTGTCCAGACATGAAACGGCACACCCGCGAGTTTGAATAATAACCCAGCCGCTGTCAGTAACATGGCTACCGCCACCACAGCTCCATCTTGTTGGGCAAGTTCGGTTCCAAAAGCATCGGCAGTAAGATCAAGCGTACCGGTCATACCATATAACAACGACATACCATACAGCATAATAGCCGAGCTTATGGCCCCAAAAAGTAAATATTTAATGCCCCCCTCCGACGCCTTTCGGTCGGCGGTGAGGGCGGTGAGCAAGTAGGAGCAAATGGAAACCAGTTCGATGCTCAGGTAGATACTGAGCATATTGACCGATAAGGTCATAAGAAACAGACCCAACGTCATGGCAATCAATAACGAATACCATTCGAAGGGTAAACTCGACCGTTTGACAAAAGCAGATAATTGATCACCCGACGGTTGTTGTAAATTCTCCTGTTGGAAGGACAAAAACTCGTAAAGAACGACCACTACGGCCCCAAGAGCAATAATAGTCTGTATAAAAATAGCCTGTTTATCCACAAACAGTAAGTGCATAAACAGAAACCCCCGCACAGGCAACAGAACCGCCCAGATGCCCGCTATCACCAGAATGACAACACTCAATCCGGCCAGATACCGACGTACGTTTGGCAGTGCCATGACCCGAACGAAGATCAGTTCAGCCACCAGCAACAGGCAAAACGATACAGATAGCCAGAGTTCCGGTCCGAAACCGCCAAGGCTTTTAAGAATGTCGGTGAGTTGATCGGTGAGAGGCAAAGTAGTGAGTCTTGTAGGCCCAAACAGGCTCCGGCTGTTTGATACGAATGAATCGTTACCTGTATCAAACAGC
>CAXTJJ010000477.1:0-4869 GCA_964244155.1 uncultured Spirosoma sp.
GGGAGCCACTTCCGGCCCGGCCGAATTCACTGTTTGGCCAAGATTCTCTTTCTTGATTTCTTTAGGTGTGTCTTTTGAGACGATTATGTTAGCCGAAAAGGGCTTCACATCTTCCAAAATACCAATGGCATCGATTTGGTTAATACCTTTAAGTGCGGCACCGTTTATGATTACTTTGATTTGCTGACATACCAGCGCTGAATCTTTCGGAAAAATGCGTAACAGCGGATCAGTTCTTGGCTGGATGCTGGTTGCTCCAAAAACAGGATGTTCGGCCCCTTTCTGATCAATAACGATCACTTTGACCACGGCCCCCGGATTCACGTTTTCGGCAATAACGATCTGACGAGCATGCATGGGCTTGGCAAAGCCGACCTGAATCCACTCATCGGCGGTCCCATCGGCATAAAACGGTGCCCAGGCACAAGGGCTTTCGCCCGTTTCGGGCAGTTTGCTGGGTCGGCCCAGTGCTTGAGAGGCTTTATATTGTTCGCCATACGTTTCGCCTTTCTTTTCTGATGACACACCAACTACCCGGCTGGCCCACTGGATTGTACTGAGTGCTTGCGGTTTCAATACGGGCTTGCTGTCCTGCGGCCTGAGATCCGAGGAATTAGCTCCAGCCAAACGCGTTTCGGCCGGACGAAGCTCGTTGGATTGTGCTAAGCCAGAGAGCGAACTAAGTAAAAGGCTAATAAATAAAAGGTTACGTCGCGAATGCATAAGAATAAACGCTCAATATCCCCTAATATAGGCAGCAAACCCTTTCGAAAAAAGCAAAAGTTGTCAAATGGGTAACCCCCGGTAGTTCAGGACATTGAACGTGCACGCATGAATGGCCGGTTTTTAATTTGTCATAACACGATAATCCCAGGGCTTTAGGCTAACAAGCATTTCCGGTTTCATCTCAACTGGCTGGTGACTGAAGACATCGGTATAGGTACCGGCATAGCCATCACCTCCCAGCCGAACGTTTTGTGGTTTATCACTCAGATTCAAAATAACGATGACGCGGTCATTATCGCGTTGCCGGGAAAAGGCGTATACTTTGTCGTCGTGGTTGGTTGGAATTTTTACCGCTTTGCCTCCCGCCAAACCGTTCCAGAGGGCACGGTTACGGTGCTTCAGGGTTAACAGCGTTTTGAAAAAATCGCTTTTACTGTAGTTTCCCCAGACGATGGTATCTTTCTCAAAAAAAGCTAATCGTTTGTTCAGGTTAGCTTCCATGCCATTATACACCAGAGGCATGCCTTCCAGGGTGCTGCTTAACACAATAAATGCATCAGCCGCCGGGCCAAAGGATTCGGAAAGTGTTCCGTTGTGCGAGTTTTCGTCGTGGTTCTGGGTGAACAACATCTGATAGTACCAGATCGGAAAACGCTTTTGATTTACAGATCGGAGAGAGTCGATTTTATCGGCGGTTCGGGCACCTTTGGCAACAGCCTTCATAAGGGTATGCATGCTCCAGCCGTAATTCATGTTAAAGCAGCTTTTGAAATGATCTGGCTCGTCCTCCCATTCCGATAGCATAAATACCGTCTTGATTTTATCCAGTTCCGGTCGGACTTCAGCCCAAAAACTATTTGGAACAAAGCCCGCAACATCGCAGCGATAACCATCAATGCCACATTCTTTTATCCAGTATGCCATCGCGTCGATCATACCCTTCCGCATGGCCGGATTGTCGTAATTCAGATCAGCAACATCAGTCCAATCAGTAGGCTTGCCACTTTTCGGGTCAATAGGTGCGGTCATTTTACCATTTACTTTTGTGTACCAGTCGGGATGCTCTGTTACCCAAACGTGATCCCAACCCGTATGATTGGGCACCCAGTCTAAAATAACCCGTAGTCCCAGGACGTGGGCCCGGTTTACGAGTGATTTAAAATCGGCAAGTGTACCGTATTCTGGATTTACAGCTTTATAATCGGCTATGGCATAAGGACTGCCCTGTGCGCCTTTCTTGTTTTTTTGACTGATTGGATAAATTGGCATCAACCAAAGAATGTCGACACCTAACTCTTTCAGTCGGGGCAATTGGATTTCTACAGCTTTGAAATTTCCGTTGCCAGAGAACTGACTGGTGTTTACCTCATAAATCGTAGCGTTTTTGGCCCAATCGGGGGCCGGTGGGGCTCCACGAGTTGTTGTATCTGCATTCGAAGCTTCAGTCTCATTCGTTTGTTTATTGCGGCAGGCAGTTGTCAGCAACAACGCACTTAGCAAGACGGTCAGGTACGATTTCTTCATGAAATTGATTCCAGGTCAATTAGAGTAAAGGTTACGGAAACTATTAGGCTACCAATGACTGGTGGCTGTTTTTTAGCTGATGAATTGCATCCAGCGGGTCAGCGGCCCCGAAAACTGAATTGCCTGCCACCAGTATATCGGCTCCCGCATTGAGCAACGCCTGTGCATTAGGTTGACCAACACCACCATCAACTTCAATAAGAGCCGGGCATTGGTTTGCTGCCAGGAGCTGCTTGAGACCGGCAATTTTTGGTAGCGTGTGCGGTATAAACGATTGACCCCCAAAGCCTGGATTTACGGACATGATTAAAATGACATCAATCTGTTCCAGTATATCGACTAAGCCTGCGATAGGGGTGTGGGGATTAAGTGCTACTCCCGCCTTGCAACCCAGTTCCCGGATTCGTGTCAGGGTTCGGTGCAAGTGGGGGCAGGCTTCATAATGAACATGAATAGTGTCGGCTCCTCCTTTCGCAAAATCGTCGAGATAGCGGTCCGGGTCCGTAATCATCAGATGCACATCGATCGGTTTTCGGCAGTGTTGTTTAACGGCTTTGAGAAGCGGAAAACCAAACGAGATATTAGGGACGAAGACCCCATCCATCACATCAAAATGAAGATAATCAGCCTCACTCCGGTTAACCATTTCCAAGTCGCGTTGAATATTGGCAAAGTCGGCTGCAAGCAGCGAAGGAGCAATGAGAGGCTGTGTCATAGACAATAATGGAATGATTGACAGGACTTAGGCGATGGTAGCGTGTCAATCAATCTTAAATGATGATCGGCACGCCACGGATTACAATTAAGGCGTAACTTTTTTTATCCCGTAAAAGTACCTTTTTTTGGATGAACGAAGAAACAATACCGATGTTGCCCGTTTAGAACATACGAAGTTTACACAATTGACAGGACGACGAAGAGCAAACGACTAAGGGCAACCATTATCTAACGATTGAGAAGTATATTATGAATCCCCAGGAGCACATTGCCGAACTCACTAATCGACTGAATTATTACACGCATCAGTACTACCAGAACAGTGTTTCAGAAGTAGATGACTTTACATTTGATAAACTACTTGCCGAATTAGCTAGCCTGGAAGCCCAGTATCCTGATTTTCGATTAGCCGATTCACCGACCGCGCGAGTAGGCGGCACTATCAGTAAAGAGTTTAAAACGGTCTATCACCGTTTTCCCATGCTTTCATTGGGTAACACCTATTCTGAAGAAGACCTTGTCGAATTTGATAAACGTGTTCAGAAAGGATTGAACGGTCAGCCCTACGAGTACATATGTGAACTGAAGTTCGATGGCGTTGCCCTGAGCCTGACTTATGAAAATGGCGTTCTGGTGCAGGGAGCAACCCGTGGCGATGGTATTCGTGGCGACGATATTACGAACAACATTCGCACGATTCGGACCGTGCCACTGCGGGTAAAGGCCACCGATGTGCCCGATTTATTTGAAGTACGGGGGGAGGGTTTTCTGCCGCTGGTCGAGTTCGAACGGATCAATAAAGAACGGGAAGACATTGGTGAAGCCTTATTGGCCAATCCGCGAAATGCAGCCTCCGGTACATTTAAGCAGCAGGATTCGGCTGCGGTAGCTAAACGCCGTCTCGACTGTTTTCTGTACTCGTTTTTGTCGGATGTTGACATTTTCGACACGCACGAAGAAAGCCTGATTGCCATGAAGAATTGGGGCTTCAACGTCTCGCAAACTTGGGAAAAATGCGCCGATATTCGGGGTGTGATGAACTATATAAGCGAGTGGGAAACCAAACGATTCGACCTGCCGCTCAATACAGATGGCATTGTTATTAAAGTAAACCGCTACGATCAACAGCGCGAATTGGGGTACACGGCCAAAAGCCCACGCTGGGCTATCTCTTTCAAATACAAGGCAATGGCTGCCAGTAGTGTGTTGAATGGCATACGGTATCAGGTTGGCCGAACGGGGGCTGTTACACCCGTTGCGCTGCTTACGCCCGTGTTGCTGGCCGGCACCGTCGTGAAGCGGGCATCGCTCCATAATTCAAATGAAATCGAACGGTTAGGGATCAGGCTGCACGATACGGTTTTTGTCGAAAAAGGGGGCGAAATTATTCCAAAGATTACTGGTGTTGATCTCACTCGACGTACCGATAAGAGCCAGCCAATTGTTTATCCAACCACGTGCCCTGCCTGCGGAACGCCTTTGATTCGTAAAGAGGGTGAAGCCAATTTTTATTGCCCAAATGAACGAGGTTGCCCACCCCAGCGGCAGGCGCGGTTCGAGCATTTTATCCAGCGTCGGGCTATGAATATCGAAAGTCTTGGGGAAGGTAAAATCGAACTTCTTATTGACCGGGGGCTTGTGCAAACCCCCGCCGATTTATACAGACTGATGGCTTCCGATTTACTGGGTATTGAAAAAATATTTCTTGATGAGGAAACCGGTAAAAAGCGGATTGTCAGCTTCCGCGAAAAAACGGTTGAAAATATATTGACCGCCATCGAACGCTCAAAAGCGCAACCGCTGCCCAATGTCTTGTTTGCCCTCGGCATACGCTATGTAGGCAACACGACCGCCGAGAAACTTGCCGATTATTTTGGGTCGATGGATGCGATAATGAAGGCC
>CAXTJJ010000478.1:0-4868 GCA_964244155.1 uncultured Spirosoma sp.
ATGGGTACCAACTGTTTGTCCAGTCTGAGCATTGACAACCAGCGCTCTGACTGAGTCGCTGCCAAAATCAACACCGATAACGTAGGAATTAGTCATAGTAGCAAATGGGGCAAAGGGGCGAATGATACAGATCAGGTATGCATTCTATGCAGCGAAAAAGGCTAATTTTAGAATAGTGTTTAATTGACACAATACTACTACATTATTAGCTATTTCCACGAGAAAACGTAATTATTTTTCTACGCTGGTGTTTAAGCCAGGGTCAGTTCCGGGAAAAAGCTGACATAGTCATTAAGATACTGTTGGTATTTTTCGGCATTCAACCGGTAGAGTTGCCCTTTCTTGGTCACCGAGACGGTATCTTTCTCGCCCGTACCAACCAATAGATCAGTTGAGAGTATTTTCCGGCTGAAATTACGCCGGTCCAGTTGCCTGGTATAAATGGCTTCGTATACTTTTTGGAGCTGTGGAATAGTGAATTTTTCGGGCAGAAGTTCGAAGCCTATGGCGTGTAAAGCAGCTTTGTATCGGAGTCGGCGAAGGGCCTGTTCAACCATCGCATCATGGTCGAAAATGAGCATCGGTTTTTCGCTCAAACTCAGCCAGTAAGCATTGTGCGCTCTAAGCGCATTAACGTCCTGGTCCTGAATATTGACTAGCGAGTAATAAACAACAGAAATCGTTCGCTCAACGGGGTCTCGATTAATAGCCCCGAACGTCTGTAACTGTTCGAGATAGGTATTATTCAGGCCGGTAAGGTCATACAGAATACGCTGGGCCGCTGCTTCCAGGTCTTCTTCCTCTTTCAGAAAACCGCCCATTAGCGACCACCGGCCACGTTCCGGCTCCAGGTTTCGTTTGATAAGCAATAACTTTAGTCCTTCGCCATCGTAGCCGAAAATGATACAGTCTAAAGCAACGAGTATTCGATTTGTATGCGGGTAGTGAACCATCAGAGTTACGATATGGCTGAATCCTGACAGGGATATTATGGGTAATATGTCAGGGATCCGAGTTTGCAGCCCATAAATAGCTATAAATATAGTTTTGTCAAAACCTACTTATACACTTTCGTAAGGCTGTAGGAATTGCAGGCGATAATGTACTCAAGGATTTAGGTAGAGGGCAATTGTATCAGACAGTAGGATGCTGTCTGATACAATTGCCCTCTACAAGAATAGAGATTGGAAGAGATATTTATTTTTGGCAGACTTATTTCGAAGGCGGCTTCACGATGTGGCTGGCCAGATCGAGGTTGAGTATTCGGATGTTTGCACAGTACCAGCTCGGCTATTTTGCGGGCATGGTCGAAGAACCATACAGGATATAAGCAGCTGCCACCTGTCGTCGGCCACCTTGCAGAAAATCGGCTAAATTGGGTTCGGTACCGATGGACGTTACCCGCCAGTAAATGGAAAAGATGGTGCCGATGGACACGTTGACGTCGATATGGGAACGCCGTTTGCCGGTGCATGATACAGCGGTCGAGGGTGAAGCCTACGGGTACTGCCAGGGGTGAGAAGCCGTAATTTCTATTGTATGAATAGGTAGAGGAGGAATTAGTTAAGAATAGATTATATGTATAGGTTATAGGTTAAATTACTTTGATGAAGGAACTGTGTTTATGCCTAAACAAGGCATTCCGGCCGACCACCCCACCCCCCTCCTAAAACAGGAGGGGGCTTTGTAACGGGTTACCCTTATTTAAGCCCCCTCCTGTTTTAGGAGGGGGGTGGGGGTGGTATTATGCTACCGGCTCTGCTTCCACCTGTTTCAACTTCACCGGCTGCATCGTTGGGGCAAGCAGGTGCATGACCAGCCATGCCAGTAAATAAGCGGAACCGCACATCAGGAAGATGATGCCATAGCCTGTTTGTACATCGCCCGCCTGTTTATAATTATCCAGAATACGACCTACGATTTCGGGGAAGATGATCCCGCCAACCGAACCGGCCATACTGCCAATTCCCACAATTGAACTTACGGCTCGCTTTGGAAACATATCGGAGGCCGTTGTAAAAATGTTCGCGCTCCAGGCCTGGTGAGCAGCACCCGCCAGACCAATCAGCGCCACAGCCGTCCAGATACCCGGCCCATAACGTACAGCGATAACCGGAACGACGAGCAGCGCGAAAATGAGCATGGATGTTTTGCGGGCTTTCCAGACACTCCAGCCCCGGCCAATCAAGGCCGACGACAGGTAACCTCCGCCAATACTGCCAATACTGACGAGTGTGTACAATACGGCCAGGTATAGGTTTGGTTTTTTGGTGTCGAGATGGAAGGTCGTTGAAAAATAGTCCTGCAACCAGAAGAGGAAGAACCACCAGATGGGGTCGGTGAGCATCTTGCCAAAAACGAAGGCCCAGGTTTGGCGGACACTGAGTAATTCGGCCCAGGATACGGGCTTGCCGTGGTCGGCAATATCGTCGGGCGTGGTTTCGTTGTCGCTGTGAATGTAGTCGAACTCAGCTTTGGAGAGTTTGGCCTGTTTAGCGGGTATTTCGTAGGTAAAATGCCAGATAACCAGCCAGATGAAGCCTACGGCACCCGTAACGATAAAGGCCATCTGCCAGCCATAAATCCCCAGAATCCAGGGCACCAGAATAGGGGCGACCACCGCTCCGATGTTGGCACCTGAGTTGAAAATGCCTGTTGCCAGCGCGCGTTCCTTTTTCGGGAACCACTCCGCTACGGTTTTAATTGCTGCCGGAAAGTTGCCAGCCTCACCCAGGCCAAGGCCTATGCGGGCGAAAATGAACCCCATTGTACTCGTTGCCAAGGCATGGGCCATAGCGGCTAGGCTCCAGAAAATAATGGCAATAGAATACCCCATTTTGGTACCGATCCGGTCGACAAAACGACCAAATAGGAGCAAGCCAATGGCGTAGGCAGCTGAAAAAACCTGGATAATGCGGCTATAATCCAGCTCTGTCCAGTTGAATTCTTTCTCAAGCGTCGGTTTCAGCAACCCCACTACCTGACGGTCGAGGTAGTTGATGGTTGTCGCGAAAAAAAGCAGCGCTACGATTGTCCAGCGGTAATTACCCATGGGCCTGTTCATGCCGGCTTCGGAATAAAGGTGGCGACCAGTTGTACCAGCGAAGCGACTCGATCACGTAGGGCATCGGGCGATGAATTTTGACCCGAGAACAGTTGTGAGCCAATACCCACAGCCGTAACCCCCGCCCGGAACCAGGCCGACAGGCTGTCGATGGTGGGTTCAACGCCACCCGTTACCATCAGTTTTAAGCCGGGCATAGGGCCTTTGATGGCTTTGATAAAGTCGGGGCCAACGACATTGCCCGGAAACACTTTTACCAATTCGGCACCTAACAGGGTGGCCTGATAAATTTCGTTCAGGGTCGAACCGGCTGGCATCCATGAGATGCCCCTTGCCCGGCAGACTTCGCCGACTTCGGCCGTTGTAACGGGTTGTACGACAAAGTCAGCACCCGCATCCAGAAACTTCACGGCATCATCGGCAGTCAGAATCGTACCGATACCCATCGCCATATCAGGGCAATTGGCGCGAACGTAGCGAACCAGATCCGTGAAAACGGGTAGAGCCATATCGCCCCGGTTGGTGAATTCAAAAGCCCGTAAACCGCCGTCGTAACAAGCCTGCACGATTGCTTGTGCATGCGCTATATCGGGGTGGTAAAATACGGGTACGATGGGGTGGTTTATAACCAGATCGAGGATTTTCTCAGGAGTAAATGCTGACATAAGGAAAAGAATTAAGGATGATGGAACCGCACCGGCGGCCCGGGCTGATTGTTATGATTTTTAAGATTACATATGATTTTTAGGCAGGATGGATTTAAAATCATAGTTGATCTTAGAAATCATAACAATCTGTGTTCTATTGTTAAAGGAATAAAACGGTTTGTGATTTCTGAAACGGTTTGGTTGGTAGCATCGCCCAACTCCTGCAATTTACCAAAGGCAGCTTCGGCCGCGAAATTAACGACTTCCTGCGGGGCGTGTTGATTATAAAGTCCGTAAATCAGGCCCGCCATAAAACAGTCGCCACTACCCACCCGGTCAACGACGGAGTCGGTTAGTAATTCGGGTGAAACATATTGCTGGCCATCCACGAATAAAGTTGTGTAATAGCGAAGCCCCGTTGGGGGTGTATCGAACCGGAAGGTATTGGCAACAACCTTCACGCGTGGAAACTGGTGCCGAATGGCCTTAGAAGTAGCGAGGGCATGGGCGATATAATCGGCTTGCTGCCCTTTAGCATGAATATTCGCATCGACCGGAATGCCCAGCAGCGCATTGGCTGCCCAAATATTGCCCATCACCACATCGCAGTATTCAACCAGACTGGGCATCACATCGACTGGAGACATACCGTATTGCCAGAGCCGTGCCCGGTGGTTCAGATCTATCGAAATAGTGATGCCTTTGGCTGAGGCCACTGCCATCAATTCCCTGCAGGCTGCGGCAACCTCGGCACTCAGGGCTGGACTAATGGCACTAACGTGCAGCCAGCTCGTGTCCTGTAATACGACATCCCAGTCAACTTTCCCGGGGGCCAGTTCTGAAAATGACGAATGGGCGCGGTCATAAATCACGCCCGCATTTTTCAGATCAGTGCCTTGCGGCAGGTAATAGCTACCTACCCGGTTACCAAATCGAACGATACCTGAACTGTCAATACCCTTACTGTCAATGTAGTTAATGATATCATCAGCGAGAGAGTTTAATGGGAGAACGCTACTGTATTTAACCGGAACGCCCCAGTTAGCAAGGGCCGTGGCTACATTCAGTTCGGCCCCACCTACAAAAACGGGCATAGACCCCTGCCGAATCCACTCGCCGTTGACAATGGGTGAAAATCGTAAAAGCAATTCGCCGAA
>CAXTJJ010000479.1:0-4868 GCA_964244155.1 uncultured Spirosoma sp.
TTCTGTTTATTTTTTGTCAAATAGTAATAGTAAATCCCACTATCTTTTTTTATCTGTTTTACTCTAGAGTCTCCGTTACGAATGAAGTCTCCCAAAACTGCTGAAATTGTCGAACTAGGAGTCTTTGAAACACCAAAGTCATAATAATTTTTGTCGTTGATATTGTTAAGCACTGCCAGGTAATTGGTAAGGTCATTTATATCTTCTAAACTTTTTAATACAGCTTCTTTTAACGTCATTGTCTGTTATATTTTCTGTTTCAGTTCGCTGGCTTACCATTGGCAATAACTCATAAATATACGAACATTTGCGTCTTTACGCAGTAGTAGCTAAACTCCTTTAACTGCTAACGTTTGAGCGTAATAATATGCTATTTATCTGGTAGTCAATGAAATGTAGCTTGCTGTGGATATGTTGCGCCTGATATCGTTACAGAATCCCCCTCACTTTTCCACCACACTCAACTCCAAATGCGAAGGAGCCGCAGCGGAACGGAAAATGGTATGGGTGGCTTTCTGGTAATCCGCTTCTTTCGCGTCAAAAATGTTCGGGACAAATGTCTGGGGGTTTCGGTCGATAAGGGGGAACCAGGTGCTTTGGATTTGCACCATCAGTTTGTGACCTTTCTTGAATACGTGATTTACGGCGTGTAAATCAATCGTATAGGCTTCGGTTTTGTTGGGCTGGATGGCCTGTGGTTTCTCAAAACTGGTGCGGAATCGGCCCCGGAACACGTCGTTCGTAATCATGAGCTGGTAGCCACTCATGGTGGGTTGCTGCGGGTAAGTGGCCGGATACACGTCAATCAGCTTTACCACCCAATCGGCGTCGCTGCCGGTGGTGGCGGCAAACAGTTTCGCCCATACGTCGCCCGTTACGGTAATATCCTCGGTTAGTTCGTCGGTTTCCCATGAAAGCACATCGGGGCGGTTGTGGACAAACCGCTGATCCTCCGTCAGCCAGGTGTACCAGCGGGAACCCGGTCCATAGGTCGCTTCAATGGGACGTGTTCGGTAGGGGATGGGGTTGGCCGGGTCCGACACGTAGGCATCAGCGCCCGATACGGCTTTGGGCGCGTCGAAGGATAGTTTTCCATTACCCTGCAAATACAGATTCCGCTTCGTGGCGGCTTTTGGGGGCCAGGCGTCGTAGTTTTTCCAGGTGTTGGAACCCGTTTGAAACGTGACGGCTTCGGCAAAATTCCCATTGCCTTTTCTCTTTAGATGATACGCAAACCAGGGTGCCTGAATTTCTTTTCGGAACGTGGCCGCCGTGGCTGTATCGAAGCGAACGTTCCCTAATGTACGTCCGTCGGAGCGACCCCAGCCGCCGTGGTTCCAGGGACCAGCCACCAGGAAGTTCTTGTGCGACTTATCCTGTTTCTCCCAAAGCTGGTAGGCTTTCAGCGGCCCGTAAAAATCTTCCTGATCCCACCAGCCCGCTACGTTCATAATGGGTATTTTGGGACTGTCGATGCGGTTAATCAACGACTGTTTCTGCCAGAACGAATCGTAGTTGGGGTGTTTCACGAAGTCGTTCCAGGTCGGCAGTTTGTTCTTGAAATACAGCTTGTTCACGTTCGCGAGCGAGCCCAGTTTCAGGTACCAGTCGTAGGTGTCGTAGTTGGGAAACGGGAACAGGGAATCTGTTTTGGTGGCCTCCTCCATAAACGCATATTCGAACCCATAACTCAGTCGAAACGCGCCGTTGTGGTGAAAATCATCGCCCAGAAACATATCGGAAGGCGTTGCCTGTTCCGAAACGGCCACCAGCGCCGGGTGCGGATCAATGGCCGCAATGGCCGTCGTCCAGCCCGCATACGAAATGCCGTACATGCCCACCTTCTTATTGTTGTTGGGAACATTCGCAAGTAGCCACTCGATGGTGTCGTAGGTATCGGTGTTTACGTCGATGGCTTTCGGGTCTTTTTTATCCCGGGTAAACCGCTGCATTTCAAACGTTCCTTCTGATCTATACCGCCCACGAATATCCTGATACACAAATATATAACCATCGTCGGCCATGTCTTTTACGTACGGAATCCGGTCGGGGCTGTTAGTCTCATGAACACCATAAGGTGTGCGGGTCAGCAAAAAAGGCAGGGGCTCTTTAGCGGTTTTCAGGGTAAAAATGACCGTATTCAGTTTAACGCCATCGCGCATCGGAATCATGGCCTCCTGCCGCTCGTAAACACCAGGCGTTTGGGCAATAGACTGAATGAATAAAAATAAAAGTCCAAATAGCCAGATGAGGAAGATTTTCATCAAAGAAGGTGGTTGTCAGTGAAGCACTAAAGATAGAGAACCTAGCCATACTATTAGCAGGAACGTATTACGGCTTTAGGGTAAGGGCTTATTTATTTCTATTTTTGGGTGTTGAAAAGATTGTTACACAGAGATTCACTGAGAAATATTAAAATCTCAGTGAATCTCTGTGTAACAATCTTTTAATTTAAACCGAAAACTCGTTGTGATTCCTGCCGTTGACGCTTTATTGAAAGACATCCGTAACAAACGGATTGCGCCTGTATACCTCATTCACGGCGACGAGCCGTTTTACCTCGACCGGATTGCCGAAGAGTTGGAAAAAGTGGCCGTTCCCGTTGCAGAGCGGGGGTTCAATCAGTTTGTGCTATTCGGAAAAGATACCGATGCGGGGGCCGTATTGAACTATGCCCGGCGCTATCCCTTCATGGCCGAGCGGCAGTTGGTACTGGTGAAAGAAGCCCAGCAGATGAACGGCATCAATGACAAATCGGCCCAGACGTTATTTGAAGATTATGCCCTGAATCCGCTGCCAAGTACCATTTTGATGCTATGTTATGTCAAAGAGGAGGGTAAGCCGGGTCTTGATGAGCGGAAGGCATGGGTAAAAGCCTTTGGTGCCAAAGGTAAATTGCTGGGAGTCAAGAAGCTGTATGATAACAAAATCCCGGATTGGGTAGGGGAGTACTGTCGCGAACAGGGGGCCAAGGTGAGTCCCAAAGCCTGTCAGCTTCTGGCCGATCACATCGGCAACGACCTCAAACGACTGGCCAGCGAGATTGATAAAATTCTGATCAACCTGCACGTTGGCGAAGAGATTTCAGCCGCCACCGTCGAGCGGCTGGTGGGTATCAGTAAAGAATACAACGTTTTTGAGTTACAAAAAGCCCTTGTCCAGCGGGATGTTGTAAAAGCCAATCAAATCGTCGATTACTTCGGACGCAACCCGAAAGACAATCCGCTGGTGGTGATCCTGGCGCAGTTGTTTGGCTACTTCAGCAAGGTAATTCTGGTGCAGGCCTCCAAAGATCAGACGGAGAAGGGGCTAGCTCCGGTATTGGGCGTTAACCCGTTTTTTGTGAAAGATTACCTTTCGGCCGCCCGCACGTTTCCTCTGCCTAAAGTGGCCGCCATCATCAACGCTATCCGTCGCGCCGACGCCCGCAGCAAAGGCA
This sequence comes from uncultured Spirosoma sp., assembly GCA_964244155.1. GTDB lineage: Bacteria > Bacteroidota > Bacteroidia > Cytophagales > Spirosomataceae > Spirosoma. Next base: position 3,440 of record CAXTJJ010000479.1, read on the forward strand.
TCGACTCACCAACCATGAACGAAAGCGATATTTTGCGCGAGCTGGTGTTCGAGGTGTTGCATTGATTGGGGGTTTGCTCTACGTCACCCCAAACGGTACACCGTCGCGCCCCTCCCCTTGAAAAAAGGAGAGGGGCTTTTCCCATATGCCGTTGACGCTTGGCTTGGCCGAGTGTCGATTATCCTTCAGGGCCTCTGGCCCGTATTGTTTTTTAATACCAATTATAAAAAAACATTAATGCGTTCTGCTGCGATGGGCCAGAGGCCCTAAAGGATAGAAGACACCGGGCCAAGCCAAGCGTCAACCCCAGCTTTCGGCTACACGGGTTTTATATACCTAATTTGGGTGCCTTTTACCCCTAAATCCCCAAAAGGGGACTTTTTTCGTGATTGGAGAAAGTCCCCTTTTGGGTAAAGGAATCGTACTACACGAAAATTTGGCCGGTTCCCAAACTCCATATACGATTAGTTTTTCAAGCTAGGGGTAATTCTGCGTAATCCCCCACTTGCTCCCCTCAAATCTTTTGTCTAGTTTTGCAACATTGTTGCATAAGGAAAGGTATGCTTTCGGTAGATAATGAAGGCAACAGGACAAATGCGGGATTTAGCGAGATTAGGGTTATTAGTGAGTCTGTTGTTGTCAATGGCGTCCTTGGGTGCGGCTCAGTCAGATTCCTGTCAGACCGTATTGACCGGGCGAATTTTGGGAAACGACACGCATGCGGCACTGCCTGGAGCCACGGTTTATGTACGGGAGTTAAAGACCGGCGCGGTTGCCGACTCGATTGGTAATTACAAGCTCCTTCGCCTGTGTGCGGGTAATTACACCCTCGACTATCAGTTTGTGGGTTATAAACCGGTTACTCGTTCCGTTCGTATCGGATATGAATCCGTGGTGACCATAACGCCGGTTCTGTTGGTGACGGATAACCAAACCTTGCAGGAGGTTGTCGTGACCGAACACCGATCCGAAGCACAGCAACTACTGCAAACACAGGTAAGCCTGTCGGGGGCAGCTCTTGATCAAACGAGGGGGCAATCACTGGGCGAGAGCTTGAAAGCACTGGCCGGATTGAATTCCATCCAGACCGGGCCTAGCATTTCCAAACCCGTTATTCATGGTCTGTATAGCAACCGCATCATTATTCTCAACAACGGCATCCGGCAGGAAGACCAGCAGTGGGGCACCGAACACGCGCCCCAGGTCGACCAGTTCCTGGCTTCCCGACTCACGGTGATCAAAGGGGCAGCCAGTATCCGGTATGGCTCCGATGCCATTGGGGGCGTCATTCTGGTCGAGCCCAAAGCCATGCCGACTACCCCTGGTATTAATGGCGAGGTTAATCTGGTTGGGGGAACGAACGGCCGGATGGGTGTGGCATCCGGCATGGTCGAAGGGGCTTTCGATAAGAAATTAACGGGTCTAAGCT
>CAXTJJ010000480.1:0-4851 GCA_964244155.1 uncultured Spirosoma sp.
AAACGCCCCCCCCCAGATCATCAAAAGCTGGGTCCAGATATTTAGGGAAAGCAAAAGTTCACGTTAAAACAAAAATGCCCGGTTTAACCGGCCATTTTTGTTTTAGAATATGATGTGGTGTCGGGTTCTCAAACCCGACACCACATCATATTCACTATTTCATGTTATGATACACCATCTGAACGTCGTCGTCTTCTTCGATTCGCTCGATGAGCTTTTCGACATCGGCAACTTCGTCGTCGGTTAGTTCTTTAAAATCATTCGGAATGCGTTCGAATTCAGCCTGTTTGATTTCGTAGCCTTTCTCTTCCAGAAATTTCTGAATACTGCCGAAAGCAGTGAACTCGCCATAAATGACATACTGATTTGTTTCGTCGTCAAGCTCTATATCGTCCCCGCCAACGTCGATCAGTTCAAGTTCAAGTTCTTCCTGATCGATGCCATCGGCCGGAATCCGGAATACCGATTTCCGGTCGAACATAAAATCAAGCATTCCCTGCGTGCCCAAGCTTCCCCCAAGTTTGTTGAGGTAACTGCGCACATTAGCTACGGTACGGTTGTGGTTGTCCGTAGCCGTTTCGATCACCAGAGCGATACCGTGTGGCGCATAGGCTTCATACACGATTTCTTTGTAATCCTCCTGATCTTTCGACGAGGCTTTTTTGATGGCCCTGTCCACATTCTCTTTCGGCATGTTGGCCGCTTTGGCATTCTGGATGATAGCCCGCAGACGTCCGTTCACGTCGGGATCGGGGCCACCGCTTTTCACGGCCATCACAATGTCTTTACCAATACGGGTGAAGGTCTTAGCCATTTGCCCCCACCGTTTCATTTTCCGGGCTTTCCGGTATTCAAATGCGCGTCCCATTGTAACAGATTGATTAAAACACAGAGAACATAGATTTTTTACACGGAGGTAACGAAGTTTTTCTGTGTTCTCCGTGTAAGCCTCCGTTACCTCTGTGTTTGTCTATATTATTTTTTCACTAGATCTTCTTCAAATTCAATTATCTCCTGACCTCTCAATAAATCCTCAAACGTTTCTCTTTGACGGATCAGGTACGGTGTTCCTTCATAGACCAGCACTTCGGCCGGGCGAAGGCGGGCGTTGTAATTTGATGCCATGCTGAAGCCATATGCGCCCGCATTCTCAAAAGACAATACATCGCCGGGTTTAACCTCCGGCAACGACCGATCTGTGGCGAAGGTGTCCGTTTCGCAGATATACCCGACTACATTGTATGTTTTTTCGACGGATGATTCGTCTCCCGCTGGATTCGAGATGTTTTTGATATCGTGATACGCATCGTACATCATCGGGCGAATCAGATGGTTCAGACCAGAATCGACCGCAACAAACGTCCGGGTTGGATTTTCCTTTACAATGTTGGTTTTCACCAGCAAATGCCCGCTTTCGCTCACCAGGAATTTGCCCGGCTCAAACCAGAGTTCAAGGTCACGTCCGTATTGCTGGCAAAAGTTCTGAAACGCTTCGGACACCTGCCGTCCTAATTCGGCCACGTTTGTGATATGGTCGCCTTTTTTATAAGCTACTTTAAACCCGCTGCCGAAGTCGATAAACGTCAGATTCGGGTAATCGGTGGCGAGGTCGAACAGCACATCGGCTCCCTTCAGAAACGCATCGGCATTCTTGAAATCGGAGCCGGTATGAATGTGCAGTCCGGCAACGGGAATCTGGTATTCCTCCACCACCGCCAGAATATCAGGCCGTTGCAGAATCGAAATACCAAACTTGGAATCGGCGTGACCCGTCGAGATCTTGATGTTGCCCCCCTCACTGATGTGCGGATTGATCCGAATACTAACGGGCACCTGGCTTCCGTAGTTCTGCCCAACCCATTCGAGCAACGGCAGGCTATCGACATTCAGTTGCAGACCAAGGGCAACGGCTTCGCGAATTTCTTCGAACGAAACCCCACTGGGCGTGAACATAATCTGACCCGGCTCAAAGCCCGCCAGCATACCCATGCGGGCTTCATTAACCGACACCGAATCCATTTCAACGCCCTGCTGACGCATCAACTTCAGAATCGATATGTTCGTGAGCGCTTTAGCCGCGTATTTTATCTTTAGGTTGACTCCGCTAAATGAGGATCGGAGCAAGCCGATTTTTTCGATAATTTTGTCGGCGTCATAGACATATAAAGGCAGGCCGAATTCATCGGCTATATCCAATACGCTGACACCCTGAATCTGGTAAGTACGGTTATTTAGTTGCATGACTTCCTTGAACGAACCGCAAAATTACGCCATCTTTCCCCCATGTACAAAATTCAGTTTCTCTTAGTCCTTACGCTAACGGTTCCGTTTGCCTTATTTGGCCAATCAATGGCGAAACGACCGGCAACGGTTGCCCGAAATGGACAAAAAAACAGTACCCAAACGAAAGCCCTTCAATCCGGGCCGATGGTGGGGTACTCGGAGATGCGCGAGGTGATGCTTTGGGCACAAACCAAGCAACCCGCCCGCGTGCAAATCCAGTATCACGAAACCGGCAAATCAACACCCACCCACCTCACCAACGAAGTACTGACCAACCGGCAAACGGCTTTTACAGCCCACCTGCTCGCCGATCAGGTGGACCCCGGAAAAACGTACGAATACGACGTGTTAATCGAGGGCCAGAAGGTGAGCCTGCCCTACCCGACTCAGTTCCAAACCCAAAGCCTGTGGCAATGGCGGACCGACCCTCCGACCTTTCACTTCGGCGTCGGAAGTTGCACCTACGTCAACGAACCTGAGGTCGATCGGCCCGGTACACCCTACGGTGGAGGCTACGAGATTTTTACGGCGCTGGCTGCCCAAAAGCCCGATTTTATGCTCTGGACGGGCGACAATACCTACACCCGTGAGGTGGACTGGAACAGCCGGGCGGGGGTTCTGCGCCGGTATACGCACACCCGTTCATTGCCTGAAATGCAACCCTTATTGGCATCTACGCACAACTACGCCATTTGGGATGACCACGATTACGGCCCCGATGATTCCGACCGTTCCTACTGGCTCAAGGAGGTTACGCTCGATGCGTTCAAACTGTTCTGGGCCAATCCGAATTTCATTTTTCCCGAAAGTTGCGCGGGTACATTTGCGTGGAACGACTGTCAGTTTTTCATGCTCGACGACCGGACGTTCCGAGCGCCCGACCATATGCCCGACGGGCCGGGCAAGACGTACTTCGCAGATAAACAGATACAGTGGTTACTGGATGCGCTGACCTTTAGCAAAGCTACGTTCAAGTTTATCGTAACGGGTGGGCAGATCGTTAATCCAACGAAATCGTTCGAGAACTACGCCATCTACGGCACCGAGCGCGACCGACTGTTTAAAGCCATTGCGGATGCAAAAATTCCGGGTGTTTTATTTATTACAGGCGACCGGCATCACTCGATTATGCACAAACTGGATCGTCCGGGCACCTACCCGCTTTACGACCTGACCATTTCGCCCTTAACTTCCGGCCCGGCAAAACCATTGGCTGAAGAACTGAAGCTCCCGACTTACGTTGACGGCACACTGGTAACCGACCGCAATTTTGGCATTTTGAGCGTTAGTGGCCCCTTGAAAGATCGGGTGCTGAATATCAAACTCTACGACCAGAAAGGCACCGAACGCTGGAGCCGCGACCTGCGGGCGAGTGAGTTGAAATAAGTTTTTTTGTCATGCTGGAACGCCAGCCCGGTGACGAAGGAAGTATCTTCGTATTAAACAATAAAAATCAACTTAGCGAAGATGCTTCCTTCGTTACCGGGCTGGCGTTCCAGCATGACAAAAAATGACTATCAACGAATTTCCCGACTACGCCACCTTATCGCAGTATACGGCAGAGCATCTGGCCTCCATTATTAACCAGAAACCCAATGCGACGCTCTGTCTGGCATCGGGCGATACACCCATCGAAACCTACCATCGGTTTGTTGAACTGGCCAAGTCCGAACGGGTAGACGTTAGCCAATGTACGTTCGTTGGTCTGGATGAATGGGTTGGTTTTGGCCCTGAGGACTTCGGAAGCTGTTCATTTTATGTGTTCCGCGACTTGTTCGTGCCGCTGAACCTACGCCCCGACCAAGTTCACGTTTTCGATGCCAAAGCCACTGATCTTGCAGCTGAATGCGCCCGGATAGATGCCGTTATTCTGGATCGGGGTGGGCTGGACGTACTGCTTGTGGGGATGGGCATGAACGGGCATATTGCCCTCAACGAGCCGGGAACGCCATTTACATTGGGTTGTCACGTTGTTGAACTAGCCGAAAGCACAAAGACCGTCGGCCAGAAGTATTTTGAAACAGAAACAGTACTGACACAGGGCATCACGGTCGGTCTGCGCCACCTTACCGAAGCAAAAGAGGTGATTCTGCTGGTGAGTGGGGACAAAAAAGCGCCGGTATTACGCGATGCGCTACGTGGTCCGGTGACGGAGCAGGTTCCGGCCAGTATTATGCAAACACATCCTAACGCTCAGATTTGGGTCGATGAAGCCGCTGGACGTTTACTAACCAGTTCTTGAGTTTGTGGCTCCCGGGTTGTAGTTTGGGGGTTGTTAGCTCATTCACAACAAACGACACGCTCATTGCCAACCACGATTATTACCTCACGTCGAACCGAAGTCCTTGCTGGTATTTCCACTTTTCTGGCAACGATGTACATCATTGTTGTCAATCCGGCCATTCTGAGTCAGGCCGGTTTGCCGTTTAGCGGTGTGCTAACGGCGACAATTTTACTGTCGTTCTTTTGTAGCCTGATGATGGGCCTGTATGCCCGCAACCCCATTGTGGTAGCACCGGGAATGGGCATGAACGCCTTCTTTGCTTTCACGGCGGTAAAAGGTATGGG
>CAXTJJ010000481.1:0-4834 GCA_964244155.1 uncultured Spirosoma sp.
GAAGGGCTTCGTGTAAGGCCACCGCCCGCTTGCCAATGGTTTCTACTTCGCCAGTACCTTGTCCTACCAACAGATAGCCGACTTTCTGATTGACCGTTGGATCGGCCAGAAAGGCAGCGCTTACCGTTTCGGTTTCCAGATCACCAGCGCTCAGAACGCCGAATGAGCTAAATAGGTCAAGGTTCTTCAGGCCAACTAACTGCGTATGCCGCCCACCCATCGACAACCCTGCCAGTGCACGCCCTTTTCGGTCCGCCCGCGTGCTATAGGTTTTGTCGATAAAGGGTATAATTTGTTTCTTCAGCTCCTCCTCAATTAGGGGAAACGTTTTTTCGGTATGAGCTGGATCGTTCCGGTGAACAACCTGATTATTGGGCATCACAATGAGCATCGGCACCATTTTACCCTCAGCCATCAGGTTGTCGGCAATAAAATTAGCGCGTCCATCAAGTGCCCAGCCCGAGGCCAGCTCACCACTGCCACCCATCAGGTAGAGAACGGGGTATTTCTTTTTGGGCGTATAACCGGGGGGCGTATATACATATAACTCGCGTTCGCCACTCAACACATCCGAATGATAAACATGCCGGGTCACAGCCCCGTGTGGAACAGGTTTGGCATCATAATAAGCCGGGCCATCCCCCTGAACGACCAGATTACTATAGCCCGGCTGGTCGTTGAAGCCCGTCAATGTATTGTTCGGATCAGCAACCGTTACGCCGTCAACCATAAATTTATAGACGTAAATATCCGGTTTTATGGGGCCAACCGTAAGCGACCAGAGTCCATCGTTATCTTTATTAAATGGAATTGGCGCTTGTGCTTTTAAGGCTAACAGGATGGGGCCACCTGTCAGCATAACCTGCTTTGCATCAGGTGCTTTCAGTCGAAACGTAACCGTATGATCGTCTCGAACGTCGGGCGAGACAACAGTAGCACCGAATGGCAACAGGTTCTGTGTATTTTTCTGGGGATTCCAGTCCAGATTGACATGCGCCTGTTGGGCTTGCGCCCACTGGTTACCTGTTAGCCATAGCGCCAGGATGAGGCAGCCAACTCGTTGTGTAGCCATTCGATTTCCTTTGTGTCAAAAGTACATAAAGTTAGGATCCAACAGGCAGAAAAATAAGAATTTTTGTAAACTTTTCGAGACGGACTAGCACGATTTATTGGTCTGTTGGAGATCTAATCTACTCAGACCAGTCAGTCAGCTAGTCGGGCCTATCCTACATATGCACTCTCCTCACGCACCCAAAACGGCAGAAACACTATCGGGTCTGGTAGTCCGCCAACATTCCCTGATACATCCAGTTAGCCAGAGCCTGGCGGTTTTCGGCCAGCAGGAAACGACGTTGATCCTGTTGGTTCTGGATATTGCCGAGTTCGATAAAAACCGTTGGCGGGTGACTATTTTTCACCACATACAAACTCCCCCGGCTACTCACGCGTCCCAGATAAGGACGGGACGGTTGATAACGTTTATAATTAGCCTGAAACTTTTTATGAATGTGCCGGGCCAGGTTTAGCCCCGCCCGACTTTCGGGGTGATGGTAGAAAAAGACATCAATCGTTTCGCCTTTGCTCCGACTGTCGACGTGGATGGTAACAAAGCGCTGATATTTGCCTTTATGCCGGGCAAACCGACCGTTGACGGCCGTTGTTGTCTGGTTCAGTCGTTTTGTTTGATTGAGTGGAATAGTCAGATTTGGGTACGCAACCTCATCATAGTCCATGGGTAACACTGCATTGTCCCGAATGCCATCATTACGGTCCTGAACGATCATGTAGACTGTGGCTCCATGCTGGACGAGTACTCGCGCAAGTCGAATCGTGACATCATAGGCATACTCATCTTCGGGGAGTCGTTTGGAACCATATACACCAATCGCCCCCGGATCGGGTCCGCCATGACCCGAAGCCAGGTAATATACCGTACCACTAAGCTGATCGTCCAGTATGGGAATTTTGGCGTATTTACTTCCCATAATAGCCAAGTTCTCATACAGCATCATCCGTTTCTTTAGGGTGGCTGATTTGGTTGCTGGTACAACCACCCGACTCCTTTTAGCAACACGCGCGACTCGCCCTTTCGCTGAAACGGAATGACGTCTGGATTTTTGTGCCTCCTTAACTCGCGTTTTAGTGGTCTTTCTCCTCGGAGAATGTTTAGCGGCTTTCTCTTTTTTGGGAACGGGTTTCGGTTTGGCAACAACGACCCGTTTAATAGCAGACGTGTGATCTGTAACGTCCGGAAATGTATTCCCAGACAGAATAAGGGAGACGAAAAGTATAGTTAATAGCTGCAAAAGATGGGTTCGACTTATGAATAATTTATATGAAATACCTGACTTATGTTCAACTCTCCTGACGGCAATCAACAAACCGTTTTACAAAGAAACAGAAAATCAGGCCTATTCTGATCAGAACTATAGGTTAACTTATCTTGGGCCAAAGTAATCCGGCTTTCCCGGACGTGTGAACGGCTCTCGTCAATACGTGTTCTGCCGGTTTTTAACAAAAAAGGGGAGGACATTGATGCCTCCCCTCTTTTTGTTGCATTGGGCGTTACGGTATAGTCGATCCGATGGGTTTTGACAATCCTAACGGCGAACTGTTACATCGTATCAGTCTTTAAGATACCGATACAGATCTCTTTTATAGACAGGATCACAGGATTAACAGGATTTATGGTCAATAATAATCCTGTTAATCCTGTCTATAAAGATTTTCTTATCATGCCCTCACGTCTTCTTACACCAATTCGGCGAGGGCTTCTTTAGAAAACCCTTTCAATTCGCCTGTTCGATTCTCGTGGATTTTCAGTACCCACTGCGGATCGGCCAGCAATGGTCTGCCAACGGCTGCCAGATCGAAATCACCCCGATCAAACCGACGAAGCAACTCATCCAGTGAACTGGGTTGTGAGCTTTCACCCCGGAAAGCGGCCAGGAATTCACCATTCAGCCCAATCGAGCCGACGGTAATGGTCGCTTTGCCGGTAATTTTCTTGGCCCATCCGGCAAAATTTAGGTCAGACCCTTCAAATTCGGCATCCCAGAAACGGCGTTGCGAACAGTGAAAAATATCGACGCCAGCATCGGCTAATGGCAACAGCCATTCTTCCATTTCCTGAGGTGTCTTTGCTAATTTGTATGTATAATCCTGTGCCTTCCACTGCGATAAGCGAAGGATAATGGCAAAGTCCTCGCCCACCTGCCGTCTTACTTCCTGAACGACTTCCAGCGCAAAGCGATTTCGCTCGGCCAGCGTTTTGCCGCCATATTTATCCGTTCGCTTGTTTGTCCCGTCATAGAAGAACTGGTCAATCAGGTAACTATGCGCCCCGTGAAGTTCTACTGTATCAAAGCCCAGCCGTTTGGCAGTAGCAGCGGCCTGACCATAAGCGGCAATCGTGTCGGCTATATCCGACTCCGTCATGGTTTGGCCGTTGACGACATCGGGTTTGAGTAAGCCCGATGGCCCTTCAAACGGACTTGACGGTAACCAGCCCGACTGGTGGTTGTTCATCACGCCCATGTGCCAGATTTGTGGACCCATCTGCCCACCTGCGGTATGTACATCTGAAATTACACGTTGCCATCCAGCCAGTGCTGCCTGCCCGTAAAAATGAGGAATGTTCGGGTCGTTGGATGAAGCAACACGCTCGATGACCGTACCCTCAGAAAGAATCAGGCCCACTTCGGCAGCGGCACGTTTGCGGTAATATTCAGCGACATCGGTGCCGGGAACCCCATTCGGCGAAAAAGAACGGGTCATGGGAGCCATCACGATTCGATTTCTCAAATTCAATGATTTGAGCTGAAATGGCTGAAATAATGGATTTTGTTGCATGGTACTTTACTCGTGTTTAATACTGCCTGTTGTTGATGCGCCATTTATCGGAAAATCGGAAAATACCGATATGGGGTTGTAAAAAAATAGTCCTCTACAGCCTACTCTTTACATATCCTGTTGAATGAATTGTTTCAGGGCGTTAATTCCTTCATCGTTTCGTTTATAATATGTCCACTGACCAATGCGGGTAGCCGTCACTAATCCCGCCCGTTGCAACAGGGATAAATACTCAGAAACGGTCGATTGATTCAGGCCAGACTTGGTCTGAATCTGCCCTACACATACGCCAGCGCCCTTTAGTTCGCCGAATTCCTGCACAGGAAAGTGCGTTTCCGGTTCCTTAAGCCAGGTTACGATTTGTAACCGGGTTTTATTCGATAAGGCTTTAAAAACGTCTACCTGGTTCATGACACAAACATATCGACAGTTTCCGATATTCCCATTTAGAACATGGTAACCTCCCGTTTGAGTTCAGGAACAGGCGTAAAATTTTGGTTTTACGTATAGCGCATCACATACAAGCCGTGCTTTCAGCATAGACAATCAATGGCCAGCCGACGGGGATACATCGGGCGATTGTTTCAGTCACTATTCACACTGGTTTTGAGTTCGTCGGGCCTGAACTGGCCGTATCGAAAGTCAATATATTCGTAAAGTACAAGAACTCGAAACGCCAGGAATTCACTCCAATCCTGGGGGCATGCTGACGCCCTATTACTCACAGCCAGATCCTTTATAGACAAACTCCAAAATCGGTAACGTTCCCGATAACGTTTGCATGAATAAATATGGCCAAACCTTTCGCTGTTACAACGAACTTACTTATTCTTATCGTAGGTATTTAATAGAAAGTTGATCCGGCAGACGTACCTTTTCTATGAAAAAGATAATTTCCCCTTTTGACAGTCTGTACACGCCCGAACAACAAAACGCTAATTCTGTCGCCTGCCGACCTACGCCTAAAGCCCTATGCAAGCCT
>CAXTJJ010000482.1:0-4823 GCA_964244155.1 uncultured Spirosoma sp.
GGGGTTGTGTTCAGACCATTGCCTGTCCAGGTGAACACACTGGCTCCTCGGGCATTCAGCGTAACGGTTTCGCCGGGATTGATGAAGATCGACGAGGCCGCCACCTGTACGGAAGGCTTTTGACCCACACGGGCAACGATATTGTGCGCCACATTCAGGCCCAGGCTATCGGCATACCGAAGCCAGTTGCCCTGCGCATTCCTCCGCCAGGACGTAGCGTCCAATGACTCCCCATTTTTCGTGGTCACCACCGCAACGGTGTCGCCCGATGCATAGGGGATCACAATGCCAACATGATAGGCCAGCCCACTGACCGGCACGTTCTTATCAAATGTTACCGTGGTTGGGCGGTTGTTAGCCACATCCTCCAGAATAACGCGCAGGGGTACATCTTTCTCACCCAGTACGGCACCGGGACCACCCTGAAAACCACGCCCGTTCCAGACGGTCACCGTTACTACTGATTCGCTGGTGGCACCTTTTGCCGCTTTGGCAACACCAAATTTGATCGATGCTCCGGCCAGGTTGGTGTAGGCCAGTTTATTCGCAAAGAACTCGGATACAGCCTGACTCCGATGGCTGTTTTGCCCTGCCAGATAACCCGTGCCGTTTACTTCCCGCAACACGCTGGGTGTTCCGTTGAAGTTGGTTACCTCATTGCAAAGGCCCTGATTCAGCACCTCAATGTATTTGGTGCGAACCAATGGCGTTGACTGCCCAATGGCATTGGTAGTGACCAGCGTTACAGAAAATATACCCGGCTGATTGTAGGTAACTGTAGGATTCTGCGCAGTCGATGTAGCGGGGGTGCCGCCTTCAAATGTCCACGACCAGCTCGTCGGAAAACCGTCTGACAAATCGTTGAACTTGATCTGACCTCCTAACAACACCTGCTGATTATCAGCCCGGAAGTTCGATACCGGGCGGGTGGCAACCAGTGTACCACACACGTTAGACGACAATAACGTAAGCCGTCGGGGGCTGAGCGCCATTACGGCACGGATGCGGTCTTTCTGATTCAGCGTGAAAATATTCATGCAGGCATCATTGGAATAATCCATGTAGTTCTGCACCATATTCGTTGCTCCACAACTTACCCGACCCAGCGGGCAGCCACTACTTGCCGACGCCTGCGGGGGTGTATCGGCACAAAAATCGTCCCCACAGTTGGCATCACCCCAAATGTGCCGAAGACCGAGCCAGTGGCCCGTTTCGTGCGATAGCGTGCGCCCCAGGTTATAGGTTGCCCGCATGGTTGGGAAATTGCCTTTTTCAGAGTTCCCAAACGACCGATAGTCGATCACGACACCATCGGTACTGGCCGGGCCGTCGGTTGGAATACCTGCCAGATTTGATTGACTCGGAAACTGTGCATAGCCCAATAACTGACCACCACCAGCCACAACATCATTCAGGTCGACAACCCAGATGTTGTAGTATTTGTCGGGATTCCAGTAGGTACTTGGTTTCAGTACCCCCTCAATGTTATTCTGATTCCAGTTGGCCTGATTGCCATTATAGCGATCAATACCCGGCTCGGCCATTGCCTGGCCCTGTGGATTGACCACCGCCGGACAAAACTCAATTTCAATATCAGCACCAACGGGGTTGTCGTTAAAACCGCGCGTACCGGCCTTGCGCCGATAATCTTCATTCAATGTTGCCAATTGCGATTGCACCTGCGCCTGGCTGATGTTCCGCCCTGCCCCGACAGCCTCTCCATTATGCACCACGTGAACCACAACCGGAATGGTAATGACCGTTGCTAAACCAGTCCGGCCATTGGCCATTTGCTTTTTAAGCTCAATCATTTTCTTCTGCAACGCCCGCTCAAAATCGGCGAGGGTTCCCAATTCGGGGTGCCGGGCACGAAGCAGACTATCCATCTGCATGGTAGCGCACTGTTGAGCAGGTGCCTGGGCGTGTACACCGGCCGTCAACAGAACGAGTACTAGAAGACTAAGTAGTAATCGAAACATACGCCTATTTGGTAGTAGTCGAATTGAACGTAAATTGATAGCTGGCATCAATATCCGGGAAATAATACTGAACAGTCATGCTCGTAGCTGTCAGGTTTTTGATCGTCCAGGGATATACACCATTCAACAAAGGAATGTAAAATTGCAGTGTGGCATTGGCATTAACGAGTACCCATGTGTCTGTTACATAAAGAGCTGGCTCACTTGTGTAACATATATTGGCCCCTTGATTAGCCTCGAATTTATGTTCTGCGTCGGCGTAAAATGTCAATATATCGTCGGTGCTACAATCATTGAGTTGGGCGACCGGAATTACGCCCGACGCTGTTCCCTTGTCAATAACCTGTATGGATACCATCTTCCAGGATTTCTTCTCAGTGCCCGTTAGCAATTGCGAATAAGTAGCCGGTTTAGGCTCGATCTTTTCGGAACAGCCGCCCAAAAGCCACCCAACCACACCAGGGATTAATAATAAGCGTATAAGTTGTTTCATGGTCGAAGTTTGTCAACTAGTTTTTGGTCAAGTGCTCCTAATAACTTAATAACCAATAACTAACTATTGTGGTGTATACGTTTGTGTGTATGTCACGGTTGTGTCTTTACCGCTACTAAGCGCCAGCTTAAACTGAAGCGTTAGTGAGATTTTTCGATTCGTGGGATTCCAGGCTCCCCGTCCCGTTACCGTGTCTGTAGAACCAAGTTCGGCATTGCCCTGCGATGGAACCGTCAGCGAGTTATCACCATTATCAATGAAGGTAAGGGCGGGCGTAATGGCGTCGAATGAGAAAAAGGGAATACCAATATTCCAGTTACTCAATATATACTGCTTGCAATCGGTGCTGGTAATGGAAACATCCGGCACCGAATACGTTCGCGTTCCTATCTGGCCACTTCCCGTGTAAAGTCCGCCCAATAGACAATCGTCCTGAATGGTCACGTTGATCTGCTTGCCAACGACACCCTCCTGCCCAAAGCCAACCTGTAGCGTACTGGGCTGAACGCTGGTTAGGGTAAACGTCAGCGATGTCGATTCCAGGATGTTATTGGCATTGTTGATGAGTTGCAGCATGATGTTCCCCGTGCTTGCTCTGGCCGGAATAATGACCGTTCCTTTTGTGCCGACAATGGTATACTCTTTCCCCTCACGGGCCGTACCGTTGATGACATAATTAACCGTAATGGGCTGATCCAGAACAGGCCCGGCATTATGCACCTTAATGGCGATAGGCTTGCTGTAGCTTTCCTTATAGGTTAAGGTTGAATCGGTGAAACGCACGAAGTAGGGGCCTTCAAACGTCCGATCTAAATCCTGTTTTTCGCAGGCACTTATACCCCAGCCAAGCAGAGCAACAGCCAACAGGCTGAGTAACCAACGGCCAATCGTTGTTGAATAATTCGGTCTGATTCGGTTTTTCATAATAACCAGTAACTTAATAACCAATAACCACTTAATACCCAGGATTTTGTGTCAGGGCTGTGTTTTGCTGAATTTCCCGTTGTGGTATTGGCCAGAGTTCGAAGCGGCTATTCCAATTGGGTGTAAACGCCGACATGACCGCCTGTGCCCGGCCTGTTCGCACCAGATCGTACCAGCGCTGTCCTTCGAACGCCAGTTCATAGACGCGTTCCCGCTCAACGGCCAGCAGTACATCGGCCTGAGCAGCCGCCGTAACAGCAGGCGCTTTTGCCCTGGTACGAAGGACATTCAAATCCGCAATCGCCCCGGTTGTAGTTGTTAGCTTCCCCTGTTGCGCACGTGCTTCTGCCCGAATCAGGTACATTTCGGCCAGTCGCATGAGTACAATGTTATTATTATCTTCCGATGCTGTACCGTATTTACGCACTGTCCAGCCGTTATCATTACCCCGTTGCTGCTGGGCGTTAAACGAGATAGTTGTATTACGCGTCCCGGCTTCGGCCGAATTCAATAAAACGACCAGTTGATTCGACGGAATCACCTCCCGGCGACCAACCAGCAAATTGTTTAAACTGTAAGCCGTTGTTCCCGGATCATCAGTCAAATTATAGCCGACTTCCAGAATGGCCTCGTGCGTAAAATCTTTCGTAACAAGGTCCGAATAGTTGGGTTCCAGCGTGTAGACACCAGACGTTATTACTAACGTAGCCAATGCTTCGGCTTGAGTCCAATTTTTCTGATAGAGGTAAAAACGGGACAGAGCCGCCTGGCAATTTATTTTGTTGATAAAGGCAGCATTGGTAATAGCGTTTGTGGATGCTGATGTCGCATCGGGCAGATCAGTCAGGGCGGCTTGATAATCAGCCAAGACGGAGGCTAGAATATCAGCTTTAGCCGTACGGGCAATAGTGGTATTAGCCACTTGATTTGTTGAGGTAACTTTGGGTATATCACCGAAGGTGTAGGCACCAATAAAATTGGCCCATCCCCTTAAAAAGTGGGCTTCTGCCAACACCTGTTTCCGGGTAGCTTCTGAGACGCCGGATACTGTGGGCAGGCGTTCCATAATGAAATTGGCAACGTACACCGTGTTATATATATTAACCCAAAGGGCATCTACGGCACCATTTGTTGCGGTTATACGCTTCGTGCCAAGTTCAATATTATCGGTAAACGTACCGTTCGCCTGAATGTAGTCGGCGGTAAAGTCCCCGGCAATAATATTGGGCGAGGCCATTCCTCTGAAGGCACTATAAAGACCAATTCGAACTGGCTGCACATCGTTGGGTTCGTTCAACACCAACTCATCAACGAGCAAAGTAACGGGTTTAGGCTCTAATACCTCCTGGCAAGCCGCTAGGCTAAGCAGTGTCATCAAGATACTATATCGTAAGCCGCGAATCATAATCAAGCGAATTAAAAACTGA
>CAXTJJ010000483.1:0-4781 GCA_964244155.1 uncultured Spirosoma sp.
AATCCCGTTATGCTGAATCGGCCACAACAGCACCCGGTTCTAAATTTTACGAAGTCAGAATCTACTATCCCACACCGGGCAAGTATGCCGAAATTGTCGACCGTTTCCGGCAGTATACGACCAAGATTTTCGAGAAACACGGCATGGAAAATATCGGTTACTGGACCCCCACCGATACGGCCCGTAAAGAATTAATCTACATACTGGCCTACCCCAGTCGCGAAGCCCGCGATGCATCCTGGAAGGCTTTCGGTAGTGATCCTGAATGGAAAGCGGTGGTTGCCAAAACCGAAGCCAATGGCAAACTGGTTGACCATGTCGACCAGATTTTCATGACCGAAGCCGACATATCGCCCAAACTTAAGCTTAGTCAGAAATCGCCTGAACGGACGTTTGAACTGCGCACCTATACATGCGCTCCCGGCAAACTACCTAACCTTCTCTCTCGTTTCCGCGACCATACGATCAAGCTGTTCAGCAAACACGGTATGACAAATGTTGCCTACTGGGTAACGGAAGAGAAAGATCCGTCGGTACAACCTAAACTGGTTTACATTCTGGCCCACCCCAGCGAAGCCGAAGGGAAAGCGCACTTTGAGGATTTTCGTAAAGACCCTAAATGGGTTGCCGCTAAAGATGCGTCTGAAAAAGAAGCGGGAGGATCGTTGACGACAAAGGTGGAGTCGATCTACATGAAACCAACCGATTATTCGCCTATTAAATAATTCCGGTAAACAACCCGATTTATCAATCGGTTTCAAGACGTAAACAAACAACGTTATGAAACCGATTGATCGTTTAGTGACCAACCTGCTCGGAAGCCCAGCGACGTCAGCCCTATCCCGCCAGGATTTTCTGCAACTGACAGGCCGGGGGCTGGCGGCCGGTGCTCTGGGTAGTGCCCTTGTTTCCTGCGGGAAAAAACCGGAAGCCAATACGGTAGCCGTCGAAACGGCCAGTACGCCCAGCGGACCAGTCCCCAAATTACCCGCGACCTCACCCCCGGCCGAAGTCCCCGCCGACTCTACCAAACCCATTGAACTTGAGCAAATAAAAGCTAAAACTGAGCAGGAGGAAGGCCCTACGCCTACGCCCATGGCTGAGGGTCAACGCGTTGGCTATGCGCTCGTTGGTCTTGGGCACCTGACACTGAACCAGATTTTACCCGCTTTCGGTGGCTGTACGAAATCGAAAGTAGTGGCTCTTGTTAGCGGAAGTCCCGAAAAAATGCAGAAGGTAGCTGCGCAGTATGGCATCAAAGAATCGAGTTGCTACAGCTACGCTGACTACGATAAACTGCGCGACAACAAGGAAGTACAAGCCATCTACATTGTGCTACCCAACGGTATGCATGCCGAATACACGGTTCGGGGAGCGCAGGCGGGTAAGCATATTCTCTGCGAAAAGCCAATGGCCAACTCCGCTCAGGAATGCCAGGCCATGATCGACGCCTGTAAAAAAGCAGACCGTAAGCTCATGATCGCCTACCGGATTCAGTACGAACCCCATAACAAGATGGTGCGTGAGATGGTCCAGACCGAAAAATTCGGGAAGGTTAAAAGCATCATCGCCAACAACGGCCAAAACTCCGATAACCCCAAACACTGGCGATTCAATAAAGCCTTAGCGGGTGGTGGTTCTCTACCCGATGTTGGCCTGTATTGCCTGAACACCATTCGGTTTGTACTGGGCGAAGAACCTACGGAGGTTATGGGCTACATTCATAGTACACCCAACGATCCCCGGTTCAAAGAAGTTGAAGAGCAGGTGAACTGGTTGATGAAGTTTCCGAGTGGCGTACAAGCCAGTTGCGGCACCAGTTACGGACACCACGACGACAAGAGCTATCGGGTGCTGGCCGATACGGGTTGGATCAAAATGGACCCCGCTTTCCCGTATACAGGGTTAAAACTGGAAACCAGTCAGGCACAGGGTAAAGAAAACCAGATTATCCAGCATAACATTGCGGATAAAGATCATTTCGCTACCGAGATGGACCACTTTTCGGAGTGTATTCTGGACAATAAAGTGCCGTTCACACCTGGCGAAGAAGGGTTGCAGGATCAGAAAATCATGGAAGCCATTTACCAGTCGGCACGCGAAGGGAAACCTGTTAAACTGCCTGCCGTGGGTAAGAAAGACGCGTTCAGGGGACCGGAGCCGAAACCTGCCTGAACCGCATGGGCGGCCCCGCGAGATTTTAACCAGATCTAAAGGACTTTTCAAGATTATCGAACAAAGCTCTTCGAGCTTTTTATGAAGGACACTTAGACAAAGTGTTGTGACTATTGGATAATCTTGAAAAATCGTTTAAATCTTATTAAAATCTTGGTTCAGACACGGGCACCAGTTCAACCCGCCTGTTTTTCTTCCGGTTCTCCTCGTTGTTATTCGGGGCGATGGGGTCGATAGGACCGCGTCCAACGGCTTTCATCCGGTTTTTCGAAATTCCCTTACTGACGAGGTAATCAATAACTGTCTGGCATCGGTCGCGGGAGAGTTTTACGTTTAAATCGAAATCGCCCTGATTATCGGTATGACCACGAAGTTCGATTTGCATGGTCGGATTTTCCATGAGCATAACGGCCAGTTGGTCAAGTTCAGGAAATGATTCCGAATGGAGCACCGGAGAACTTTGATCGAAGTAGATGTTCGTAAGCTGGATAGCTTTCCCCTTTTCAAGGGAGCCAAATGGCTTTTTCGTTACGGCAGGCAGCCGCATGTTGCTGGAGAGAACAGGGTTCTTCGTACCTGGCAGTGTAGCGGGAGTCTCTATAAATGTCGATTTCACTGATTTAACAGTCGCTTCAGGGAGCGCCTGGGTTTCAGTTACATTGAGCGTCCTTTTAGGCGTTAGTATAACCCGTGCTTCGTTCTGTACACTATCCAGTCTGATTGACTTTGTAAAATCGCCATAGCCATTGGCTGAGCTAGTCAGCTGATAGATTCCCCGGTTAGGAAGTTCCGTTTTGACCAGACCGGTAGTGGTGTCGGGAGTCAATAAAAGCGTTGTACTACCCGCCTTGCCTGAAATGGTAAAATGGGCATCGTGAATCAGTTTATTCGTTCGGCTATCGACTGCCCATACAGTTAAGCCAATGGGTGCAGGGTCTAGCTGTGCATCAAATTCATAACGGTTACCCATCGGTGACACGGCAATCGTCATGGCGCGTTGGGCAGACTTGTATCCTTCTGCACTCACGACAATAGACAGATTATCAGGCCTCTCGAATACACGTATAAGTTGACCATTAGCGATGGCAACACGTTCTGTTTTATTGGTGATTCGTGATGTCATCACGGCATAGGCCGATGTCAGGGGTTTACTAATATCACCCGAAAAAACTTTGATTGTCAACAGGCTGGATTTGTTTTTCCGGGTAGAATCTGCTGGTTTCGCCGTTACCAGAGTAGGCTTATACCTTCCTCCGGAAGCTTTCACACGGGAATAATCAATAACCTGACCTCGAACCATACCGGACCCGAGTAGTAAAAACCACCCAACAAGTGTAAGTAGTGGTTTTCCAGTATGCAGGTTTATAAATTGCCTGTTCATCTGTTGCCTTGTTTGCGACTACTCATCTTTTCTTCACCTGCCACTATATGCCGCTTCGATTCTTAACGGTATTTACCAAGTCGTCTACTTCAGGTTAATGATGGGCCGTAGTCGATACAGGCGGGTTAATCATAATGTGCGCCCGGTGCGTGCCAGGATCCATGATCCAGGGCATACCGGGCGCTTCGGGTTTAAGGGGCAGACCGGTGCTTTCGGCAGTAGCATACGGGATGTATACAACCGAGCGCAAGTAACCATCTTTCACCTCTCCGGTGGCGGCATTATAATCCTCATCTTTGGCGGTATATGAGAATAACGATGAGGGATGAGAGGGCATTAACAGTTTCTTATCTTTTACTTCCTGTTCACGCATCGCCAGAATCTCAGCCGGTTTTTTCCCAGACTGCGTCAGGACCCGGCCCCGTTCCATGAAGGGGTCGAGGTCGCGGTGGTAACACGATACGCTTAACCCCTTCTGAGCCGGATCATCAGCCAGACAGATTAATTCGTTGGTGCCTTTGCGCAAGACGATAAACTGGTTTTTATCCGAGTAGCCATACACGGTCGCACCGTCGCGTTTATCGGCCGGAGCGGCCAGCACAGCCGTTTTAATCTGCATATCAGGCGATGGAACAGTAAGTGTCTGGGCTTGAGTCGTAGCCAGTATTCCGTGAAAGGCAATGAGAGTAAGAGTTATTTTCATGATTATTGGAAGTTTGGTGATTCATGGCGCGAGGCTCCGGCCTCTGGCGGGGTTAAATAAACATATAATTCTTCAAATCGGACACAAGCCGGAGAATAATCGGGAAGGGTAAATTAAAAGAGCCAATAGCGCACGGCAAGTGATCGCGCGAGGCCGGAGCCTCGCGCGATCACTTGCCGTGCGCTATTGGGCCATAAAGCTACTGGTACCCCCGAGCCTGCAAGCCAAACAGTTCCGCATAACGGCCATCTTTTTCCAGCAGTTCGTAATGACTGCCAATTTCGAGCAGGGTGCCATTTTCCAATACCAGAATCCGGTCGGCCATGCGAACGGTACTGAACCGGTGCGAAATGATAACCGACGATTTTCCGTCGGTCAACTGGCCAAACCGCTGAAAAACTTCATATTCGGCGCGGGCATCGAGAGCGGCTGTGGGCTCATCCAGAATGATTAGTTGGGCATCACGCATATAGGCACGGCCCAGGGCCACTTTTTGCCATTCGCCCCCCGACAACTCCACCC
>CAXTJJ010000484.1:0-891 GCA_964244155.1 uncultured Spirosoma sp.
GGAGCCAGCGATAATGCTACCGGTGTAGCGGCTGCTCTCGCCACCGCTGAGCAACTCCAACAGGCTAATCTGCCTAACGTAACTATTGAAGTTGTTTTGACGAGTGCCGAGGAAGTGGGCATGGTAGGAGCTTATTACTATGTTGAAGCACACAGAAAAGAGTGGAAGCGAGGTCAGACGCTGGCCATAAATTTCGATACGTTGGGGGCGGGTAAGCTTACTGTTGTGGAACAAACCGGCACAGCGGAAGTCATCCGATACGATAATGAACCCACACGTCTGGCGCGTCAACTAGTCAATACGGATGCTTTCCGGGATCGGGCGCAGATGGGAGAATGGCACACCGCCGACTTTGACAGCGTCTGGTTTGTACGTAAAAAAATTCCTGTTCTAGCTCTTTGCGCGTTAGATGCTGATGGTCAAATGCCACGCATTCATCAGCCCAACGATACTCTTGAGCCTGTAGATGTAACGCCCATTTATACCGCCGTCGATATGGCCAAAGCGGTTGTAACTGACTGGTTAACAAGCGGGAATAAGTAGTGCTAATTTACAATTTCTTTAGTTCGTATTGGCGTCCATAAAGGTAGCGTAAAGCAATCCCGAAGCCCCAGCCGGTTCCGTTAGCTGTAATGGTGGCCTGTTGTTTGGCACTGTTGTTAACTGTGTAGATCAGGGCTGATTTGAGCGCATTGCCAAGGCCCCAGTATTTTCGGGCATAGAATCCCAATTCTACATGCGACGATAAACGGGTTGTGTAGTCAAAGCCCAGCTCGGCGATCCCCGTGACTTGATTGAACACCGTGGTTGAGTTTGTAAGTCGAAGCGTGTCGATACGGTTTCGGCTGAGGTAGTTGTAGCCAATCAACTGAAAATCGCCTGTTTGGCTGT
>CAXTJJ010000484.1:901-4777 GCA_964244155.1 uncultured Spirosoma sp.
CCCCATTGGGCGTCAGCCAGGCACCGCCCGTCAGCCAGAAACCAGTCCCGTTGGCAGCCTGTTTGCCGGAACCGATTCGTCGTTTTATCCGCAGAGGAATGCCATATCCGCTATTCAGGTAATTGAAGACGAGTGGATTTGTCGTGTTGGCAATCGTGATGTTCAGGTGAATAGGGGCACGCGTATAGCCAGTTTCAATAGCCCAGGCATTACGAAACGTATACCCCAGCAACGCGCTCCAGAAGGCTTTCGTAGGGGTTGGATTACTCACCAGTCGATCGAACGAATTGCTGAGCACGCTGGCATCACTGCGAAAACCGGTTTCGACACTAATATACCAGATTTGCACTTCATCGAGTTGGTCGATCAACTCGCTCCGTCGTCGATCTGCTTTCGACTGATACCGGTTGGGGTTATTGGCTGGATCATCCGTCAACACTCGTTTCCGAACCACCGGTGGAGGAGCATAATAATTCGTATCCATCACGACTTCCTGCGCTCGCGCTGATAGAGAGGACCCGACCAAGAAAGAAAGAAGGAAGATGTGTTTCATTGTAGGGTAGTTATTGATATAAAAGAGGGATACGTTTCCAGTACGCAGATTTTCCGGCCTCTGTTGCTCGTTTCTCAAATTCACACCTTTAATGACTGATACCAGGAGGTAGCAGGATAGGAATACCAGTGTCGGAACGGCACCAGGTATGGTTTCTGAGTAAGAAATAGTAGCTTTGCCTCATGGCAAATTACAAGAATGACGGGTTCGACCCTGAGGAAATCAGCGCACTCAAGGATGAGTGTAAGCAGGAAGGTAAATCGTTTATTTATGTAGAAGACGATGACCTGGATGTACTGGAGGAAGGCGAATGCAGGCATATTCAGTTTCCAGGACAGTATCAGGGGCAGGAGGTTATTTTCGATACGCTGGTGTATACGCTCCGGCTGCACCACAGCAGTTTAGTATATGAAATGGCTGTTGAAGAGGTTCAAAAAACCTTCCCAACCTATGTGCCACCCGAAGAACGCAAACCTAATTATAAAATTACCCCCGAACTGGAAGAGGAAGCCGAAACGGCCCTGACCGAAATCATCGAGGAAATCGAAGAGACCGAAACGGTTAAAGTGCAGGAGCATGTAGAGGTCGATATGGAGTCCGATTACGGTATTGCCCTTGATGTTTGCCTGAATGTCGAGGAAATAACCGATGAGGTGATCGAAGATTTTATCACTCATTTTAAAGCGAATACGTTATCCTTGGATACAACGCTCTACTCGTTCACCAGCGAAGAAGAGGAAGACTAATTTTAATAGTGAAGAATGAAGAGTTAATAATGGAGAATAATTTTCCAGAGAACTATTCTTCATTATTAACTCTTCATTCTTCACTACAAAGCATATGCAACAACCGGACTCACTTAACCAGGTGGCGGAATTTCACCGCACCTTTCATGCCCCTGTTTTAGAAACGCCCCAGATTCCGTCGGAGGCACGCAGCCAACTGCGGGTTTCGCTTCTGGCCGAAGAATTGGATGAACTGCGCGAGGCCATTGCCGAAGGCGATATTGTGGCCGTTGCCGATGCTCTATGTGACTTACAGTACGTATTGTCGGGGGCGGTGCTTGAGTTTGGTCTGGGCGATAAATTCAAAGACCTGTTCGATGAAGTACAGCGGTCAAACATGAGCAAGGCCTGCCTGACCGTTGCCGAAGCCGAAGCCACCGTAGCACAATATCAGGCCAAAGGCACTCCCTGCCATTTTATTGAATCGGATGGTAAGTTTCTCGTTTATCGTGATGCCGATCATAAAACCCTCAAAAGCGTAAACTATTCTCCCGCTGATTTAGAAGGGATTCTGGTGCCAGCTGTGTAAAGCTGGATCATAACATACAAAGACACCGCTCCGGCGGCTCTGCGCTTCGGCGGCCCTGCCACCCGGCAAATTTATAGAAAAACGTAATGGAGAATTATACATACACGGCCGTTGATCGTTTCCTTCGGTACGTGCAGATTGATACCCAGTCCGACCCGCAATCGACGACTAATCCGAGTACTGAAAAACAGAAAAACCTTAGCCGTTTGCTGGTTCAGGAGTTGCTCGATATGGGTATTGCTGATGCCGAAATGGATGAGTGGGGCTATGTATACGCAACGATTCCGGCCAACACCGACAAGCCGAACGTGCCAACTATTTGTTTCTGCTCGCATGTCGACACATCCCCTGATGTTACGGGCGAGGGCGTGAAGCCAGTTATTCACCGGCAATGGCAGGGTGAGGACATCGTTCTACCAGATGACCATAGCCAGATTATTCGCGTAGCCGATCATCCCGATCTGATGAATCAGGTTGGTAACGACATCATTACAGCAAGCGGCACTACATTGTTAGGTGCCGACAATAAAGCTGGACTGGCCGAAATTATGGATGCAACCCAGTACTTACTAGCTCATCCAGACATAAAACACGGTAAGATTCGTATACTCTTTACGCCCGATGAAGAAGTAGGGCGAGGTACGGAAAAGGTTGATATTCAGAAGCTCGGTGCCGATTTTGGTTATACCATTGATGGTGAGGCACTAGGTACGCTTGAAGATGAAACATTCTCGGCCGATGCCGTCAAGATTAGTATCCAGGGCGTAAGTACACACCCCGGCTTTGCAAAAGGTAAACTCGAAAACGCCCTTAAGATAGCCGCCGATGTACTGGCTGTTTTGCCTAAAAACGCGCTTTCGCCCGAGACAACCGAGGAGAAAGAGGGCTTTGTGCATCCAACCCGTATAGAGGGAAACCAGGACAAAGTCGTGCTGGAATTTATCATTCGCGACTTTACAGAAGCAGGTTTACAGGAGAAGGAGACCTATTTGCAGAATCAGTTGAACGACGTATTGACAAATTACCCCGGTTCGACGGCGCAGTTTGTGGTGAAAGAGCAGTATCGCAACATGAAAGATGTACTGGATCAACATCCGGCGGTCGTTGAAAACGCGCTCGAAGCCATTCGCAGAACGGGTCTTTTGGCGAAACGGCGCAGCATCCGGGGTGGTACGGATGGCTCCCGACTGTCATTTATGGGGTTACCTTGTCCAAATATATTTGCCGGTGAACATGCCTTTCACTCGCGGCTGGAGTGGGTATCTGTACAGGATATGGAAAAGGCAGTTGCCGTGATTGTGAACGTTGCCCAGGTCTGGGAAGAGCGAAGTTAGCCTTGTTTCCCGTTTACGCATTTCATTTAACAATCTACTGAATCTATAGGTTGATGTTTTAAACAAACTCAACCTTATGGAAACTCAGTTTGACATTGACGCGCCAACCGAAACCGACGCCAAGACCCCTTATGACGTTACCGCCGATGTGGCCGGTATAAAGACCTTATTTGTCAACGTATTTTTTATCGGTACGCCCGGCTCCGGCAACCGTTGGGTGCTGGTCGATACCGGCTTTATGGGGTATGCCGGACAGATTAAGAAGCGGGCCGAAAAGTTGTTCGGCCCCGGCACCCAACCCGATGCCATTGTTCTGACGCATGGACATGCCGATCATACGGGCACGCTGAACACCTTACTGAAAGACTGGGATGTGCCAGTATACGCACACAAACTCGAATTGCCTTATTTACAGGGTAAATCGAGCTACCCGCCACCGGATCCAGCCATTGGTGGGGGTGGTATGTCATATATGTCATGGGTGTTCCCAATTGGTCCAATGGATTTTGGCGACCGGATAAAAGCCATTGCCGATGATGGAAAAATTCCGGAACTACCAGATTGGCGAGCCATTCATACGCCGGGACACGCACCGGGGCATATTTCACTTTTCCGGGATAAAGACCGGACATTGCTGGCTGGCGATGCATTTGTAACAACCAATCAGAATGCCAT
>CAXTJJ010000485.1:0-4777 GCA_964244155.1 uncultured Spirosoma sp.
TTATTTTCAGATCGGCTCGGGACTGTTGTGCCATGGTTGATTGGATATCGGAAAAATGAATGAGTTATACCAGTACGTCGAAGTCTAAGCCAATGACCATATAGCCAATGCCGCTGAGTTGATCCGTGCCATCACCGACGAGTTCGCCCGCCGATAACGGGGTGATGCGGTGCTGTGCTGCCGACACCAGAATGGCGTCGCCATCGGGCGAGAGACTGGTGCTGTCTACAGGCTCCCCGATAATGAAGTCAGTGCCAATCATACCGCCCGCTGCCCCGTTGATCGTGGCCGGAATCTGCTGCTTGATGAAAAAACTTGTGCCGACAACCATTGTACCCACGCCACCCCTTGGCGGTCCCTGATAGAGATGGTACATATCGAAATCGGTGACGAAGTCCACATAGTTTCTCCCCTCCACAAAGGCCAGTAAATCTGATTTGTAGACTTTGCCGCCAAACGGAATGTCGCGACCTTCTTCAAAGGCCCAGGGCGACAGAAATCGTTTGATCTCGTCGTTCAACACCACGGCATAGAAGCCCGCATCTTTACCCACCCGAAACGACACCTTGAAGTCGAGCAGAATTTGCTCGTAGACCGGATTGCTAACCGTAATGGTCGTAAAGGCTGAGGTATACGGTCGAAGAAAGTCTTCGATGGTCCGGCGCAGAATCGTGCTGCAACTGGGTTCAAGCGGGTTACCGTAATTTTTGTTTCGCAGGTTCGGCACCACAATAAGCTGCACCTGTCCGGGAGCCTTGGTGGCGGCAGTGGCGCCCGGTGCTTCTCCGGCCAGTAGGGGCCGGTGGTGGGGTAAACAGCGAACTTTGAACAGCACCGGAAAGGCCTGCAACACCAGATGCTCGTAATCCCAGGGGGTAACGAGCCGATTCTTGTGGCGCAACCGTTCGGCTACGCGTGTGTAGTACGCGGGCGCGTCTTCGGTTACCTGTCCGCCAAAGGAAGCAAACGGCTGACTCACACTACGGATAGCTGTCAGGGGTGTTACCAGTT
This sequence comes from uncultured Spirosoma sp., assembly GCA_964244155.1. GTDB lineage: Bacteria > Bacteroidota > Bacteroidia > Cytophagales > Spirosomataceae > Spirosoma. The sequence goes on from CAXTJJ010000485.1 coordinate 1,012, forward strand.
TTTTGATCGTACCGGCCGCCACACCCGTTACGATCTGGCTCGTATCCGTAGCCAGAAATTCGACTTCTACGCCCTGTGCCTGTACGGAACGCAGGTTACTCGCTCCGTCGGCCTTGCGTGCCGATGCCACCTTTGCCCGAATCCAGTGCTGTCCGGCAGGCATGAGCGTATGCTGTTGCGATGCGTCCCGGCCAATGGCCAGCATGACAATACCGGCTTTCTGAAACCCTTCCGTACTCTCGGCCAGAACTGCCGACTGGTCGAGGTCGACCCAGCGATCGCCAGCTAAATAGCTCCAGGTCAAATCCCGACTGCTGAGCAGATCATCGGGCGTTTCGGCCAGGGCTGTGCCATCTTCCGTCTGCACTAGCAGACTTATCGTACCGGGGGCGACAAGGCCGCTCAGGCCAATATAACTGAACGCTATTCCGCCAATGGCAGGCAAGAGGGTAGTGGGTTCGCCGGGAACCAGTTGCCGATAACCAAACGGTTCGACATACCAGAACAGATTATTGATATCATCCGGTTGAGGTGTAAAGGTCTCTTCGGCAGCATAGTCGATTGACAGCGATTTGATCTGGGGCGTATAGGGCGGATTGGGCAGCACGACCGCCGGGTCAGTAGGAGCCGCTTTGCTTAAGGCCACCGCTTTCTGCGCGTAGACAATCGGGAAAATGCTGTGGCCGAAGGCTTCGAAGTCGTATTCATCGAAGCGCGGGCCGGTCAGTTCCAGCCGGATAAACCCATTTTTAACACGCGTATCGAACTGTTGCAGCGGCTCATCAAGCGTGGTCCGGTGCTGGCCGAAGTTCCGGAACGGGTCATCGACTGCCGAAAACGTAACCTGCCGATTTTCGGGGCCATTGAACAGGGTATTTTTGGCCAGAAACTGCCATTGTCCGTCCGCCAGAAAGTATAAAACACCATCGAAACTATCGGGGGTTACCTGATTGCTGAAGCGCGGAAAATACCCTTCGTAATAGCTGGTGAGATCGGGGGGGAGTTTGTGCCAGTCGATGTTGACACTCAGTGATGTAAGTCGTTTGGTGAATACCTCTTCCGAACCGATATAGCAATTGGCACCCAGACCGGGCTGTGAACCAAACGGAGCAAAGGGCTTGGCCGGGTCAACAACCGACTCGTCGTTTTGCACAATCAGGTTTTTCACACCGCTAACAGTCACCCGAATCGTAACCGAGGAAATAAGAAGCGATTTGACCAGATCATACTGGCTGAATGTCTGGTTAAGGACAAGTTTCAGAACAGGGTAGGGTGTTACAAAACCATCCCCTAAAACGGCGTCGTCGTAGGCGACAATGGCTGGTTGGGTAGCCAGCAAGGTGGCACTGATAACCAGAACGGGCCGGGTGTTAACGATTCTGATGCTGAGATCGGTAATGGAATCTGGTTCAACCCAGCCTTTTTCGCCCGACAGATACAACCGGAATGCGTTGGGTAATGCCGTTGCCAGTAAGCCCCTATTGCTCAAGGGCATGGTGAGCGTAAAGCTGCGGTTCCCTTCGTTAAGCAGGAGCATGGGTGTCGAAAGCGCAAAGCCGATATCGGCTCTGGTCATGGTGCGCTCGCTGCTGGCCCGATTTAACTGGGTAGCTCCGAACGGACGCCACGAAGCCAATCCGGGAAAGGGTTTGCCTAGCCCATCAGCCGAGTTGGCCACGGGGGCGGCTTGTATGAGTGTTCCCTGCGTGGGCGACTCTTCTACGAATAGTGTTTTTAAGGAAGCTACTTTTGCCTGATTAACAATGATTTCGCGGCTTGTTCTGAACCGGATGAATTTGCCGGTGCTATCTTTTCCTGCATCCAGCAGTGTGCCTTCGGGGAGTCGAAAGTTCGTCTGGTTGCGGGCCAGCTCAAAAATAACATGGGCTTTATCGGGAATGGCCGGTTTGGCGTTGATGCCCAGAATATTGCGGTAATAATAATCGAGATGCTTTTGGGTAAGGCTGTTGAGGTCCTGCTGCGCGTTTTCGTAAAGTTTTAAGAAGATCAGGAACAGCGCCATGTGCGGAGGCAGGTTGCTTCGGGTTGCCAAACGCTCGTCTAGTTGCGCTTGGGGCAGCATGTCGCCCGTTGCAGCATCACGCAGAAACTCATCGAAAAAGGGGGTCCAGTCGCCCTCCGATTGATTGTTGGTGTTGTAATACCGAATCTCCCTGGCCAGTTGGTATGCATATTTCAGAAAATCGGACGTAGTTCGCTCATCGGCTTTGGCATAAGCCGGGTCCAGGGTTGGCAGCATCCGTTGAAGCTGGTTGATGCCATCATTCTGGAGGAACTCGTTCGGTCTGAAATCCTGATTCATAGTTTGTTTGATCAATCTTTAAGGTTGCCTTTCCGTGGCCTCGTTGATATAAAAAGGATAGACTAAGTTGTTTCGGGTATTGGTCTTGTCGATCACATAATCGACCACGATCAACAGCCGACCTTCTAACTGCTGGTCCTGAAGCACCGACAGTTCCTTCAATGTGATTCGTGACTCAAATAGGGCAATGGCAAACTCAAGGTCTTTTTCGAGCGTGGCCACCATCGACACATCAATAGCGTCGAACATCAGCCGATCCAGGTTCGTACCGTAGGTTGGACGCATGATACGTTCACCAATGCGTGTACCCAATAAAATCTGAAGGCTTTCGCGGATGTCCTGTTCATCCTCAGCCATCACGACGCCTTTTGTGCGATTATCGAACGTAGGTGGGAAACTCCAGCCCCTGCCCAGAAATAAGTCGGCCATGTTATTGATCTTGTTAATTGTATTTACCCCCCAATCAGCACGGTCGGGCAACCCAGAATAACCTTGCCGCCGTGAGCTGTTGAGTCGCCCATGCGGGCCGCTGGTTTGCCGCCGATGGTCACGGTGGCCGAGCCCGTAATGATCAAATCGGGCGGACCCGTGCAGGTACACGTGTTGCCCAGGCAGGCGGCTGGCATACCACCGATCAGCACGGTGGGCGTTCCCGGTGGCAATACCGGCCCACCTACATGGGGTACCACGCCCGTTACCATCGGGCATACATGCATATCACCAACTCGTGCGGCCATTCCCATTGTCATTCATCAGTTTATCTGTACCAGTGAACCTTTTAAAACGGCAATGGCACTGCTCGATAGTTCGGCCCCGGCTGATCCCGCAGCCTTGAACTTGAGTCCTGCCTTCACATTTACATTCATTTTTCCGTCTACTTTGATGTCTTTTTTAGCTTTCAGAACCAGCTCTCCCGCGCTGTCAATCGTAATACCGCTTCCAGACATGAGCAGCTTGTTTCCATGCTGATCTGCTAGACTTAGTTGCTTCTGGTCGTCACTGAGGGTGATTTTCTGCCCGCCCGGCGTTTCAATCGAGACGATTTTCTTGTCATCGTTGAAGATCAGTTTCAGTTTTTGGCGAGATACATACCCTTTCTCCGGGTTTTGGTCCGAAGCGGTCAGCGGAGCGGGGTTATGGCTGCTATTGACCATCCCCAGTATGACGGCAAAGCGGGGGTCCTCGTTGAGGAAACCAACAATGACCTCATTGCCCACTTCGGGCAGGAAAAATGTACCGCGCTGATTGCCAGCGTCCAGGGTAGCGATACGCGCCCAAATGCCTTCCTCTTCAGTGCTGACAGTGGGCAGTTTGATCTGAACCCGATTTTCGCCTTCGGGGTCTTTCAGACCTGTAACAACCCCGATTTGCAATCCCCGAACGGCGGGAAGTAAACCCGATGCCGCCGGGTAACTCACCTCCCGTTGTTTCGTGAGCCAGTCC
>CAXTJJ010000486.1:0-4772 GCA_964244155.1 uncultured Spirosoma sp.
ATGCCGCCTTTTTTGATTATGACCGCGACGGTGATTTGGACATGTATTTGCTCAATAATAGCTTCACGCCAATGGACCGGCTGGGGTATGCAAACATGCGTACTACCCGCGATAAACTGGGTGGGCATAAACTGTTCAGGAACGAAGGGCCTGACAAACCCTTTACAGATGTGTCGGCTCAGGCGGGTATTTACGGGAGCTTGATTGGTTTCGGGCTGGGCATTACCATTGGCGATGTCAACAACGATAATTGGCTGGATATTTACATCTCCAATGATTTTTACGAACGCGATTACCTCTACATCAACCAGAAAGACGGCACGTTTAAAGAGGATATCGAAAACGAAATGGGACACATCAGCCTGGCCTCTATGGGTGCTGATGTGGCTGACATCAACAACGATGGTAACCTCGATATTTTCGTGACAGACATGCTGCCCGACGACGACTATCGTTTAAAGACCACCACTGCTTTTGAAAGCTATGAACTTGGTCAATTGAAGGAGTCGCGGGATTTTTTCTACCAGGATTCCCGCAATATGCTGCACCTTAACAACGGTGATGGTACGTTTTCTGAAATTGGACGAATGGCGGGCACATCGGCCACTGACTGGAGTTGGGGTGCCTTGTTGTTCGATATGGATATGGATGGGAAGAAAGATATTTTCGTTGCCAACGGTATACTGAAGGACCTCACCGATCAGGATTATATGTCGTTTCTGGCTGATAATCCGGATTTGCGATCCATGATTGATGGAACCAAAAAATTCGACTATAAAGCATACGTAGATAAAATGGGCTCTCGTCCCTTACCAAACTATGCCTTTCGCAATTTGGGCGACGGAATGAAATATGAGAATAAGGCCGTTGAATGGGGCCTGGGCGAACCATCGTTCTCCAACGGCTCTGCTTATGGTGATCTGGACAACGATGGTGACCTGGATTTAGTTGTTAATAATAACAACTCACCCGTATCGATCTACGCGAACACATCAGTCGAGAAAAAGCATAAAAACTTTCTGCGAGTCAAACTCAAGGGATATGGCCGCAACCTGAATGCCATTGGTGCCAAAGTGTATGTTTATCAGACAGGTATCGACGGGAAACCACAGATGCAATATTTACAGCAGATGCCAAATCGGGGATTTGAGTCGTCGGTCGATCTAACAATGGTGTTCGGATTAGACAATAACCCTCAAATCGACTCGCTGGTAGTAGTTTGGCCGGATGATGGAAAACAGCTTATACCGAAGATTAAAGCCAATACTACCCTGACATTGGCCTATACGAATGCTACTCAGAAGATGTTACCAGCAGTAGCAATACCTGTAGCAGGTCGCCTTTTTCAAGATGTAACGGAGTCGTCAAAATTGAATTATGAGCATAAGGAGAACGACTTCGTTGATTATAACCGAGATGGTTTGCTGAAGCAGATGCTGTCGCGCGAAGGACCGGCATTGGCCGTTGGCGATGTAAATGGCGATGGTCTGGACGATGTATTTCTGGGTGGAGCCGCCAACATGCCCCGGTCATTGTACATTCAGGAAACGAACGGAACCTTCCATCTCCAAAAGCAACCCTTTTTGCTCGATGCCCTTTACACGGAAGATATAGCCGCTACGTTTTTTGATGCCGATGGTGACAAGGACATGGACTTATACATTGCTACGGGCGGAAACGAGTTTGAAGACCCCACGTATATGGCTGACCGGTTTTACCGCAACGACGGGAAGGGCAATTTTACCTGGGATAAAAACCTGCCTCGCAGTACAGACAATAACTCCTGTGTCGTAACGGCAGATTTTGATTTAGACGGTGATCTGGATCTGTTTGTGGGATCAAGGATGATTTCGGGTCAGTACGGCAAAAACCCGGACCAGTTGCTGTTGGTGAACGATGGTAAGGGTAGTTTTCGCAAAGCCACCAGCGAGCTTATGCCCTTTTCAAAGGAAATTGGCATGGTTACCGATGCTGTCTGGGCCGATGTTGATCGGGACCGTTATCCCGATTTAATATTGGCGGGTGACTGGATGCCAATCACTATCCTCAGAAATAAAAAAGGGAAAGGATTTGAAAAAATAGATAGCGAAACCCTGAGTAATACGGGTGGTTGGTGGAATACGATCCGGGCAGCCGACCTGGACAACGACGGTGATGTAGACTTTGTGGCTGGCAATTTGGGCCTCAACAGTCGTATGATCGCTTCAGAGAAAGAACCCGCGCATCTGTACAGCAATGACTTTGACCAGAATGGCTCGTATGACCAGATTATTACCTGCTTCAGACCAAGCCCTGACCTCGGCGATGGGCCGGGTGAGGCTCGTGAGTGTGTTATGGTACAAAAACCGGATTTGCAAAAGCGAATTCCGTCGATTAAAACGAGATACCTCAAGCATACCGATTATGCTAAAGCGAGTTTTGAAGATATCTTCTCGGCGCAGCAACGGCAGGGCATGAGCGTGAAGACCGTACAAACGGCTGAAACGTCAATTCTAATAAACGATGGAACTGGCCAATTTTCGATAAAAGCCCTGCCTATTCAGGCCCAGACATCGCCCATTCGCGCCATTCTGACCAATGATTACAATGGAGATGGTAAAATGGATATTTTACTGGCTGGCAACTTCTTTGATGTGCTGACCGAATTAGGGCGTTATGATGCCAATTATGGTTTGTTGCTGACAGGTAACGGGAAGGACAATTTTACAGCGACAAAATCTGTCCAAACGGGTTTTTTTGTGCGTGGCCAGGTACGAAGAATGCTCCCTGCGTACGGCGCCAATGGCAAACAGTTTATTGTACTGGCTAAAAACAACGACAAAGCGCAGGTTTTTACAGTGGCCAAAAGTAAGAATTAGAGAACACTATACTCTTCAGTTAATCATACTAAAGCTTTTTATTGGCTTTTACAGAAATCACGGGTGTCTACATGTGGCCTAGCTTTTGGCTTAAACCACCGCTACAAGTAGACACTCATGTAAAATGCGCAATTGTACACTGAACGTATATTGAACAGATATACTTAAGTATCAAAACATTGAATGAGGTTTACATAGCCTATTTAAAAGGACAGATGCATCAGCATAGATTAAGTTGAAATACTAAAATAAAATAGAGTAAATACTTATTTACAATTGCAGAGGTCGATATTGGTAAAATACCATAATAAATTAATTTAATTAATATAATATCTTTGATAATCAATAGGATAGTAGCTGATATATATTTGATTAATCTTATTTAATTGCTATATTTTAACAATAATTATGACTTAATTTTGACGGGCGCTAATACAATTTTGACCAGTATTATTTGTATTTTATTTCTAACATGATGTAATTCGCTAAATGGTTCAGGATTAATTCTATAAAATCTCCTCAAGTTAATAGAATTGCATGATGTAGACACGATAAATGTCTAACCTTCACTATGATATAAGCAGGAGGATACATAGCGACTTAGCCTTAACCAGAAATCACAAATCATTCATTTTTATTGTAAACCTATGATGAACAACTCCTACAAAATTAACCGTTTCGGCGGCAACGTAGGTCAGGTTGGAGTTCTCCAACCCCAGTCATTCAATCAGAAAGCATTCACTCGCTTTCTGGGTATGCTGGTAATGGTAATGCTGTTGGGTAATGCCGCAGCATGGGCACAGGGCCGCACCATAACGGGTAAAGTAACGGATCCGTCGGGCGCATCGCTACCCGGTGTAAGTGTACAATTAAAAGGAACCCAGCGCGGCACAAACACCGACGCTGATGGCAAGTATTCGCTGGCCAACGTGCCAGACAACGCAACGATTGTATTGAGCTTCATTGGCTATACCTCTCAGGAAATAGCCGTTGGCAATCGCTCAACTATTGACGTAAAATTATCGGACGACACCAAAGCACTCGACGAAGTGGTTGTCGTGGGTTACGGTACGGCGAAACGGAAAGATTTGACCGGATCGGTTGTGCAGGTTTCAGCCAAAGATTTCAACGCGGGCGTAAACCCAAACCCACTGCAAGCCATTCAGGGTAAAGTAGCTGGTTTGGTTATCACGTCTCCTTCAGGTGACCCTAACCAACAGCCTACGGTTCGTCTGCGTGGGTATACCTCGCTGGCTGGTGGTAGTGATCCGCTTTACGTGGTGGACGGTATGATTGGTGTGCCAATCAACACCATTTCTCCTTCCGACATCGAATCGATGGATGTATTGAAAGACGCTTCTGCTGCGGCTATTTATGGTTCACGGGCAGCTAATGGCGTTATTTTAATCACCACCAAGCGCGGTAAAGCTGGTAAAACGACTGTATCGTTTAATAACTACGTAGGCGTATCGACCATTTCCCGGCAATATGAAATGCTGGACGCACAAGGGTATCGGGATGCCGTAACGCAAATTAAAGGGGCGGCTTCATTAAACGATAAGCAGCGTTTTCCAGACGGCAATTACAATACAGACTGGACCAAGCAGGTTACACAGAATGGAACCGTCAACAACCACGATCTTTCGATTGCGGGGGGGTCACCAACATTCAGCTATCGGGGTTCGCTCAATTACATTAATCAGAACGGTATAATCAAAAATACGGGTCTGGATCGTATAACGGGTCGTATTAACCTCGATCAGAAAGCGTTCGATAACCGGCTGAACGTTCAGTATAATCTGTCATATTCCGAAACAAATAAAAAGTATGATAGTGGTATCATTGGCCGTGCTGTTACATTCCTGCCAACTTTACCTGTGAAAAATGCGGACGGTTCCTACTATGAGGTAGGTG
>CAXTJJ010000487.1:0-4763 GCA_964244155.1 uncultured Spirosoma sp.
CTCGATTACAAGCCCGCACCGCCGAAGAGTATGAGGTTGCTTTTGATGCTTTACTCGACGAAGTCAAAAGTATGATTCGGCTGGTGAATGGCCTGCTCGAACTAGCCCGCGCCAACTCCGATGTCGTGACGCTCAACTACCAACCAGTCCGCATCGATGAACTCCTGTGGCTGGCTCAGAGTCAGATTGTTATAAAAAAACCTAACTATCAAATCGACATCGACTTTGATAACCTGCCTGTACATGAAGAGGAATTGGTGATTGTTGGCGAGGAATCACTGCTTCAGACCGCTTTTCAGAATCTAATGGAAAATGGCTGCAAATACTCGCCGGATGAGCGTATGTCGGTTCGGATTTTGTTTGAGCGGGGCCAGTTAAAGCTTACCTTCAGTGATCAGGGATACGGTATTCCGACGAGTGACCTGCCGCATATTTTTGAACCTTTTTATCGCTCGGAGTCCACCATGACCATCAACGGCCATGGTATTGGTCTGGCCCTGACGCGACGTATTATTGAACTGCATCAGGGCCATATCCAGGTGGATTCTGAAGTCGGAAAAGGCACAACGTTTCGCATTACCCTACCCACAACCTACAACCCGTCGTCTAACGCAAAAGACTTGCTCAAAAGTGGAGAAAGCACCACTACGGACCTGGGGTTTTAGATTGGACGTTCGCCCAAACTACAGGCAAGAACCACTCAACGAATAGTTTCTTCCCGTATAAATTCAACGGTGGCTACTTGAGCCATATCGTCCCAGAACGAAGGATACGACTTGGCCACTACACCGGGTTCGTCGATGATGATTTCGTGCCGCATGGCTACAGGGGCAAACGCCATGGCCATCCGATGATCATCATAGGTTTCGATGGTTGCCGGGGCGGGTGGGGTCATCGCCAATTGATGAACTTCATACAAATGATTCGATTCAATTTCTACTAGTTCTGCACCAATTTTCTGTAGTTCGGCCTGCAGAGCGGCTACACGGTCGGTTTCCTTGATTTTCAGACTCTCGATACCGGTTAGTCGTAATACCACTCCCTTAACGGCCGCACAAACAGCTACCGTCTGGGCCAAATCGGGGCAATCGGTAAAATCCCAGGCCAGCGAGTCGGCAGCCGGGCATTTGGTCAATTGAACTCCCGACTCGGTAAACGTACTTTGCACACCCATTGACCGCATGATGTCGACAATTGCACTATCACCCTGAAGCGATTTGGCTTTCAGACCCAGGAGATTAAGCTCAGCAGTCTGATCTTTTGCCAGAGCCGCCACACTATACCAGTAGCTTGCCCCCGACCAGTCGGATTCAATGGCATAGGGTTTGGGCGTGTACAGTCTGGGCGCTACGGTAATGGTTTTAGCCTCCCAATCATCCTGAACATCGGCGCCAAAATAGCGCATTTGTTCGAGTGTCATTTCAATATACGGGCGCGAACCAATGGCACCGGTCAATTCCAGCGTTAATCCATTTGGCAACAGCGGGGCAATCATAACCAGCGCCGAAATGTATTGACTACTCACATCGCCACGGATACTGAGTCGATTCGTGGATTCGGCAGCGGGCGCAAAGCCGTTGATTTGTAAAGGAGGATAACCTTCCTGCTTCAGGTACGTAATATCGGCACCCAGCGTGCGCAGGGCTTCAACCAGAATACCAATGGGCCGTTCGCACATACGGGGCGTACCCGTCATTATTTTTTTCTGACCCGTAACGCTGAAGTAGGCCGTCAGAAAACGCATCGTCGTTCCTGCATCCAACACATCAGCCGTGCTGTCCGCAGATTTCAACAGCCGAATCATCGTCTGCGTGTCACGAGCGGTCGAGAGGTTTTGTAAGTCGCAGCGAAAGCCGGTCAGGGCGTCGATGATCAACGCACGATTACTTTCACTCTTCGACGAAGCCAAGGGAATTGTAGCCTGGACAAATCCAGGCTGCGTTAATGTAGCGGGAGGAATTAAACGAACAGCGTTCAAGAGATAAACAGGTTGGTACTGACACGAAATAGTTCGCAAAAAAACGAAAAATCGACTACATTCCGGCCATTATAAAAATCAGAGGATGTACGACAAGTTTCTTTTCAGACAGGATTACAGGATTAACAGGATTTTCGGTCAATAAAAATCCTGTTAATCCTGTAATCCTGTCTGAAAAGAAGGCACAATCCTGTCGAATGATCTGACCATTGTTAAAATTTGTAGAGTATGACCTATACGTTCATAAATGCCCATTTATTTACCGGAACAGACTGGTTAACCGGCACGTCCGTCCGAATTGCCAACGGCCGTATTCAGGAAATTGACCCGACCGGAGCCTTCCCTGCCGATAATGGCAGTGAGACCATCATTGACCTTAAAGGCGATTACCTGATTCCGGGGCTTGTTGACTTACAACTATATGGGGGGTCAACTTTATTTCTGAACGATCAGCCAACTCCCGAAACCGTTCGGCATATTTATGACTCCCACGCCCGAAACGGCACCACAACGCTATTGCCAACTATCCATTCCACCTCACTCGATATCATGCAGCAGTCGATGGCGGCTGTTCAGGTTGTACGGGCTGAAAACCCGTTTGGCGTACCGGGTATCCATATCGAGGGGCCATACTTTAACCCAATAAAACGGGGAGCGCACAGCATGGCATACGTTCGAACTCCAGCCGAAGGTGAGTTAGAAACCCTGTTCAGCACGAATGCCGATGTCATCCGCATTCTGACGCTGGCCCCCGAAATTCTGACGGATGAACAACTCAACACCATTAAACAATTAAAGCACGGCAATACACTCCTATCGCTCGGACACAGCAACGCAACCTACCAACAAGCTATGAAGGCATTTAACGAGGGTATCCCCTTGGCAACTCACCTATACAATGCCATGCGTGGGTTCGAAAGCCGGGAGCCGGGCGTGGTTGGGGCCGTATTTGACCATCCGGGCGTTCGGGCCAGTATCATTGCGGATAGCTACCATTGTAATCCAACGAGCATTCGCATTGCCTACCGTCTGCTAGGCGAACGGTTATTCCTGATTTCGGATGCCCTCTTTGCCAACCCGCCACGACCGGCGTTTGAGTTAGGCCAATTTGTCGTGCATTTTGAACCGGACCCCGACGGGCCCGGACTGAAAGGCCCCGGGCGGTATGTAAACAACGAGGGCAATCTGGCAGGCTCGGCCATTACGTTGATCGACTGCGTTAAAATTGCGGTCGAACAAGCCGGCATTCCACTCACCAACGCGCTCCGAATGGCCTCAACTATTCCATCCGAAATTATTGGCATGGGCGATCAATTGGGCAAGATTCAGCCTGATTACATAGCCAATCTGGTCCGACTCGACAACGCTATGAACGTGAAAGGCGTCTGGGCATCGGGTACACAGTTGGCTTAATACACAAATCCCTAACGTGCCCCGCTGGCAATGGCCTGCTCGTAATTCTGGTTGAGTGTTTCCAGAAATTTACCCGTTACCCAACTAATGTCCGAATCCCGGATAAACACGAATCGCTTGGGAATCGATGTGTTAGCATAAGCCTTGAACACAGACTCGATCAGCAAAGCCCCGGCAATCACTTGTTTTTCGTTGAACTGGTTCTGGACGTTGTTCAAATCCGCTTCTGCTTTTCTGCGAATTGCCGGTTCGTTGATATCCGACAGGTCAGGGTGAATCAATGCCTGATAATCTGTCAGAGCTAATCGGGCAAACCGTTCAGCATCGGCCAATGTCAGGGAGACGGCGGTTGTACCTGCTCGTTCCGGGTGCAGATAGGCCGCCATGGCCCAGGCAATTCCCCCGCCCAGGGCAACCGTTTTGCGCTGGTGGAGGCCGGGACTGGCCGTATTGAACTCAACGTTAACCGCCGAGTCGGCAATCATTTTGATTGATCGTTTCGCGGCCTCTTTATAGGCATCAATGGACAGCGACCTATTATTGTCAATTAAACTAGCCAGCGTTTTGGTACCAAACGGCAGGCTGACAGAATGAAACCGACGGCCGCTATCGTAGTAACCACCTTTCGTGTTACCGCTTCCTATATCAATACACGAGGCTGACGTCCATAGCCTTTGTGGTATTGAGCCAATCATAAACAGCTCAGCCTCGCGGGCGGCAGTGAGGGTAGAGTCGATTAACAGGCTATCACTCCCGGCCAGGCCGTTAGTAATGAGCGATGAAAACAGTTCATAGAGTTTTCTTTTTTTAGCCGGTGTTTTTCCAAGCGCTTCGTTTACACCGCTGCTAAAAGCAATGTAAATATGGTCGGCCGCTATCTTATAATGCCGAATCGAATCCAGATAGGCTTTCATAACCTCTTGTCCGGCCTGAAACGACTGCGCCGTTCCTGACACAAGCGTCACATTAGGGGCAACAGGCTTTACTTTCACGTCTTTACTATAAAATCCGTTTTCATATCGAGTTCGGAAAATAGCCAGTTTGACTCCCGATGCGCCAACATCGATTCCCGCATACAATTCTTTACCAGACACCTCTCCGATTAACTGGCGCATGGCCGCTTCGCTGGCCCCATAATTCAATTGCTTATATAGCTTATGCGCCTTGTAGAAATAATTTAATGCCGACTGGCTATTCTCTTGGTCATTATACGCGTAACCGAGGTTTTCGTATGCTACAGCTTCCATATAAGCGTCTTTCGACTGCACGCCGGGAAGTGCCCTTAATAGCAAATCAATTGCCTGTTGCGGCCTGTCGACCATTCGCAGTGTATTCCCCAACTTAATAAAATGCTGGGCTTCCACAGCATTAC
>CAXTJJ010000488.1:0-4733 GCA_964244155.1 uncultured Spirosoma sp.
CGTTACCGGCAAATGGCCCAGCGAAACGGGTATTGTTGGCAACGGCTGGTATGACCGCACCGACTCGGAAGTGAAGTTCTGGAAACAGTCCAACAAGCTGGTGGCGGGCGAGAAAATCTGGGAACGGGCTAAGAAAATCGACCCGACGTTTACAGTCTCGAAAATGTTCTGGTGGTACAACATGTACTCCTCAGCCGATTATTCGGCCACGCCCCGGCCGCAATACCCGTCTGACGGCATGAAAATCGCCGACTGTTACACCCACCCCGCCGACCTGCGCGACCGGCTTCAGCAGGAGTTAGGAACGTTTCCGCTGTTTCAGTTCTGGGGACCCGCTACGACCATCAAAAGCAGCCGCTGGATTGCCGATGCCTCCATGTTGGTCGACAAATGGCACAACCCGACGCTCACGCTCATATACCTGCCTCATCTGGATTATTGCCTCCAGAAATTCGGCGGTCCCGTGTCCGGGCAGGATTTCAGTAAAATTGCCAACGACCTGCGTGAAATCGACGACGTTTGCCGCGACCTGATTCAATATTATGAAAAGCAGGATGCTGAAGTCATTGTCCTGTCGGAATATGGCATTACAAACGTCAGCAAACCCATTCACATTAACCGGATTCTGCGCGAAGCGGGTATGATTCGCTATCGGGAAGAACGTGGTCTTGAAGTGTTCGATGCCGGTGCTTCGCCTGCCTTCGCCACCCCCGATCACCAGATCGCGCATGTGTACATCAATGATCCACTGGTTTTTGATAAAGTGCGCGCCTTGCTGGAAAAAACACCCGGCATCGAATTGGTACTGGATAAAGAACAACAGAAGAAATACCACATCGACCACGAACGCTCCGGCGATCTGGTTGTCGTGGCCGATGCCGATAGTTGGTTTACGTACTACTACTGGCTCGATGATGCCCGCGCACCCGATTACGCCCGTCTGGTGGCTATTCACCAAAAACCCGGCTACGATCCGGTCGAGATGTTTATGGACCAGACGAATCCACTCATCAAGCTTAAGGCGGGTTACAAATTAGGGCGAAAACTACTTGGGTTCCGATACCTGATGAATGTGATTTCGCTCGATGCTACCCTGGTCAAAGGCTCACATGGGCGCCTGGGTACAGCACCCGAGCATCATCCTGTTTTTGTGAGCAGCCGAAACGTAGGCAAAACCCTGCTAGCGACCGATGTGTATGATAAAATCTGGGAAACGCTGGGTATCGGCGTAACCGAAAAACAGACGAGCTAAGTTGTTGGTTATTTGGGTGAAAGGACGTAATTTACCTGTATGAAAGCCCTTGCCGCCCTCTTTCTATTGGCCTCAGCCTGTGCAACGCATCGAACACCGGCAATTAACGCGCCTGCCGACGGTGCCGAATATTATATTCCGAACCAGCCCGTCACGGCTGTTTTACCCCGGCTCTATCCGGATCCCCAGGGCGGCCTTGGTCATTCGCAGGACCCCGATATTCGCGTAACGGATATTCGCCTGACAGCCAGTTACACGGTTCTTTATATGACCTTTGGCAAAGACAAAGACAACCGCGACAACAGTTATTTTGGCAGCAGCAACATATCGTTCAATCCCAAGGCGATCCTGACCTCATCGGACGGCAAGCGCACGTATGCTTTAGTGAAGACAGAAGGCATTCCCATGTCGCCAGACAGCCGCGAGATCAAGAATGACGAAAAAGTACCCTTTGTTCTCTATTTTGAGCGCTTGGATAAAGGCGTAGAAGCTTTCGATCTATTCGAATGCAAAAGCGACAACCAGAACTCCTGTTTCAATGTAGCGGGTATGACGGTCCAGAATCCCCTCAATCCGGAGGCTAAGCAGCCTTAGTACATGATCTGAAAGGCAGCTTTTCAATACTGGTTGTAAAAATATTTAACCACAGAGGCACAAAGCACACAGAGACTCAACGGGGCAGTAAGTAACTCATAGGACCTTTGTGTGCTTTATGCCTCTGTGGTTAAATATTTTTACCATTGACACTCGACAAAGCTGAGCGTCAACGAATCAATTGTGGCTAAAATCACGCAATAGGCTGCGAATCTGACTTCGCTGAAAACGCTTTCGCACATCAACCTCGTCACAGAAGAGCGCATCTTTTTCTGTTCATATATACACCGAATCCTGCGGTCTGACGTTAGCAACATAGAGTTTCAATTTAGTTGTTATCCAGTTATGCCTCTTTTTGCTTCGTTAAAACGTCAGTATCGTACCCCTCTTTTTGTCGCTATCGGCCTGTTTTTCAGCTTATTTACCCTGGCTCAAACCAACCTGAAGTATCGTCTGCTCAACGGCTATTTGCTGACATCAGACGCTCCCGTCAACAAAGGAAAACCTACGCTTTTTGTATTCGAGCAAGCCGCCACCTTCGGGCAAGTGTTTGAACCGACAACAACCGGTACGTTTCGTAAGCGAGACGCCCCTAATTTCGATAAAGAAATGGCCATTGGCGTCGTGTTATCACCAACGAAAACGCCCCCGCAGCTTTCGGTTAGCAGAGTATTTGTGCAGGACTCAACGCTTACGGTTCGGTACATTCGCCTGGCTGACACAACCGTTCTGAAGTCGCCCTTATCGGAAGCTACGAAGCCTATGCTGGTATTCACCATTCCCAAACAGACGGTTTTAAAAACCCGACTTGTGGAAAACGGCAAAGTTGTGCAAACCCTTAAAAAACGAGACGAATAAAGTTTTTCGCAATCTCTCCTTTATAATCAGCCACTTACAACGCAAAGTCTGTGAGTGGCTTTTTTGGGCCTTTTCGTTAGCTATAAACATACCTTACCTTTTATAAAAGTAAGTACCCGCCCAAACAATCCTAACAGTCCTGTAGTATATCCGCGTAAGAGGTAACAGATTTCGCAGTCAAACATCCAAAAGTCTACCAATATCGTAGGTTTTAGATAATCATTCGATACTCGATCTAAGAGACACTCAACGTTAGGTAATCAAGCGGGACGAATAACTCACCTTATCGGCGAAGGTAACTACACCCGCATCTATTTCATCGATGCCCCGGCACAGTTAATCAGCCGAACTTTGTCGTACTGCACAGCACAGCTTCCTCGTTTTGTTCGCTTGCACAGGATGTGTGCCGCCAATCCCGATTACATCCATGAGATCCGCCCCATTCCCAATAAGCGGGGCGAGGCTTTGATTGCGGTTATCCGTATACCCATAAGCAAAGCCTAGTAAAATTTCTCTATAAAGACTTGATCTATAGTAATTTAAACTCATAAATAGCCAGATAAGTTACCTAAAATACATTATAATAAAACACAAGTTACCAAAAAATAAATATTATTTGATGTTTATGCAGGAATAACTAACCTTATCTATTATTTCCAACCTAGTACGTTAATGTCATTGTTTATTACTTCGGTCGACCCGAATGGCTACGAACGACACTTCCATTGCAACTGCTTCAGTCTGGAGTTTGCTCTGGAGGTGTTAACCGCCATTTCGTTGCTGGGAGGCTTGTTTCTGCGTATTGACCTGGTTGAGGATAATCAACGTGTGCAACTTCCGGTGGAGGTGTTTGATGGCCGTAGCTTTGCGCTGCCCCTGCAACAACTGGAACGCGAATGGCAACAGCTTATAAGCAAACCGCGACCGATCGAAGCCGTTAAATCAATGGATACTGATTTATAAGTACCACTATAAAAAGTTTTCTTAAGGGGTTAGATTAAGAAGAGAAAACACAGCCGGGGCTATGCTTCGGCTTTTGTTTTGCCGTAAATCTGGCTTGCGGGTTAACTACCAATTGGCTAGTGGTCAGATACATACGGCGACTGCCAGCTGTATTTTTAGTGACATCGCAAGCGGAGTAGCGTGTCTTTTAGAGTGACGTGCCGGATTGGCACTAGTCATAATATCGATACTTACGCCACTATACTCTCTTGACGATGGACGTTTTTGACGTTGTTCTCTGCTTTTATCTTTTGCCGATGTGTATGGTTTTATTACCCACCCTGTTTGCTCACGATGAGCTTGACGACACCGAAGGGATAACCAGAACCGGTATCTATATTCTGGCTGTTTTGCCGATCCTTAACCTGTATTCGGCTATTTGCCTTTTGGATATTGTGTTTACGTCAATGCTCATCTATGTAAAGAACAAGGAGTATTAATTTAGCCATAACAACATCAGACTGTAAACACAGGGCGGTCCGCCGTTGCGGCACAGAGAGCACAGATTGAGAGATTAGTACTTTAAGCTCTGTGTTTTCTATGCCGCAACAGCGGACCGCTCTGTGTTCATTTAGTACTGTATACTTCCCGTAGGCTGTCGGCATATGCTTCGCTGTGCGTTTTGCTGAGCAGCTTGTAGCCCTGGTCAATCAATTCCTGGTAAGTAAAATCTTCATTCTTCACCTTCTGGGCAGCGTTTTCTGCCATAGCCAGTTTACAGAGCTCGTGGTTGATCGAATCATTTTTCACGGTCGACCCAACCCGTATATCATACCACATCGTTTGACTGTGGTATTTTTTGTCCAGCGGTTTCGTGCCACATGCCAGTAGAGCAAATGCCATTAATGACACCAAAAAGTGATCTGCAAAATTTTTCATGGGGGTAAATTACAACAATCCAGAATGCATGTCATTTTATTTTTTTTACCAAAAAACGGGGAAAAACTACAGCTCATCGCAATGCAATGCCTGTCTGTGCAAATAGTAGTCAGTTTTGTAGCCAATCACAGACCATGCCTTCAGACGG
>CAXTJJ010000489.1:0-4712 GCA_964244155.1 uncultured Spirosoma sp.
GTACTCGCAAAAGCGTCTTCCAGGGAGTCGTGTTCCCGATAGTAGTCTCGGAAGAAATGGAGAAAATACAGCGCATCGGTCGCATTGAAGGTGCGGTGTTTAAAGTTCAAAAACCGCTTCAGGTCGCTTTCGCCGTGATTCCGGATAAAATCATAAGGAGTGCCATCCATCAACTCGACCAGTTCCGTCGATTTCTTCAGAATGACCGGGCGTTGCCCCCAGGCCAGCACGGCTGCCCAGAAGCCCATGATCTCAATATCCTGTTTTAAGCTAAAACGATGCGGAATGCTAACAGGGTCGCGCTCAATAAAAGAAGGCCGATTGTATTGATCGGCCTTCGTATCCAAAAAGTCTTTTAACGAGGAAAATCTCCTTGTATTTATTATTAATTCGTCATTCATTTACTTTTCCCTCCACTAACGATCCAAGCCATAGCAGTTGATATTCCTGAGAATAAGGCCAGGAGGCTCGACATGAAAAACGTGAAGACCGCAATGAATGGATAGGCCAGCGTAAACATGATGCTGAAGGTTAGGTAGCCGGGTGTGGCTTTCATTTGCTCGTCTCGTTCCCGATGACGGCGGGCAATACGTTCTTCTTTCGTTTCCATAATTGAGCTATTGGACTATGTAACTGACCTCAGCCCGAAAACGCCGATCCTCGGGTGAAAGTTTCGCGAATGCCTGTGTCGATAGTTTAATTAAAATCTTGTCGTTAACTCCCGTATTGGGCAGCCGACCGATAACTTTTACCCACAGGCTCTGGTTGTTAAACTCGTTTCGTACCTGCACCAATGTTCCTATGGGGGCTGTACGGTGCAGGGCCAGGTATTTACCCGAGCCGTCATTTCCTTCAATCATCTCCGCTACGCCACTGTTGGATATCCGACGGCCACGCGTTGGCATGGGAGCATCGTTTCCGGGTCGGGGTGGCTCAATGACTTCAACTGGTTTCTCCGGCGACTTCTCCGCTGATTTTTCGCCGGGCTTCTCGGCGACCTTCGCTGTGGTGCGGGTTTCGATCTCAGTTGGCTTTGCTGTAGCAGGCGCAGTCGGCGTTGGACGGGTATGCTCAGGTTTGGGTTCGGCGGGCGTGGTCGATTTAGATTCTGCCGGGCGTGGCTCGGCCGGCCGAACGGCTGCATGAGGTGTAGCGTCGGGAGCATGCCGACGGGTTGGCGTATCAGGTGTTTTGGTTGCCGGTGCGGGAACCGACGGCGTACGATCCAAATATGCTTTTTCGGAGACGATCAGTGCCTGACCAATCAGCATCTTGTTGCCGGAGAGATTATTCCACTTGCGAAGGCCTTCCTGCGATACGCCATACCGACTTGCTAAGCTATACAGAGTTTGGGCTGGCTCAACCACATGAATACCCGCCTTGGCCGGATCATCGGCCTTCATGATATTCTTCTCTGCCTTTGCCGCTTTAGGTTTCTCTTTCTCAGCTACTTGGGTTTCTTTCTTCTCAACTTTTTCCTGTTTCCTGATCGCTTTGTCGATGACCTTTTCTTCTTTCCGGCTTAGCTTGCCTTCCGGAATGGGTATCCTGACAACCTGGGCATATTTGACGGCCTCTTTTAAAGTTGGGTTTGCCGCCTTGATGTCGGCAACAGAGCGGCCATAGCGTCGGGCAATAGAAAAAAGTGTCTGGCCTTCATCAACGCGATGTAAAATAAATCGTTTACCGTCTTTTTTTTCAACGCCAATCGAATCGCTGACGGTTGGCTTTACAGAAGCGGCTGGATAGGCCTGAACAGTATGGATGCATAGCAGGCTGCCTACTAGCCACAATACGGAACGAACAGGAATTTTTTTCATGGGTTATGGGCAGCCGGGAAGTGGTCGAGGTGATTGACAACGGCCAACTCTATAAACGGCTTAATCGTTAAAATTAGCACAAAAATGGGGTAGTTTTATACTCGCTCTATTTTTGAATGTATGCGTCACAACGGGTTGAACAGCGTAATGAATTCACTATTTTCGACGAAGTTTTGACAAAAATACCGTTTTCTGCTGTTAAAAAACCTTAAAACAGAACCACCTGAACAGAAGCGGTCGTTTGATGTTTAACTACAAAGAGGTGGCGGGTTAGAAACGACGGGTAAGTGAGATAGCAACATTCGATCATCACCCATTCGTCGACTCTACTTTACGACTTTGAACTCCTTAAAAATTATGCAAAATTATTCGATACTCTGGGCCGACGATGAGATAGATCTTCTAAAACCCCACATCCTGTTTCTGAAAAATAAAGGATACGACGTGACACCCGTCAATAGCGGAGCTGATGCGCTCGACCAGGTTGAGCAGGTCAATTACGATGTTGTGTTTCTGGATGAAATGATGCCGGGTATGACCGGGTTGGAAACCCTCGCGCAGATTAAGCAGGTACGGCCTAATCTGCCCGTTGTTATGATTACCAAGAGTGAAGAGGAGCACATTATGGAAGAGGCTATCGGATCTAAAATTGCCGATTACCTGATCAAACCGCTGAACCCGAATCAAATTCTGCTGTCGGTCAAAAAAATTCTGGACAACAAACGGCTCGTGACCGAACGAACCAATATTGGCTATCAACAGGATTTTCGTAATATATCCATGCAGTACAATGACCGCATGGATTTTAATGAGTGGGTCGATGTTTATAAGAAACTCATTTATTGGGAATTAGAGCTGGATAACTCGCAGGACAAAAGTATGCTGGAGGTGATGAACATGCAGAAGAGTGAAGCCAATTCCGAGTTCTGCAAGTTTGTTGTCGACAACTACGAAGACTGGCTGAACGATCCTAAAACCGAAAGCCCGGTTATGTCGCATCAACTGATGCGTAAAAAAGTGTTTCCATTAGTAGAGTCGGCGGGTAGTGCCGCACCCTCCTCCGGGGCAGCACCCTTATTTTTTCTTCTGATCGATAATCTGCGTTTTGATCAGTGGAAAGTTATTGAGCCGCTTCTGGCTGACTACTTCACAATTGAGGAAGAGTCGTCATATTACGCCATTCTGCCAACGACAACGGGCTTTGCGCGAAACGCTATTTTTTCGGGAATGATGCCCAGCGAAATGGAACGTAAGCACCCCGATTTGTGGGTTAATGACGACAGCGAAGACGAGGGCCTTAACAACCACGAAGAAGAATTTCTGCGTCGGCAGCTTGATCAAAGCCGATTGAATATCAAAATGTCGTACCACAAAATTCTGAATGTCAACCAGGGGAAATCGCTGGTCGATAACTTCAACAACCTGTTGCAGAATCAGTTAAACGTTGTGGTGTATAATTTCGTGGACATGCTGTCGCACGCCCGCACGGATATGGCTATGATTAAGGAACTGGCTCCCGACGAATCGGCCTATCGTTCCATTATGCGGTCGTGGTTCCTGCACTCGCCTATTCTGGAGTTTGTGCAGAAAATTGCTGCCAAGGGCGGGCGACTCGTTATTACGACTGATCATGGAATGATTCGGGTTCAGAAGCCAGCTAAAATTGTTGGCTACCGCGAAACGAATACTAACCTCCGTTATAAACAAGGTAAGAACCTGGGGTTTGATGATAATCACCTGTTTGTGGGGCGCAAACCCGAGCGGTTGTTCCTGCCCAAGCCTCACGTATCAACGGCTTATGTATTTACGCTGGAAGATTACTTCTTTGCGTATCCCAACAACTACAACTATTACGTAAACCACTACCGCAATACCTTCCAGCACGGGGGCGTATCGCTGGAAGAGGTAATAGTCCCCTTCGCGTATTTGAAAGCGAAGTAGGTGGAGTCGTGTAGTAAGTAAAATAGTAAAGTGAGTGGAGTAAGTGGAATAGGTGGAGAGAGTTCCAGTCTATGTTTCTTACTTCACTCACTTTACTATTTTATTCACTACACCAATTTACCCACTCCACTATTTACCAATGACCGATCAATAAGTGGCGAAAATATCTTCCATCATGTAGGCGTGGGTGCCTAACCATTTGGCGGTGCCATCCAACTGCGTTAGTTCGATGGTCATGTCGTTTCGGAAATCGCTCAGGCAGTATTTACTAATAGCCTGCTCAATGGTATTTAAAATAAAGGCGGCTGCAGTAGCGAGCACCCCATCCACAATGATAATCTCGGGATTGAACAAGCTGATGGCAATGGCCAGCCCTTTGCCTAGTTGAAAGCCGGTTTCATGTAATACGTCAATGGCGTAGGAGTCGCCGTGATGGGCTGCGTTTATAATTTCATCGATGTCAATCTGATCGACCTGATCCTGGAAGGAGGCCAGCTTTGATACTTTGCCTGCGAGGATGTCCCGTTTCACCCGTTTTACCAGTGCCGAAGCCGAGGTGATCGTGTTAAGACAGCCGATCTTACCGCAATAGCAGAGTTCTCCCTCCGGATCAACCTGAATGTGACCAAGCTCCCCTGCAAATCCACTGGCTCCCTGAAAGACTTCGCCGTTTACAACGATGCCTAACCCTACACCCCAGTCAATGTTGATGGCCAGGACTTGTTTTTTTCCTTTGGCTCCCCCAAATCGACTTTCGCCTAATACCGTTGCTTTTGTATCATTGATGAGGTACACTGGTTTTCCCAACTGCTCCGAAAGCCACTGCGTTGGTGATTCGCCCGTTTCGTTGAGATGCATGTAGGTCAGGTTCATGCCCCGGCGGGCGTCAACTAAACCTGGCATTGACACACCTACAGCCAGAATGTCGTCGGCGTCAGTTGCCGAGTTGGC
>CAXTJJ010000490.1:0-4711 GCA_964244155.1 uncultured Spirosoma sp.
GGGCCAGCTGAGTTGCTGAAATTGCCTGTACTCTTTACCAGTTTTCTGAAGTCAATCTACCGCATGAAGGCGGCTAAAAACCAATTTCTTCACACGCCACATGGGAGTAAGTGAGTCAGTAAGTTGGTAAGTTGGTAAGTCAGTAAGTCAGTAAGTCAGTAAGTGGTTGACCGCACCGGCGAAAGCAATACGCTTGCGTCAGCCACTTACTAACTTACTGACTTACTAACTTACTGACTTACTGACTTACCGACTCACTAACTCAACATCATCAGCACGGCGGGCTTTTTCCCAGACGCCCGAGGTGTTGCCTCGCCAGTAACGCATGAAGCCCAGTATAGCGCAGGCGTTCATAAAGGTGAAGTAGAAGGGAACAAACAACGCTTTTACCCTGATTTCCCGGTGCTCCAGACGATAACCTGCATAGGCGGCTGCGTAAAAAAGACATTGACCTATAAAAAACAGTACCCAGAACAGATAGAACGGAGTAGAAGCCGCTTGATCGCCAGATACGATCAAAGCTAAATTCGCCAGCCAGATGAGCGGCAGACAGAAAGGTGTTACAGCCCAGCGCAATACCCGGTGAGACACATACTGAAAAGTTAGCCAGCCATAACGGCCAATATTCAGTAAGTATAGCAAACGCATGATCGACTGGAAGCCACCGGCAGCTATTCTGACTTTTCGTTTCTTTTCTTCCTCAATAGAGAAAGAAGGGCGTTCCAGTGCATAGGCGTCTGGTTCGTATTCAACCCGGTAACCATGACCGGCAATCCGTAGCGAAATAATGAAATCGTCGAGTAACGTGTCGGGTTCAACGGTTTCGTATAGGGATGTCCGTAAGGTGAATAATTCGCCCGCAGCGCCGACAACAGTATGCAGTTGCGCGTCTTTCTTTTTTAAGTAGGACTCATATTTCCAATAGAGACCCTCGCCCGAACCCGCTGCCGATTCGCTGTCGAGTACTTCAATGCGTTTCTCACCAGCCACCGCCCCAACTGTTTCATCGCGAAAATGACGGACCAGATTACGAATGGCCCGGCTGTTAAGCTGTGTATTGGCATCACTGAAAATGACAATAGGCGTTGTAACGTGCGTCATAGCCCGATTCATAGCCGCTACTTTACCGGCGCGTTCTGTGCCGCCCAGTACGTCGATCTGCCTGTTGCCATCTGCTCGAATCGACTCCAGCCAGGCAGTCGATCCATCCGTCGAACCTTCTGTAACAAAAAGAAGCTTAAGCTTTTCGGCAGGGTAGTCCAGTTCGCGGCAGTTTTTAAGCTTTGCTGGCAGGCAGCCCATTTCGTTGTAGGCGGCCATCACCAGCGTTACCATAGGTGTATAGGTGTCGTCGTCGGCCAGCAGCCGACGAGGTTTAATAATGCTGCGGACTTTAACCAGCAGCGTTATCAAAATTCCATACCCTACATAGGTGTAGGCGACTATGCCCAGGCATAGCAAAAGAAAAGCTTGCATAACAATTAAGCGAGTGTAAACGTATGAAAAGGAGTGTTTAATCCGGCTGGTTCAAATGATTTATAAATGTTCAGCACCTGTTGAGCTGTTTGTGTCCACGAGAAATGAGTAATCTGTTCACGTCCGAGTTGAATCAACTGTTGTCGAAACTGCGGTTTACCAGCCAGTTGCTGCATGGCGTCGGCAATGCTGTCGGGTTGATAGGGATCAACCAGCAAAGCGGCATTGCCGGCTACTTCAGGCATAGCGGTTAGTGTACTGGTAATCACCGGAGTACCGCAAGCCATGGCTTCTAAAATAGGTAAGCCAAACCCTTCGCTTATCGATGGAAAAAGGAAAATTTCGGCCAATGTATACAGAGCAGGAAGGTCTTCGTCGGGTATGTACCCGATAAAGTGACAACGTTGTTCAATGTACGCATACTCATCAGGCGTCAGGATACGATGTAAAAAATCCGGCAGCTTGCCACTGACTATCAAACGAACGTCTGTATCCATTCGACTATACTTGACAAAGGCGAGTAAAACATTCTTCAGGTTTTTGCGGGGATCGGAACTTCCCAGAAAAAAGAAATAACGAGCCGGTAACTGGTATTTTTTGACGGTATCGGCCAGGCGGTCAGCCGGAACGGGGGCTGTAAATCGTTCACCAACCCCATTGTAAAGCACTTTTATCTGAGATTGGGGAATGGCGAGTTCGTTGATTATTTCCTGTTCGGCATATTTGGATATCGTTAAAATGATCCGGCACCGGGCCACTAAACGACGGACCAGCAAGGCCCGATACCAATTGCCGAACTTCTGGTAAAGCGTAGCTGTATTGACTCCTTCGCCTGGTTTTAAAAAAAGCACATCATGCAGGGTCAGAATCAAAGGTACATCCAGAAGCAGAGGAGCCGTATTGGCGGTGCAGTGCAGGACGTCTAACTTATAGGTGCGAACAGCTCTGGGGAGGGCCACCTGCTCCCAGTGGACATAGTTTGCTCCCGGTACCTTTACCAATGTGAAATTGGTGTGAAGACTCAGGCATTGTTCATCTTCATCCGGGCGAACAAATATGAAATAGTCGTCTTCGTGATCGAGTTGCTGAAGTGCATGAATAAGTTCCAGTGCCACAATGTCCATCCCATGTTTATGTGGCCGAAGTAACCGCTGCGCTTCGATTCCAATTCTCATACACTTGCTTTTAGCTTCATTAGATCATTTGCCATTAAGGGGGTTTGTTGAGTAAATACGATTGGACGTTTAACGGTATGATGCAGGTTCCAGCCCACGCCTTGAAGAAAGGCTTTTAAAAAAGGGTACTGACCTTTCAGCAAATAGGTCAGTACGGCTTTGGGTAGTGCCAGCGCAGTAAAATAAATTGAAAAGATAAGCAGCGAGAGCCGAGACACGTTTCGGCGCATAAACAAAATCCGATTACGGGTTTGATAATACACCTTCATCGGATTTCCCTTCCCCACCGTCATCGACTCTTTATGATAAACCAGTGCCGAAGCCTGGTAGTAAATTTTATAGCCAGCCTGAAGAATTCGACAGCACCAGTCGAGTTCTTCGTAATAGAGAAAATACACTTCGGGTAATAAACCGGCCCTGTCAAGAACCTCCCGTTTTACCATCATGGCAGCACCATGCGCAAAAGGAGTTAGGCCCGGTTTATCAAACTGACCCTTGTCGGTCTGATGGCTACCTATGGACCATGCCTGCCCGGTATATGGATTCAAAGGCGTATAGCCCGCATATTGAATGATCGTTGGCTCCTGAAAATACCGGATTTTTGGACAGGTTATCCCAAGAGAAGGGTCGAGGCCGAAGGGTTCCAGCAGCCGCTCGATGAGATCGGGCGTCACTTCGGTGTCGTTGTTCAGAAGTAACACATACTCTCCTCTGGCTTGCCGAATGCCTACGTTGTTGCCCCCGGCAAACCCAAGGTTTTCGTCGGTTACAAGTATTTGTGTATTACTGTAATTTCGTTTCCTGATTAAGTCTGTCGGGTCTTCAATCGAGTGGTTATCCACAACGATGACTTCAATGGCAGGGTAGGATAACCGTTGAATGGAATCCAGTAGCGCACAGGTGAGCTCTGCCTGATTGTAATTAAGCGTAATCAGGGAAACGAGCGGTACAGCCTCATACATTTTCTTTCTGGAAAACGGCTTTCACAGTCCTGATCAAAATAATCAGATCTACTTTAAAGGAGTAGGTCTTGGCATAAAGGGCATCCAGTTGAATACGCTCCTGGTCTGATACACCCGCTTTACCTCGTTTGGTAACCTGCCAGAGGCCGGTAAGACCTGCCGGTGCAGCAAACCGACGGGCGTAAGCGGTTGTGGTCAGCTTCTCGGCTTCGTAGGGCGGTAGTGGCCGGTTTCCCACAAACGACATATCGCCCTTAAGGATGTTAATCAGCTGGGGCAGTTCGTCGATGCTGGTATTGCGCAAAAACTTGCCAAGCCGGGTAACGCGAGGGTCTTCCTTAAACTTCATAAACATGGCCTTCGCCTTGCGTGTGCGCTGCACCTGTACTTCACAAACCTGCATGTTGTCCTGAAACAAAGGACGCTGGCACTGTGTACCTGCCAATTTACAGGTTTCGCAGAGTTCATCGGCTGCTTGTTCAGGCAGGGCCGACTTATACATGTTTTGCGAAGCCATGCCGGCAATCAGCTTGTCTGATCCGGTGCGCATGGTTCGGAACTTGTACATGTCGAATAATTTATACCCCATGCCAATTCGCCGGGATTTATAAAAAATAGGCCCTTTGGAGTCGAGCCGGATGAGTGCTGCCACAACCAGCAACAGAGGAGATATACACAACAGAACGCTGAAAGATACGGCTACATCGAAAAAGCGTTTGCCGAAAGGAATCCTCTGCTTTCGGGCGTTCTCTAACTCGTGCCCGATTTCGTTGTACTTTTTCCTGCGAATCAGGTATGCCAGTCGATTCCGAAGGGCATTCTCATCAAAATCAAGGGGGAATATATCGATGATAGGCTTGCCCTCCGCCTGAACATTCATGTCAGTATCGGCACCAGCGCTGAGCAGCATGGTGGAGAACGCATGTTTGATTCTCGACGAATCAATCGTATTCAGGAATTTAAGGCCACCCAGTTCATCATTGATAACGACTAAATCTACCTCTTTCCCTTCCTGTAGAAGTCTGATAGCCTCTAGTCGGCTGGAAACGGCCGTTAGGGTTACCATTTGCGAAAATGCCTGCTCAAATTCTGCTATTT
>CAXTJJ010000491.1:0-4706 GCA_964244155.1 uncultured Spirosoma sp.
TGGCTGCTCAAAATGCATCCTACCGATACATGGCTTTTTAATCAGCTTGGCGACGACCGCGATCATTCGGCCATGCGCATTCCCAAACAGGATAGTATGTATGGCAAGGGAGCCGAACGGCCGGTTTATTTTGCTACGGGTCAGCCGCAGGGGCTGTTTAAATATAAAAATAGGGCAACGGGCGTAGCTTCTACGGCAGGCAAAGTAAGCAGTGCTCTGGCTCTGGGCTATCAGCTCTTGAGAAACCGCCAGGCTAATTATGTGAGTCAAAGCTACGTCAATAAACTATGGCAACGGGCGCAATCGGCCTATACGCTTGGTATAGAGAAGCCCGGTAACAGTCAGACGGCTCCTGGTCGGGCCCCTTATTTTTACGAAGAAGATAACTATGTCGATGACATGGAACTGACTACCGTTGAGCAACTTAACGCGACCAGAGCCACAGGCATACAGGCAGTCAGATGGCAGAATACAGCGTTGGCGTTTGCTCGTCGGGAGCCGGTTACACCCTGGATACTGAACGATACGGCACGACATTACCAGTGGTATCCATTCGTCAACGTTGGTCATGCAGAACTGGCCAAACGCCTGCCCGCTACAGGCCGAAAAACGGTCACTGACTTTTATAAATCAGGCATCCAAACGGTTTGGAAACGGGCCAGTCTGAATGCGTTTTACCGGGGTGTTCCTTTTACCTGGTGTAGTAATAACCTGACGACCTCCTTCGCCACGCAATGCTTCTGGTATCGTCAACTCACCGACGACAGCCAGTTTGTT
The DNA here is from genome assembly GCA_964244155.1 of uncultured Spirosoma sp. Lineage (GTDB taxonomy): Bacteria > Bacteroidota > Bacteroidia > Cytophagales > Spirosomataceae > Spirosoma. Next base: position 778 of record CAXTJJ010000491.1, read on the forward strand.
GAACTCGAACAGGCTAATTTTGATTGGCTGTTTGGCTGCAATCCGTGGGGAACGAGTTTCGTATATGGCCTGCCCGCCAATGCCGATACGCCTGCCGACCCACACTCATCGTTTACACACCTGAAAAACTACCCCATTGATGGCGGTTTGGTAGACGGCCCGGTGCGAGGCAGCATCTACGGAAATCTGATTGGTATTACCCTGCACGAACCCGATGAATATGCGCCCTTCCAGAGTCAGGTAGCTGTATATCATGATGATTATGGGGATTATAGTACTAACGAACCCACTATGGATGGTACGGCATCGCTTGTGTATCTCTTGGCTGCCAAACATGCCGAGACGCATAAATCTGTACACAAAACCCTACCCGCCAAAAAAGTAACTCGACCCGCAAACAAGACCCTCCCAAAACAAGGTGCAGACTCCAGATCGACTTACATCAAGGGTGCTAAAATCAGGGGCGACACGACCGTTCGCCGACTGGCGCTGGTGTTTACTAGCGATGAGTTTGCCGACGGCGGCATACGTATTGCCCGAACTTTGCAGAAGCATCAGGTCCGGGCTTCTTTTTTTCTGACCGGCCGCTTTTTGCGAAACTCTGCTTTTACTTCCCTGGTGAACCAACTCAGGCGTGACGGACACTATCTGGGTCCGCACTCCGACCAGCATTTGCTGTATTGCGACTGGACTAAGCGAGACAGTCTGCTCGTCAATCGTCGGCAATTTATCGATGATCTACAGGCTAACTACGCGGCTCTGGTCCGATTTGGCTCTATAGGAAAAACAGCCAGGCTTTTTCTTCCACCCTATGAATGGTATAATGACAGTATTGCTGCGTGGACAAAAGCCGAAGGGGCTCAACTGATCAATTACACTCCCGGCACCTTGAGCCATGCTGACTACACAACCCCGCAAGACCGAAATTATCGAAATAGCCCCACTATTTTGGCCTCTATCCGCGATTATGAACGACAGAAACCGGCTGGCTTAAATGGCTTTATCTTGCTGATGCACATGGGTACGGCCCCCAGCCGAACAGATAAACTTTACGCTCATCTGGATGAATTACTGGCAGAATTTCGTCAAAAAGGGTATCAATTTGTACGCATTGACGAGTTATAAAAATAGAGCAAAACCTTACGCATGAAAGTTGGTTGATAAGATACCCAATCACTAGCAATCCTGCTGGCGACGGTTTACTCAACAAACGAACTTTTCCAATGCGTACACTCCTGTTTTTCCTAGCGGTAAGCTTGTATGGCTCAGTATCTTTTGCACAAAGCGACTCATCCAAATCGGTACAACAAACTCCGGTCCAGCAATCACCTGTTCAAAAACAGGTAGCGATTCCGGGAGTAGATACGCCCATATCGGGTGGCGGCATGACGGCTCAGACGCCCAATAACCCTATGCCACCTGTGCAGGACAATAAAAAACGAAAAACCATGCCCCCCAGCGACCCACGAGCTTTTGGTGTGGCTGTTCCCGTTGGGAAAGCTAAACGAGATACGCTGTAACTGTTTCAAACAGCTTCTGGCTGTTTGTAAGGTTTGCGGAATACCCTGCTACATGCAAACAGCCAGAGGCTGTTTGGGACAGTGTCAGCTCGTTGGCTTATCCGGCAGGGGAGCCGATGCATGAAACTCCTCGTAAATACGGTGCATATAGTCGTCCAGCAGGGTACGGATTCGGGTACGGTCTTCCGATTGGATAATTAATCCGACGTGGTATTCACGGTTCATACGCCAGAAAATTTCGGGTTCGGTAAACACCGATAGATCGGGCCATTGCTGACGAGCCAGCGACACAATCAACCCGGCATGTTGACCCGTGTCGACGGGCGGCACGTAATGTTCTTTCAGAGCAATGGCGTTTTCAAGTTTAGCCCACTCCCGCCAAAGATTTACGCCTGACGCAGCTTCCACCATTTCGGCAATGTGAGCCCCCCCCACACGGGAGGCCGTTTCCAGAAAATACAATTCCCCATCGTGATCGCCCCGAATGTATTCGGAGTGCGACGCACTGTAGCGCATACCAAAGGCCGCCATTACCTGATCGTTGATCTGGCGCAGGGCTTCGGCTTCGGGCGTATTGACCTCAAGAGTTCCTGTGCGAAACACCCCGCCCCCATGCGCGACTTCCATAGGCGTTGCCAGATATTGGCTCACTCGCGTAAAAACGGCTTTGCCATCTACCGACAATGAGTCGACATGATAAACCTTGCCCGGTTTAAATTCTTCAATAAGGTACGTATGCCGATTATCGCCCAGCAAATGAATAGCCGACCAGGCTTCATCCAGCGAATGCACTTTTCGAATGCCCGTTGCCGATGCTTCGGAGCGGGGCTTGATGAGCCAGGGTGCTTCGGTTGTTTGCAGAAATGCCGTAACGGTTTCGTCGTGAAAGAGCGGGCAGAAAGCCGGTACACGTACACCAGCCGCAAAGGCCCGTGTGCGCATAGCCAGTTTATCGCGGAAATAGCGAGCCGTCGTTTGTCCCATACCGTCAATGCGGAACGTTTCCCGAATAAGTGCGCCCTTCTCCACATCGAAGTCGTCCAAGGCTACCACCCGATCGATTCGTCGGGAGCGCATCGCATGAGCCAACCCCACAATCATTTGTTCTAAAGCTTCAGGAGCATTGCTGGGTGATTTAAGAAAAAACAGCTCGTCGATAGACTCCCGAGGCCAGGCTTCATTAGCAAGCTTCTGATCGGTCAACAAATAAACTGTGTTTCCCAATTCCTTGCAGGCCCGCATGAAGTCCTGCCCTTTCAAAAAAGTGGCGATGCATAGAAAAGACAATTGGCTCATACTTTCAATGTTTCAAGTTTATTGTAAACCTACATGGCTTTGAAAACCTTATAGGGTTGTCCAACGAAACGTTAAACTGCATTAGACAAAAAAAGATACGGCCAAATGGCCAAATAACGAATTTTCTTATACCTTTTCTACCAGAAGCATCTGCAAATAGGCGATCAACAGGCGAATACCAAAACCGGTTGCGTTCTTTTGCGAACCAAATTCCGTATCGGCAAAGGCCATTCCCGCAATATCCAGGTGTGCCCAGGCTACGTGTTTCTCTGTAAAGACTTCCAGAAATTTAGCCGCACTGATCGATCCGGCAACGGGCTTTCCGCTATAATTTTTCACGTCGGCCACATCCGATTTTATATCTTCATTGTACACATCCCAGAGCGGCAATCGCCAGAGTTGTTCGCCCGTCTGGTTAGCGGCTTCGGCAAGATGGTCGGCCAGTTCATTGTTTTTCGTGAACATACCAGCCGCGTGGTATCCCAAAGCCGAGATGACACTGCCTGTCAGCGTAGCCAGGTCGATTACTACATCGGGTTGATAGTTACGTACCATATATCCCAGGCCATCGGCTAGAATAACGCGCCCTTCGGCATCGGTATCAATGATTTCGATGGTTTTGCCGGAGTAAGCCGTAACAACATCACCGGGTTTGGTTGAGCTACCATCGGTCGAGTTTTCGGTCGATGGCACAATGCCAATCACGTGAATCGGCAATTTCAATTTAGCGGCTACCTCAACCGTTCCGAGCACAGCCGCAGCTCCGCCCATGTCGCTTTTCATGAGGTGCATGTTGGTCGAGGTTTTGATCGAAACACCACCCGTATCGAAGGTAACACCCTTCCCTACCAGGCCCACTTTACGCGGATTCTCAACGCCTTTAGGTTTGTATTCGGCAATGATCAACACTGGCGGCACATCGCTCCCCTGGCTAACGCTCAGCAAAGCTCCCAATTTCTGGCGTTCCAGTTCGGCCTTGTCGAGAACGGTTACTGTATAGTCGTGTTGATTACCCGATGCGACGGCCCAATCGGCCAGTGTTTGTGGATTCTTGTAATTGGCAGGGGCATTCATCAAATCCAGCATCTGCCGGTGGGTTTGAGCAATGGCTTC
>CAXTJJ010000492.1:0-4705 GCA_964244155.1 uncultured Spirosoma sp.
AGTAACATCTGTAATCTGTATACCAGTCACTTCAGCCATAAACGGGACATTTGTCAGGTAGCCTAATCGGCATGTAAGCCCGCACAGAAAAAGCGAATATAGGGCTCATTGGCATGAGTTAGCGCTAGCCTATACTTACCTAAACGCGTGTACCATGAAGCAATTAATTCTGGGATTTACTCTTCTGTTTACCCAGGACTTACAGGCACAACAATCCGGGCCTACGGTTCAGACGGCATCGGGCGTCGTGCGTGGTGTAACCGAGGGAGATGTTTCCAGCTTCAAAGGCATTCCCTATGCCGCTCCCCCAGTAGGGGCCAATCGCTGGCGCCCGCCCCAACCGGTTGCTGCCTGGCAGGGTGAGCGGGATGCCAGTCAGTTCGGCGCAGATCCCCCGCAGCGAGGCTTTGGGGCGGGTACTGCCGCCCTATCGACAACATCCTCCGAGGATTGTCTGTTTCTCAATCTGTGGAAACCCGCCAATGCCACAGCGAAAACAAAGCTTCCGGTAATGGTCTGGATTTACGGAGGAGCCTTCGTATTTGGCAGCGGTTCCCAGCCAGACTACAACGGAACCCAGTTCGCGAAACAGGGCGTCATTCTGGTCACGTTCAACTACCGGCTGGGTCGGCTTGGCTTCTTCGCGTTCCCCGCGCTGAGTAAAGAGCATCCGGAAGAACCCAAGGGCAACTACGCGTATATGGACCAGATTGCCGCCCTCAACTGGGTTCAGCAAAACATTGCGGCTTTTGGCGGAGATCCCAAAAACGTAACCATTTTCGGCGAGTCAGCAGGGGGCGTCTCGGTGCTTTCACTACTGTCGATACCGGCTGCGAACGGTCTTTTTCAGAAAGCGATCAGCGAATCAGGTGGCGCCCGTGACGGTGTGCTGACCGGGCGGCCTATCGACAAAGAGAATGCGGATGTCAACTATCCAGTTTCGGCTGAAACCATGGGGGTAAACTTCGCCAGGCGTTACAATATCGAAGGAACGGATGCCGCTGCGCTGGCCAAGCTCCGGGCACTCTCGGCGGGCGAGATTGTGGATGGCGGACAGGAAACCGCTGGTCCGGGTGGCTCGCCAACGTATTCGGGTCCGATTCTCGATGGTAAGCTCGTGGTGGAAACGGCCGAAAGCTCCTTTAAAGCAGGCAGGCAGGCGAAGGTTCCGCTGCTCATCGGGTCGAACAGCGCCGAAGTGCCCGCTGGCTTTGTCAATGCCCGGTCGAAGGAAGAGTTACTGGCACAATTCACGCCCCTGAAGGATGAACTGGTCAACGCCTACGATTCGGACGGCAACACTGATTTTGCCAAAATGCTTTCCCTGGTCAACACCGATAAGGTTTGGGCCGAACCAGCCCGCTTCACGGCGAGATCCTTTGTCGCTAAAGGTGCTCCGGTTTACCTCTATCTTTTTTCGTATGTCCCTGCCGCCCTGCAAGCCAGGATGCGCTTTGGTGCCGCCCATGCCTCCGAAATCGGGTATGTATTCGACAATCTGAGAGCCCGAAATGGCGTTACTATTGCACCGAAAGACAAAGAAGTTGCCAGCCTGATGAATACCTACTGGGCCAACTTCGCCAGGACGGGTAATCCCAATGGCAAGGGACTGCCCCAATGGCCGGTCTACAATCCAAAAAAGAATGAGGTCTTCGAAATTCGACAGGACGGCTCGGCTGCGGCTGGTCCCGATCAACGGAAAGCAAGACTGGATGTAATGGAGAAAGCAGCCAATTCAACAAAGATGAATTAAGAGAAACACAAACTAGCGAAAGCCGGATTAACAGGTCCGGCTTTCGCTATCTATCGACTTTACCACTCAACGCAACAACTATGAAAAATCAACTGCTGGTCATTGCTGCTAGTGTCCTGGTAACGGTGGCTTCCTGCAAAACAGATAGCGACACACCAGCCTCGCCTATCGGCACAACGCCACCAACGTCGGGAACAACAACAACGAGTACGTCACCGGTTGAAACGAACCCACCCAATTCAACCTACAGTCCTGCCTTTACTGGACAAACCCGAGTGGCAGGTGTTCGTACCACCACCCCCTTCGCAAGCACCGTGTTGACGTCAACCCTAACGAGTCCATGGGGCATTGCCAGCCTGCCGGACGGGCGATTCCTCATTACCGAAAAAGCAGGCACGATGCGACTGGTCACGGCTTCCGGGCAAGTGAGTGCTCCGCTTGGCGGTATACCAGCAGTCAATAGCAGTGGTCAGGGTGGTATGCTGGGCTTGTGCGTCGATCCCGCTTTTGCGACCAATCGACTGGTTTACTGGAGCTTTTCGGAGCGTGGCACTTCGGGAAATCTACTGGCCGTTGCCAAGGGTAAACTTTCTGCCAATGAAACAGCACTTGAAGGCGTCACGGTTATCTACCGGGCTACGCCCGCTTATTCAGGCATTAATCAGTATGGTGGCCGGGTTATTTTTGATCGGACCGGAAACCTGATCGTGAGCAGTGGCGACCGTTCCGATCCCGGCATCCGCATACAGGCCCAGGCCCTAAACTCCGCAATAGGTAAACTGGTTAGGATCACAACCGATGGCGCAGCCGCTCCCGGTAACCCGTTCGCAGGCCAGGCAGAGGCCCGCCCCGAATTGTATTCCAGTGGCCACCGCAATCAGTACGGACTAGCCATCCACCCGGTAACCGGTGAGTTGTGGGAAGGGGAACTGGGTCCCAGAGGAGGAGATGAAATCAACCGCATCCAGCCTGGGGCGAATTACGGCTGGCCTGTCATTACGTACGGGATCGACTACAGTGGTCAACGCCTGGGAGAAGGCATTCAGCAGCGGGCCGGTATGGAGCAACCGGTTTATTACTGGGACCCGGTAGTATCGCCCAGCGGCATGACCTTTTACAGTGGTAATCGCATTCCGGAGTGGCAAAATAGCCTGTTTGTTGGTGCCCTCAGTGGGATGCATATTGTCCGGCTGGTAATCGAAAATAATCGGGTAGTTGGTGAAGAGCGGTTGTTGGCGAGTGAAGGGCAACGTTTCCGGGATATAACTCAGGGGCCGGACGGAGCCTTATATGCCATTACGGACGGGGGCCGACTGTACCGCATCGATAAGCAGTAAGCGTGGATACTTTTCCCAAACGACTTACCCAAAAAGCCACAGATACACCAGTATCTGTGGCTTTTTGGGTAAGTCGTGGTTATTGCTGATTTAAAACCCATACATACCGCCCGAAACCGAAAGCTGCTCGCCTGTAATCCAGGCGGCATCATCGGAAGCCAGAAATACGGCAGCTTTTGCAATATCTCCGGGCTGACCCCTGCGACCCAGCGGGGTATTGGCAATAAACAGTTGCTCATACTCACTACCAGCCGTTACACCCGCACTAATGGCCCCTTCGGTTTCTGTAGCGCCCGGCAAAATCGAGTTGATACGAACGTTTTTGGCTCCCAGTTCCTTCGATAACGAAATGGTAAGGGCATCTAAGGCCGCTTTCGTAGCCGAATACAACGACACGCCCGCCATCGGCGATTTGCTGGCACCCGAACTGATATTGATGATCGTGCCGCCGGTAGGGCCAAACAATTTCAGTGCTGCCTGGATGGTCAGTACTGGCCCTAACACATTGACGTTGAAATGCTGGTGAAAAGCAGCTACTGATGCCTGTCCAACCGGTAAAAATTGCTGAAAGACGGCGTTGTTGACCAAAATATCCAGGGTACCAAACGCCTTCTTTGTTTCGTCAAACATCCTGTTTACATCAGCTTCTTTCGATATATCAGCCTGTACCGCGATGGCAATGCCTCCCTTGTCCGTGATCTCCTTTACCACCCTATCGGCGCCTTCTTTACTGGAGGCATAATTCACAACCACTTTTGCGCCTTCTGCCGCAAGGTGTTTTGCAATGGATGCGCCTATCCCTTTTGACGCACCGGTAACGACCGCTACTTTGTTTTTTAATTTACTCATTACGTTTATTCATTACTGGTTGAGCGACAAACTCCGTTTACTCGCTTTAATTAACCTGTGGTTCCTTTTGTCTACCAGGCAGGATCGCCTAGATAGTTGCGATCACGATTCATCAGCCGAATTTGACCAGGTCCTTAAAAATCAATTTACCCCAGCTATTTCCGCGCGCCTGCACCAGCAGTCCGCCTTCCGAAAGTCCGCCCAGTTGGACGGGTGCAAAACCGAGGTTTTCGGCAAGCGAACCAACCTCCGCTGCTGCGTCGTCATCGTCGCTTGCCAGGTACACGACTCTTCTGCCACCATGAACGGCCGGATCCTGGCCAAGAATGGCAGCGCCCAAATGGTTGAAGCCCTTAACCAGTTTCCCTCCTGTAAAGGCCTGCGCCACGACCCTGGCGGAAGGCTGTCCTCCCAACTGCTCAGGGGGCACGCCGTAGGCATTGGTCACATCGACAATGGTCTTTCCCTGCCAGGTGGGCAGTGCCTTTGCGACATCCGGGTGTGCGTCAAAACGCACCGCCAAAAAGAGGATATCCGCCTTTACAGCTTCCGTGAGTGTGGTGGGAATGATTGTGGGTCCAATCGCGGCCGCATCAGCCGCAAAGCGTTCCGGGTCGCGCGTGGTTGCTACGGATACCTCGATGCCTTTGCGGGCAAATGCCTTAGCCAGAGCCTGGCCGATCTTGCCGAAGCCAATTATTGAGTAGCTCGCTACGTTGTTTTCTGATTGACTCATGTTGGATTTATTTTAATGATTTAAATGCAG
>CAXTJJ010000493.1:0-4696 GCA_964244155.1 uncultured Spirosoma sp.
CGGACTCGGTGTTCGTTATGAAACATTTGATAACAAAAATGGCGCTCGTGCCCTGACGGATGCGGCTGGTAACGGAGCTAGTGTTAATTCTATCACAGTAACCGGCAATATCACAGCCGCAGACGGCCACCTTCTGCTCAAGCCAGAACTGCGAATTGACAGCTATTCGGCTAATAAATTCGAGAAAAACGATGGCACCTTAACAACATCACAGGCCACGCTTGGTATGGCTGCCATCTTCAAGTTTTAATCAGTAACATCCTCATTTTCTTAACCATAGTTTTAATCTAGTACAACAAAAACCCCTCATCTATTATGCAAAAGCCCAGTTACATTCCTCTCGTCATTCTGCTGGTTATCAGCATTGTGGCTGTCCTTATGCCTGCCGTTCCAACGCAAATTGTGACGGAAGGTATTAATTCAGGCGATACTGCCTGGATGCTCGTTGCGACTGCACTCGTCTTGTTGATGACACCTGGCCTGGCATATTTCTATGGTGGGATGGTAAACAACAAGAACGTGATTTCGACTATGCTGCAAAGCTTTGTGGCTATGGGTGTTATTAGTATTCTATGGGTGGTGGTTGGCTACAGCCTGGCGTTTGGTTCAACGATTGGTGGTTTTGTTGGTAACCCAATGGATCACTTCATGTTCAAAGGCGTACTGGATGGTAAACCCTGGTCGCTGGCCCCAACCATTCCACTCGTGGTTTTTGCGTTCTTCCAACTGAAGTTTGCCGTTATCACTCCAGCACTGGTGACGGGTTCGATGGCCGAGCGGATCAACTTCCGGTCTTACGTGCTGTTCATGATTCTCTTTAGCCTGTTCGTTTATGCTCCATTGGCGCACATGACATGGCACCCAGAGGGTATCCTGTTCAAACTAGGTGTACTTGATTTTGCGGGTGGTACTGTTGTTCACATGTCGGCAGGTTGGGCGGCTTTAGCGGGTGCTCTGTACCTGAAGCGTCGTAAATCGCATATCGAAGCCAGCTATTTCCCACCAGCAAACATTCCCTTCGTATTGTTAGGCACGGGTCTGCTGTGGTTCGGCTGGTTTGGTTTCAACGCTGGTTCGGCAGTAGCGGCTTCTCCATTAGCGGCTTCAGCTTTTGCAACCACAAACACGGCGGCTGCGGCGGCTGGTCTGGCATGGGTATTATTCGATGCGGCTAAAGGCAAAAAAGTGTCGGCTCTTGGTTTCTGTATCGGTGCAGTCGTTGGTCTGGTTGCCATTACGCCAGCCGCTGGTTTCGTAACGATCCCTACTGCTATCTTCATCGGTACTGTTGGTGCTATGGTGTCTAACTACGTTGCTCATCTGCGTTCGAAATCGACGCTTGACGATACACTGGACGTGTTCCCTTGCCACGGTGTCGGCGGTATGGTGGGTATGCTCATGACGGGTATTTTCGCTAGCAAAGGTATCAACTCAGCTGTGGTTGACGAAGGTCTGGCCTTCGGTCAAACGAAATTGTTCGTTACCCACCTAATCGCTCTGGTTGGCGTATCGGTGTTCGCTTTCGTAATGTCGTACGTAATTCTGAAAATCACCGATCTGATTCTGCCATTACGTGTAACGGAAGAAGACGAAAAGTCTGGTCTGGATGTAAGCCAGCACGACGAATTCCTGATCGAAGCATAATATATGTATGATGTATGATATAGGATATATGGCCGGGCGTCCGCACCCTATATCATACATTATATATCATACATCTATCAGCAGATCCACAGGCACCCTGTCTGGCCTACAATGTCTGACAGCTTTATCTGTGGTTTTGTTGTACTCATGGAGCCGTTCCCGCTTGGGGACGGTCTCCTGCTTTTAGGGGGTATCAGATTGCCCGCATCCGGTTATTCCTGGCGTTGTGCTCGACTTCGGTTAGTCCAAGCATTTCCATAAGTGGAGGAAGGTACATACCAAAACGCCCTCGAAATCCTTTCTTTAAACCATACCAGCCGCCCACGGGATTATCGTCCGATCGCCCCCAAGCTTCCACGGTTCTCTCTTTAGCTGGTTTTTGCTCGTCGGCGGCACCAAGCTCCATCCAGTCGCCATGCTCTTTTAGCATGTTGTGCAAATCCTGAATGCACCGGAAATCGTAGTGTAAAATGGTTTTTCCAATCGTGCAGACTAAGATAGCGTTGCCGTCTTTTTCTGCTTTATACATCGTATAATCGGATGTACCAGGTGGCGTTTTTAATTGCCACGGATTCTCTTTTGTACCAGTCTCTGATTCCATATTGTAACTAATTTAGGAAATATAAATACGCGTACTATCAAGTCAGAATTACCGCAAGTAAAGCTAGAATTGCCGGGAGGGCCTGTACAAAGAAGATGGACCGCTGAGCCGTAAGCGCGCCAAATACACCCGCTACCAGCACGCAGCCAAGAAAGAAATAGGCAACGTTTGTACTCCAGGCAGCATCGTCAATCAGTAATGACCAGATAAGTCCTGCCGACAAAAAACCATTGTAAAGTCCCTGATTAGCTGCCAATGACTTTGTTTTTTCGAATAAGTCAGGCGGAAAAGACTTAAACGTTTTACGCCCCTGCGTTGTCCAGGCAAACATTTCCAGCCATAATATATAGATGTGTTCAACGGCCACAAAGCCGATTAATAGTTTAGAAATTAAGTTCATTCGTGTAGGGGTAAGGGTTGGGATCTATGTAAACACTTAAAGCTACCAGATTTTTTTGTAAGTAAGTTATTGATTAACAGTCGATAGTCCTTACGAATCAAAGCAGAGATTTGGCCCATAAAAAAAGGCCGGTATCGCTACCGGCCCGGATCGTTAAAGACAATCAATGGGTGTCAAATACCGCTTCCGGTTCGGTCACTTCCATTAGACCGTCTGCGTTTACCGTCGTCAGGTGAACCGCCAGTGTTTCGTTAATTAGCAAGGGGTCATATTTTGCTACCACCCGAACATAGTTCTCCGTGAATCCCTGCATTAAACCATTCTCAACGTCTTCTTCAAAGAGCACAGTTGCATCACGTCCAATCTGCGAATCATAAAACGCCCGCCGTTTCTTGTCTGACAGAATATGCAGCATTTTGGAGCGCTCTGCCCTGGTGTGACCCGGCACAACTGGCTTAATAGTTAAGGCTGTCGTATTTGGCCGTTCTGAATACGTAAATACGTGCAGGTAAGAAATCGGCAACTCGTTTAGAAACAGGTAAGTTTCTTTAAAGTCTGTATCTGTTTCGCCGGGATGACCCACAATGACATCAACGCCGATGCAGGCGTGGGGCACCAGTTCTTTTATTTTCTGCACCCGGTTAACGTAGAGTTCGCGTTTGTACCGACGGCGCATAAGACCTAATACGCGGTTACTGCCCGATTGGAGAGGAACATGGAAATGGGGGACAAATCGTTTCGATTGGGCCACAAAGGCAATGATCTCGTCGGTGAGGAGGTTTGGCTCGATGCTTGAAATCCGAAATCGTTCAATGCCTTCAACCTCGTCTAAAGCCTGAACCAGATCGAAAAAGGTTTCCTGTTTTTCGCCATTACTGATTCCGAAGTCACCGATATTTACGCCCGTCAATACAATCTCCTTTACGCCCCGCCCTGCAATTTCCTGAGCAGCCCGCACAACATTGGCAACGGTATCAGAGCGGCTTTTTCCCCGAGCAAGGGGAATCGTACAATAGGCGCAGGGGTAATCACACCCGTCCTGTACCTTCAAAAACGTGCGTGTCCGGTCGTTAAGCGAATAGGCCGCGTGATAGTCGATGGCTTCTTCAATGGGTGAATTGAATACCTGAGCTAATTGCCCCGACGGCACTTTTACAAATGTCGGCATGATCTCATGCAGACGGAATTTCTCGGCGGCTCCCAAAACGGCATCAACGCCCGGTATCTCTGAAATCTCTTTCGGTTTCAGTTGGGCATAACAACCCAGAATAGCCACGTAGCCGTCAGGGTTTATTTTCTGTGCTTCGCGAACAATCTTCCGGCATTTTTTGTCGGCATTGTCCGTCACGGAGCACGTGTTTATGATGAAGATATCGGGTTGCTGATTGAACTCCACACGCTCGTAGCCATGCTGCTCCATTAAACGGGCCAGGGTAGAGGTTTCGGAGAAGTTCAGTTTACAACCGAGGGTATAAAAGGCGACTTTTTTCACAGCAAAGAATGTATCCTGCAAAATTACAAAAAAACAGGCGGGTGGGTTCCGTTTATTAAGTGACGGCCGGTAGTTTCAGGAATTAATAGCTTTACTTAACCATGAAACGTCAATTACTAATTATCCTCATTAGTAGTGTATTGCTGGGTAAAATCCAGGCTACTCAAGCCCAGCAAACGCCCATCAGCGAAACTGTCACCTACGGCTCCGATTCACAGCGGCAACCGAACGTTCCGAAAGGAACCGTAACAAAGCACGTTTGGAAAAGTAAGGTCTTCGCCAACACCATTCGGGAATATTATGTGTATATACCCGCTCAATATGACCCGAAGAACCCGGCTGCGTTGATGGTGTTTCAGGATGGACATGCCTATGTAAAAGAGGATGGCGATTTTCGGGTGCCCATTGTTTTCGACAATCTGATTCATCAGAAAGCCATGCCCGTTACAATTGGCTTATTTATCAATCCCGGACAGCACGGCGAGGAGTTACCTAAAGACCCATTCCGGGCTGACAACCGAAGCTTTGAGTACGATACCCTTACCGACCAGTATGACCG
>CAXTJJ010000494.1:0-4692 GCA_964244155.1 uncultured Spirosoma sp.
GGTCAGTCGCCAGGAGCGAATGGCACAGCAGATTCGGTATTTCCTGGCGTATGGCCGTCTACCCATCTGGGCCGATACCCGCGATTCTGGTCAACTGGATCAGTGGCTGAGTACGCCATCAGCGGCCACGTTCCGCCAGGAGCTCGTTAGCTTGCTGCATATTCAGCCAGAACGGATAGGTCGATTAATCCACCACAGCACCGACCAGACCCTTGTTAGGCTGGCGTTTGACACAGGCAACGAAACACTATTGGGAGCCATACGCCTGTTGCTTACGGCTGCGCAGAAACTTACTCAACAATCGGCTCAGGTGCTGCGGGAACGCTACTGGCATGGTATGCTCAGCAAGGCAACAACAGAACAGCCAAGCCTGACCAGCAGCCTGATAACCTTCCGGAGGACGCTAGCCCCTTTCGAACTCACCAGCCTGTTCTTTAGTCGCTTACAGCTAGTTGTTGAGCAATATATGACCGAAGACACGTCGCCAGCGGCTACGCTGCTCGTGCAAACGCTGAGCAATCTGATTGAGACGAACGCATCTACAACCCAATTTCCCGCCAACACACGACAGCAAAACGAACAAACGGGGAGACCAGCAAACGAACAAAAAAAACCAGCCAACAAACCCGACCGTACCGATCCGTTTGCGCTTCCTGCCGATCAAATACCCGAACAGATAACAGGTGTCGATCCATTCATTATTGATTCGCCAGCCAGCCTTTTGCCGGGTTCCGATAACCCACCGGCTACTACGCAGGCGTCTGGCTTACCGGTCAACACTACTCACTCGTCGGCCCGAACAGTAATGTCGAACCAGCCTGCCGACGAAGCAGAGGTGTTTGTCTCACTGGCAGGCGTTGTCCTGTTACATCCGTTCCTGATGCCGCTTTTTTTGGAGATGGGTTTGATCGTCCATCGGCAGTGGGCGGATGAAACGGCGGCAACCAGAGGTGTGCAGATGCTGGCCTATCTGGCTACGGGGCTGGACTATTGCCCCGAATATGAGATGACGCTGCTAAAACTACTTTGCGGATTGCCCTTCGACACCTATGTCTCACCCTACTTCGACCTGACCGATACCGACCGGCAAAACGCGACCGAATTACTCGACGCGGTTATCGGGCATTGGCCAGCTTTGGGTACGGTTTCGGCCGATGGGTTGCGGGAAGCCTTTTTACAACGCGAAGGCAAGCTGATCCGCACTGATACTGGCTGGCAACTCACGGTGGAACGAAAAACCATAGATATCCTGATGAACAAATTCCCCTGGGGATTTTCGGCCATCAAGCTACCCTTCATGCCCGACCTGCTCCTCGTCGACTGGGCTTAACCAGCAATCCTTAACTATTCATATCCATGAAAAAGACCATTTTCTTATCACTGTTTTTAACCTGTGCGGCCCTGCTCAGCCCGCTCGTTACCCAGGCTGCCGACCAGGACATAAGCTTCAATGAGGACCGTCCCACGTTCCCGATTATATTGATCGTGGGTGCTCCTCAGACCATAAATATCGGTGTAATAGGTGCTCCGGCCAACGTAACCTGGGGGTTTTTCGGCGTGCCCACGCCCATCGGTATCGGCGGCTGCCCTGGCACCGACAACAACCCCTACGTCTGTCAGGGCATTACCATCACCCTCCCGGTGGGTTCGGTGTCGAGTGCTTCAACGGCTAGTGTTGGCTGGACGGGCGTTGCACCAACATCGGGTTCGCTCTCGTTCGTTCTCATTGTTGAAGGCCACGCCCGCGAATACCGCATCGACGTTCGGCGACCGCTTGACCTCTCCTTTGTCCTTGACAAATCGGGAAGCATGGGCATCATTTCAGAAGGCACTACGACGCGCTGGGATGCGTTAAAAACAGCCGTCAATAACTTCATGCTGAAACTCTCGAACCCGGCCTTTGCGCAACCCGGCGACCGGGTGGGGTTAACCTTCTTCGAGACCGGCATAACACCGTCAACCTTCGGCAACAGCCTGTTACCCCTCGATCCGGGAGCGGCTACGATGGTACAAACGGCCATGAATAATCTTACGCCCGGAAGTGGTACAGCTATGGGGCTTGGTATAAACGACGCAAAGGCAAAACTGACCGACGCCACCCATACAAGGGATATTCTGCTGTTTACGGATGGCGAACAGAACGTAAATCCCCTCGTAAATACCAACGGCTGCGACGTAGGGGGCATACCCCTCAACGCCAACTGCCCCGTGCTGCCCGGTTCGTCGGGCAACCTGAAGATATTTACCATTGGCATTGGAAACCCCAGTCCAACCTACCTCTCTACGCTGCAAAATCTGGCAACCAAGAGCGGGGGAAATTGTCTGCTCACCTCCAATGGCAACTCGTTCACAAACACCACCAGCATGGTCATCGGCAACATCGACGCCATATTTACCCAGGCGTTCATCAACCTCCTGCGCGACAATAGCCCCCAGCTGATTCGCACGAAATCAGGCAACATCGGCGGTGCGGCCCAAACCCTCGTTGACTTTCCCCTCAATAAAAATGTAGATGATCTGCTCATTGAAATATCGCTGAACAAAAACTTCGAGATTCCCCAACTTGCCCGACTTGTCGCGGCCATACGGGTCAGTCGAAACGGTCAGGATGTGACAGGCCTGGCGACTCCGCGTTGGGTAGGCAGCTCACCAAACACGTACATGTATGCGTTCTCGTTCAATACGGATAAGGCATACGCCAACAAACTCCGCTCCGACGGCAACTGGGTCGTAACGGCCCAACCCAACGGCCCGGCCAGTGGATTAACGTACCGCATCGCCGTCATTGCCGACGATCACCTGCTGGACTACACCTGTTCTCAGGGTATTCCACAACCCAGTGTGGGCAACACGCAGACGTTTGCCGTGCAGTTCAGCGACCGGGGAAAACCCATCGAGAATGCCACGATTACGGCCACCGTTTACCGCCCCGGCGACGACATTGGCGACCTGATGGCACGCAGCTCCATAAAAGCGGCCGCACCCGCCCGGCAACAGGATCGCTCGGCAATTGGCATCCTGAAATACCAGAAACTGCTCCGGGAAGATGTCAGTTTTGTTAGGGCCCTCACCCCCGTTGAACAAGTGGTTATCCTGACCCACCGGGGAAATGGTCGCTACGAAAGCAATTATTCCGGGATGAACGTAGCGGGCATTTACCAGATCGTTTTTAGAATCCAGGGCCAGGATAGTATTCGGGGGCAATATGACCGCTACGAAATGCAGAGTATGTATGTAAAGGCGGGCCAGATTGACATTAGCAAATCGGTCATCAGCAACGTTTTCACGAATGGAAAATTAGTCATGACTGTCAGGCCGGTTACCACCTATGGCCGGTTTCTGGGTCCGGCAGCAAGCGATGCCTTCGATATCAATGCCCCGACAGCAAAACTGAATTCGGTCATTGACAACCAGGACGGTAGCTATACATTGACGGTGCAAAGCGCGACAAAGTCGGCTGGTTCGATTTCCATTTTACAACAAAAAGTCTTTACGGGGAACCTGACGGATTTCAGAGTTAGCGAGAAGATACCGAGCGTATCCCAGGTCTTCCGGCCCGATGCCATAAACGTACTTGTCCCGAACAAAAACTTTGTCAGGAAAGTCAGTACGCCCACCCGAGTCAACACACAGATTAAGCGAATACCCAGGTAACCAGATTGAGTATGGCACGACGGGGCAGAATCTACCGAAAACAGCAACCCACAGCACCTTCTTTACAGGAGGCATTGCCCTTTGTTGCGCCCGTACTAAACCGGCAGACGGAGTCTTTTTTTAGTCCGTCAACCGCCTTCCCTCAGGTCGACATCAGCCAGCCCAACGACCCCCACGAACGCGAAGCCGAGGCCGTTGCCGACCGGGTAGCGTCGTCCGAACCAGCCACTTCCGGTAAGTCGGAGATAGCATCCTTTGGGACAGAGACCGGCTTTCGGCTTCAGGCGGGGCTGCGTGAGCAAATGGAATCGGACCTGGGTAACGACTTTTCGGCGGTGCGGTTGCATACCGACAGTCGGGCGGCACAGATGAGCAAAAGCCTCAACGCGCTGGCTTTCACACAGGGCAACGATATCTATTTCGGAGCGGGCCAGTATAACCCATCGGCCAGGGAAGGCAAAAAATTACTGGCCCACGAGCTAACGCATGTAACGCAACAACAAAGCTCCATCCAACCGAAACGGATTCAGCGGGCGGTAGCCGATGCCGATGTGGAAGCCGAATATGCCGCCTGGGCCGCAGCAAACAAGAAAACAACCGACAAAACCAAAGACGACTACCCGTTTGATGTCTGGGATTTTATCCGGCCACAAATTGCGGATGCCACCATGGAACCGCTCCCCAAACCGAAAGATGCTAAAAAGCTGAAGGCATGGACAGAAGCCTACGAGAAAGCCGAGATCATAGCGAAGTGGTTACTGGCCATCCGGGCCAGTGCGACGGCCTCCGATACCCTGAAAGACCAGGCCGATGTGCGGGGGTTGATGGTCCTGGATACCATAGCCAGAGCCGGTTTGGTTACCCAGGCCATGAGCCAGGCACCGAGACTGAGCGCCGACAAGCGAAAATCGTTGTATGAAACGGTACTGAAAAATCCGAAAGCTGCGTCGCCTGCCGAGCTGGTTACCATCATTGCGTTTCAGGGGGCCAGCATAGCCGACCCGGCCAGTGTACCCATTGTCCAGCGTTTGACCGATG
>CAXTJJ010000495.1:0-4679 GCA_964244155.1 uncultured Spirosoma sp.
GGCGTCGTAAAAGTCGTTGATGGCCGCCAGCCGCTTTTCGATGCTATCGGTACGGACATCCACCAGTTTGCTTACGTGACTGGGCATCAGGCTAAACCGAATGCGGATCTTCCGTTTCGGGTCAAAATCCAGCATTCCCGAATTGACGAACTTTGTGGCAAACGTAGCTTTCGCTTTGGGATGGTCGCGGTAAAACTCGAATACCTGTTGAATGCCCGGTGTGAGGTCATAATCTACGGAAATATCGGAGTTACAGCCAATGTCATACGTCCAGTAAACCGGGTCTGTCTGGTTTTTAGGCTTAGACCAGGCCAGTGAATTGACATGCGTATCGATACTCGCCAGGTTTTCGTCAATATTTGTAAAAAGTGTGATCGGATTTACGTTTTTGTGGCGGTCAACATAACAATAGGTACAGGCACCAAAACAGCCATTCGCCAGGCTCGGCGCAATGTAATCCGAACTTCGTCCGCTCCACTTTATATCCTGCGTTTTTAGCTTGCCTAATACAAGTACATCAGACTTAACCTTAAAGTGATTCATTCCCAACTCGGGCAGTCGGTTATGCTGCTTTACTTCAAGGGTCTCCGCTTGCGGAAATTGAGACAAAACCGCCTTCCCCCTATCGTTAAGCGCGTCAGCAGTATACAGGATAATTGACGGATTGAATTCAGGCATAAAGTGCGTTTGCAGATGTAACTAAATAACACTCGATCCTGCGTATTGGTTCAGTACGCCTATTGACTAATAAATTGATAAACAATTAGTTAACAATAAAAAATGATTTATTTCGGCACCCTGTCAACCCACATTACATCACCTACGCGAAACTTTCCCCAGGCAGGGTTACCTGACCGCACTTGTGTGGTTTTGGTGTCAATTACCCACAATTTTTGCCCTTCATCATAGGCAATATGCGTGATCGTTTCTGCAATTGACAGGGCTGACTCGCGCGCTGTGCGAAGTTCATCTTTTTGAACATGGCCCCGGACCAATTGAACAACCCGATCAGCCAGTGCTTCAACATCCGCTTCGTGATGGCTCACCAACACCGTTGTCGTGTTCCAGGCCTGATGCAGTTCCAGCAGCACCTGCCGAAGTAGTTGGCTGGACTCGGTATCCAGTGCCGCAAACGGCTCATCCAGCAGCAGCAGTTTCGGTCGGCGCACCAGAGCACGGGCAAGGGCTACCCGCTGCCGTTGCCCCCCCGACAGGGCGTCTGGTTTCACCTGACCAAAGGCTGTCAAACCGGTTTTTTCGATCAATTCATTTACGAAAGCCTGTTGTCCTTTTGGAGTGGCAAACTGAATATTTTCCAGAACGGTCATGTTCGGAAACAGGGCCGTGTCCTGAAAAACATATCCAATGGATCGTTTCTGGGGCGGATAGACAATACCCCTCTCCTTATCCAGCCATGCATCTCCTTCTACTGTAATCTGGCCTTGAGAAGGTGTTTCGAGCCCGGCCAGCAAGCGCAGCAAGGTAGTCTTACCCGAACCGGAAGGGCCTACAATGGCAGTTAAGCTTCCGGATGTCAACTCAAGTTTTACCTGAAGCTCACTCGCTCCTTCTGCAAAAAGGCGTGGTAGGGCAAGGTCAACATAAATCATACCGTTACCCGTTTATTGATCGTATAGACCAGCAGCAGGATCGCGAAGGACAAGCCCAGCAATAAGGAAGCGTAGGCATGAGCGGTGTCGAAATGAAGCAATTCAACTTCATCATAGATGGCAATGGATGCAACCCGCGTCTGCCCCGGCAAATTCCCGCCAATCATCAGAACCAGCCCAAATTCACCAATCGTATGGGCAAACGTAAGCACAATACCAGTCAGCAAAGCCGGCTTGCAATTGGGCAGTAACACCCGCCAGAGCGTTCTCGTAGGCGATTGGCCCAATGTGTACGACGCTTCGCGCCAGGAAACGGGCAGATTCTCCAGACCAGCCTGAATGGGATGCACCATAAATGGTAAACTATAGAGCAGTGAGGCTACAACCAGCCCCTCGAAGGAGAAAACAAGTTGAATGTCGACCGTTTTTAACAGCCAGGCTCCCAGTCCACCTGTGGGGCTGAACGCCAGAAGCAGGTAGAAACCAACTACCGAAGGCGGCAGCACCAGCGGTAAACTTATGAGTGCTTCAATAATCGGCTTGGCCCGAAATCGGCTAAGGGCCAACCATCCGGCCAGTGGCACGCCGATCAGCATTAGTAAGAAAGTCGTAATACCGGCTAAGCGTAAGGTTAACCAGATGGGTTCCCAGTCGATGGGCATAAAGTTTACGGTTTACGGTGCACGGTTTATGGTTTACAGTATTCGGTTTACGGTTTACAGTCTACGGTAGCTGACGCATGCTTATTGGACGCGTCAGCTACCGTAGACTGTAAACCGAATACCGTAACCCGTACACGTCATAACTGGTAGCCAAATTTCTGCAAGATACGCCGGGCGGCCGAACTATGTAAAAATTCGACAAACTGCCGGGCGGCTTTTAGCTGGGTTGTTCGCTTCAGAATGACCACTCCCTGTGCTATCCGAGAATAGCCGGTAGTGGGCAAGTCGACCCAATGCCCCTTCTGTGCGAGGCTGGGGTCAAGCACAACCGATTTTGCCGTAAACCCAATTTCTGCCGAACCCGATAATATGTACTGATTCACCTGCGCGATGCTTTCGCCGTACACGATTTTTGATTTAACCTGATCTAATAGTTTTTTGCTGGTCAGAAACGAAACAGCCGCTTCTCCATAAGGAGCCGTGGCCGGGTTGGCAATGGCGATATGGCGAACGGCCGGGTCCAGTAAAACCTTCAGATCGGCCTTTACGGGCAAGTCGCCAGCCGTCCACATTACCAGCGATCCGTAGGCATATACTATGGGAGCATCAACCGTCAGGCCCGCCTTGTCTAATGTTTCCGGATACTGCATATCTGCCGACAGGAACACATCGTAGGGGGCACCCTGCTGAATTTGGGTAGTGAGTTTACCCGACGAGTTCACAATTGTCTCAATACGGATGCCCGTTTTTTTCTGATAGGCTGTTTTTAATTGTTCCATCACAAACTGAGCATTGGCCGCCACAGCCACCCGAAGCGACTGCGCCATCAGGCTTAATGGACAAAGAAATAGGCAGAGAATCAATTTTTTCATTCGTACACAGCACTATTTAGTAACAAATCGTACCTCAATGGACTTCACATCCCGGACCCAGCGGGCTGGTTTTTTTTCGTCGGGAACTACGATCCGATACGGTCCAATACCTGTTGCCAATGGGGCATCATCCACGGTATCGGCCAGTATAATGACGCGTGTCGCAAATTCGGGGTCAAGTTCAGGAAGGGCAAATACCACTTCATAGCCGTCTGCGGCTTTCACAACGACAACTTTGCTCAGGTTCTTACCCCGTAGTTCCGCCCCTATTGTCGCGCCTGCCTGTTTTAGCAACTCTGCGAGGGCGATGCCCGCATACGTATGTTCTTTTCCGTCCTTATCTTTCGCCACAACCCTGGCAGGAGGCATGGCTTTCAAATCAACAGCCTGCAAGGTTAAGGGCTTGGTTACCTCTCCCGAGATCGTCAGTACCGTCTGGGCCTGGCCTCTGTTTGTGGCTATAAAACTTACTAGCAGCACCATGAATAATAAACTATACTTCCGGTTTCGCGTAGTCGGTCGGTTCATATCATTTAGTAGTCTATTCATTCGCTGTCGTTATATTTCCACAAACATAACGTATGTTTTGTTTAAAACTCACTGGATCAATCTGGCAATTGCAGAAAGTGATTTAGATTTTCGTGAACAACTTTCATCACTCAGACAGTCACTTGATACGTACTACTGACAACTTGTATTATGCGCAGATATTCAGCTACTTTTTGGCACACGCTGCTGTTTTCAACAGGCGATAGGCGCATCCGGACCATACAGCTTATCTACCTGGCAGTAAGCTGCTTATTTTTAGCATTCTTCCTTAGTTTACCGAAAAACCGCAACTGGTTGACTACATCCATCCAGCGATTCTATGACCAGCGAACGAATTTGAGCAACCAAACCGACATCCGCATAAGACGAAAGGAAGGCTATGGTGTTGCCTTTGCATACACGAGCTTAATTCGAGCGCATTGCAACGCAACGGATTATTTCCTGATCCCACCGCAACGGTATCTCATCCGAAAGGCCTATCGGCTGGGGGCGTCAACAGGTTACGCCTGGGTGTATCCAAGTGTGATGTATTATCATCTTGGCAAATCGGTTCATCTGATCGATATGGTCAGTCCTGATTCGCTCCTTGGCCGGGCTTCGTATACGTTTTGGGCGCAAAAAAACCAGTTAACCCTGCTGAAACTGACCGATCAGAACCGTTCGCTGGTTCTGACTGAATTCAGACGGTATGACCCTCATTTTTTTTCCTACACGCCAAAACAAGCCAAGGCCTACTTTGAGCAGTTAATGCCATGACGTTATCCCTCATTTTCGTTATCAGTGCTCAATTTTTACTTGGTTTCGGCCCGATGACCCGGTTAAGGGCTGTCACCAATGGATTCAGTCTGCTGGGGCTCTCGATGCTGGCAGGACTTGGCCTAAGTTCTGCGCTCCCCATCGTTTTACAGCTTGGTCATCAGCCTATCGCGCGTTTACCCTTATTTACCAGTCTGGGGCTGGTAGCTGGTTTATCAATGCTGTTGTTA
>CAXTJJ010000496.1:0-4652 GCA_964244155.1 uncultured Spirosoma sp.
TTTATCACTCACCGTAATAAGAACATCTTCTTTTCTGAAATTCAGATTCAATACCGGATTTTTTGAGGAAAACTTAAACGCATTCGACAATAAATTCGTTAGAATGTGCTCGGTTAATTTTTTATCGAGTTTTACGATTTCAACCTGACCAACAACATCAAATCCCACGAATCGCTTATCGCTTCTGTCACTAAAGTAGAATTTTACCATACTTTCGCATAGGGCCACTAAGTCAGTAAGTTCTAATTTAACATCAACCTTACCCTCATCAATTTTACTAATAGTCAGTGTGTCTGAAATCAGGTCATTCAATGAAAAAATCTTACTGCTTATTTTATCAATATGCTGATTAATTAATGGAATTGCCGTGCCTGTTGTATTGGCATTAACATAGTGTTTTACCAGTTCAACGCTTGAATTAATGGCTGCCAATGGGGTTCTGAACTCATGAGAAGCGGTCGAAATAAATTGAGACTTCAACAAATTCAATACTTTTTCTTTGGCTAACGACTCTTCGAGAATGAGTTCCTTTTCAATGGTCGTTGTCACATCGGTGGCCACTCCAATTCGCCGTGTAAGTAATCCCTCTTCATTTTGCACCGTAAATATTCGGACGGTTAAATAGCGAAGCGTTCCGTTCTGATGCCAGGCCCTGAAATCAAAATTGGTGTTATTCCCGTTCCGCACAAAATAATCCATCACTTTAGCGCGGTCTTCTTCAAAGACAAAATTTAAAAAAAGAAGCGGATTACGGTACAACTCCTCCGTAACCTGGCCGGTAAACTTTTCATAGGCGGAATTCATATAAATGAATTTGGGCTCGTTAAGATCTCGAATCCAGAAAATTTCATCTACGTTTTCAGCAATGTCGCGAAACCGTTGTTCACTTTCCAGAATAGCCTCTTCGGCTTTTTTCCGCTCCGTAATGTCTGTCAGTGTCCCGCTAACGCCGATAATCTCATTCTGCTCATCCAGGGTTACCTGAACAAGGACGTCAATCCATCGGTATCCTCCACCTTTGTGGATGTAGCGTATAATATGCTTTGCCTGCGTTTTTTTTCTGTTCCTAAGCTCTTTAAATAATGCGAGTGCGACAGGCCGGTCCTCAGCGACAATATAATCCAGGAAAAAACCACCCAGAGCTTCCTGAATCGTGAATCCCGTTATTTCCTCCCAGGCTGGGTTCAGGTAGATCCAGTGCCCGTGTGCATCTGTTTGGAAGACAATTTCTTTCAGATGATCGACCAGCGAGCGATACCGTTGTTCACTCTCTTTCAGGGCATTATTGGCTTGTTTCTTTTTGGTTCGATCCCGCACGACGCCAATCATCCGGTAGTTAACTCCGTCCTCATTTTTAAGAATTAATCCATCTGCCTTTATGTATAAAATGGATTGATCAATTGGTGAAACAATCCTGAATTCGACATCAAAGGGTTGTTGTTCATTGACAATTTTTTGAACGTTATTTTTAAAGAACGCGATGTCGTTGGGATGCACCAGCGGTTCAACGTCGCTGATCCGGTTGATTTTGACACTTGGAGGAATGCTTAGCAGGGTAAAAAAATTGGCATCTAACATAAGCTCATTGGTAAGTAAATTCCACTCCCAAACGCCCAGTTTGCCTGCCATCGTTGCCAATTGACTCCGTTGATTAGCCTGCTTTAGTTCCTGTTCAATGGTTTTGAGGTAGGAAATGTCAGTTGCGATATCGACATAACCAATCAGGTTGTTCTGATCATCATACAGCCCGCTAACGGTAGCCAGAACAGGGATTTGCTGCCCTTGTTTGGTAAGGAAAGTAGTCTCGCCACGCAGAAAATCATGTTCTTTTATGTGAGCCTTAACGGCCTCATCTTCAATCAGAAAATGCCTGTTACTATCAGCTTTTAACGAGTGACCCGGTTGCTCCCGACTCGGAGAATCCCGTAAAATTGACGGCGTTGCCCTACCTATCAACTCATCGGCCTGGTACCCGGTCAGGGCTTCCAGTGCCGGATTCACAAGTTGAATAGTGCCTGTCATATCTGTTGCCGCAATCGCCAAACCAGCATTCCGAAGAATAGCCTGTTGCATGGCAGACAGCTGCTGTATTTCGGCCGCCCGCTCGGACACACGCTGCTCCAACTCTATATTGCTAAGCAATAGCTGTTCCTCGACCTGTTTGAGCTGCGTAATGTCTTTAATCGTGAGGAGCACATTACTCCCAACCCGAACCAGCGAGTAATCGCCCCAGAGGAGGCCCGTTTTCATCTGGTAAGAAAGTTGAAACTGCTGGGTCTGACCCGATTCAGCTACCTGTACAGCCCGGTCGAAGACGCCGTTTTCGCGAACATAGGGGAATATGCTAAGGAGCGATTGCCCTATTATTTCCTCATAACGTAAGCCCGTAATTTTTGAATTAACCGGGTTTGTTAACAGGTATTTAAAATCAACAATACGGTCATCAACACGAACAGGTTGCCATAACACCAGAATGGCCGGTGTATTATCAATGATGGCCTGTAAGAGTTGGTTGCTTTCAAATAACGTACTTGCCTGGGCAGCTAACTGTTGATTACTATCCTCCTGCAACAAAAGAATGGACAACTGACTGGCCACCTCGCGGGCAATCAGAACGTGTTCCTGACTGAAAAAACCGGGCGACTTGTCCAATAAGACCAATAGCCCGACATGCTGGTGATTGGCATATAAAGGCAACGCCAGTAACGAGCGGCACCCGAAATCATAGGGATTGAAATCCGGAAAAAACGCAAGGTCATTGTCCAGCAATTGATTGACCAGCCATTCTCTTTCTGGCGGCAACTGGCTCTTATTCAGGTATTTCGCGGGGATAGCCATCGTTGGTCTAGCCTCTCGTTTCCCGCGTCGCATCAAACTATCGGCGGTGGCAAACTCCTCCCTCTCATCCATTCGAAACACGACGCCCATCTCGCAGGGAATCATATCATAAATATGTTCAAGGGCAATCATATCGGGCTGCTCATCCCGCAGTTGACTGTTGATCAGGGCATTGCTAATCCGACTCAGGCCAGTCAGGCGTTTGTTGACCCGTTGCAGCAGTTGTTCCCGTTTGATCCGGTTAGTAGCTGTAACAATTAAGGATGAAAAGGTTTTTAATAAGTCAAGGTCATTTTTATCCCAGTCCCGTTCTTCCCGAACGGCATCAAAGCCCACGAAGCCAATCAGATTTTGGTCAAATAGTAAAGGCACAACCAGGAGAGACTGGATATGCTGGACCTTCAGACTCTCTTTCTCCTCTGCCGCCCCTGGCGGTAAGTCATCCAGCGATGTTAGTCGAATGGTTTCCTGATTCACCATTTTCTGGTGCCACCAGGGAAAAAGGTGAGTGGGTTTGTCTTGAAACAATTCCTGTTGCGAGTCAATACCCTCAGCGCACCATTCGTGCGTACAGGTCATCAATGACTTATCCGTCGAATAATAAAATATATAGGTACGATCAGCTTTATTATAAAAGCCAATCTGGGCCAATGATTCGAGAATATAGGCATCCAGCCCGTCGGAAGTCACGTTGAGTAAACGACCAGACATTTCCGAAATAACCGACTCAAGTGCCTGCTTGCGTATCAGGTTGTTTTTATAATTTCCTTGTGGGCTATTGTTCCGTATATAAATTATGCATTTGTCATTGTGTCGATAAATGGTACTCTCCAGCCAGCACTCAAGTTTCGACTCATATGTTTCGATGGTTAGCGAAGCGCCGGTTTCCATAACCGAGCCGACATGGGTAGAGAGCGTTTTTAAATAAGGAATCTCGTCAAATAAAAGCGTATTTGAACGAACAGACATACTTTCCAGCAGCGTTTTTGCTACAGGATTCAAATAGGTAATGCACAGCTCATCATTGAAGCCGGTTTCACTTCCTATGGGTTCACTCATTATGATCCCTATCGGTAAATCCGGAAAATCATCAATCAACACAGTAGATTTAGTGAAGATGTCGCAAGCCTTTTTGAAAATATTTCCCATTCGGTTTGAAAAACTCAATAATTTATTGGTGGGTATTCATAAAAGGTACGGCAACCAAATCATGACCGTCGTTTCGCCCGGTGTTGAGCTTTCAACAGTCAGTTTTCCTTTATTAAATTCAACGATTTTCTTAACGATCGCCAACCCCAGACCAAAACCCTGCTGTTCGTAACGACTGCGGTCAAACTGCTTGTACGGGGCGATATGGGCGATATCCTCCATTGCAAAAGGTTGCCCCCGATTGGTAATCGCTAAGCAGTAGCCACCTTCTCGGGGTTCTCCTTTTACCGTGAAACTTTGTCCGGCATCAGAGAATTTAAAGGCATTATCCACCAACTCAACTATACAGATACGCAGCATATCGGCCGACATGCTGAGCTGAACCGGCTCTACGTCCACCGTATACCCGACATAGCGATCCAGCCGCTGCTCAACCGTAAGCGCGCAAGTATCAATGAGTTCTGTGGTAAGGAGTGTGCTTCCACTCGAATAATGGACGTAATTGGGGTGGCTGGGGTCGGTCTGCTGCAAGGCATCCATCAACTGAATGTTATCCAGGGAGCGTTTCAGGCGAAGGCCACAAACCTTAATCATCTTTATCATTGATACCGTTTCTTCGCCGTTGAACTGCTCATACTGATCAATCAGCATAGACGAGAAGCCAA
>CAXTJJ010000497.1:0-4640 GCA_964244155.1 uncultured Spirosoma sp.
AATGCGCAATCAACACAGCAGCGCGTTCGGCAGTATCGGCAGGCGAACGAAACGGCCTTACTGGATGAATATCGCGAGTTCCTGTCCATTCCCAACGTCTCGGCCGATTCAGTGAACATTCGTAAAAATGCGGCCTTCATTCTGCAAATGATGAAGAAACGGGGCATTTCGGGCACGCTGCTCGATGGGCCTGCCCCCGGCACAACACCCGCCGTATTTGGTGAGGTTCGGGTTCCGGGTGCCAGGAAGACCCTCGTTTTTTATGCACACTACGACGGACAACCTGTTAATCCGAAGCAATGGACCGGAGGGTTGCAACCCTTCGTACCCGTCTTTATTACGGCACCGATTGAACAGGGGGGGGCGATTGTTACAACGTATAAATCAGGCGATCCAATCGACCCGACCTGGCGGCTTGCCGGTCGGGGAAGTGCCGATGATAAAGCGGGCGTTATGACCATTCTGAACGCCTATGATGCGCTGATGAAGAACAAAATTCCGCTCACAGCCAACCTCAAGTTTCTCTTTGAAGGCGAAGAAGAAGTTGGCTCAACGCACCTGGGCGAGATTTTTGACAAACACCGCGACAAACTGGCCAGTGACCTCTGGATCATTGCCGATGGGCCGCGTCATGTGTCGGGCAAACCTGTTGTGCAGTTTGGCGTTCGGGGCGATGTAAATATGCACCTGACCGTGTATGGAGCTAAACGTCCGCTGCACAGTGGTAATTACGGCAACTGGGCCCCCAATCCAGCCATGCGTATGGTAAAACTCCTGGCCAGTATGAAAGACGATAACGATCAGGTTGTCATCAAGGGTTTTTATGATGACGTGGTGCCTCTAACGGCCAGCGAGAAGCAGGCCTTGACCAAAATTCCAAATATGGAAGCGGCCCTGAAGAAGGAACTGGGCATTGCCAAACCCGATGGGAACGGTACCCCCTTCGTTGACTTGCTCATGCGCCCAACGCTGAACATAAACGGTATACAAAGTGCCAATGTGGGGGCTATGGCAGGCAACATCATTCCAACGAAAGCAGAGGCCGTTCTCGATTTGCGACTCGTGCGCGGGAACGATGTAACCCGTCAGATAGGGCGCGTTGTCGATCATATCCGTGCGCAGGGGTATCAGGTTCTTGACCATGAACCAACCGATGCCGAACGGCAACAGTACCCTAAACTGATCAAAATACAGACAGGAGTTGGCTATAACGCCCAGCGAACCCCAATGGATTTACCCATTGCGCAGGAGGTTATTGCCGCCGTGCAGTCGACCAGCCCTGAACCGATTGTGTTGTCGCCGTCTTCGGGTGGTAGTTTACCCCTCTACCTTTTCGAGAAAGTGCTGAAAGCCAATGTTGTCTCGGTGCCGGTAGTCAACTACGACAACAATCAACATGCTGAAAATGAGAACGTAAAAGTCCAATACCTCTGGGATGGAATAGAAATAATCTCGGCCATCATGCTCATAAAATAACCTGCCGAAAACGGCCACTTTAAGCTGACTGGCCAGTTGTTCAAAGAAATTTTAAATATGTGTGCGATAGATGAAACAATTTGCGCTAATTAAATGTATATACATCAAATACTTCAACACGTAATTAGATAAATCGAAACTATGGAAGCACAACCCGCAACCGCTACTAAATGGGCCATTGACCCAACACACTCTGAAATTCAATTCAAAGTGAAACACCTCGTTATATCAACTGTAACGGGTTCGTTTTCGCAATATGAAGGGGAAGTCGAATCAGTAGGTGATGATTTTGCCGATGCAAAAATTTCGTTCTCAGCCGACATCAGCAGTATCAGCACGGGGCAGGAACAACGCGACGGCCACTTGAAATCGGCTGATTTCTTCGATGCCGAGCAGTTCCCAAAGCTGTCATTTGTATCGACCTCGATGACCAAAACTGGGGATGATACGTATTCACTCGTTGGTGATTTAACCATGCACGGTGTAACAAAATCGGTTACCCTAAAAGTTGAACACGGTGGTCAGATGGTCGATTTCTATGGACAGACAAAAGCTGGTTTTGAAGCAACCGGAACCGTCAAACGGAAAGAATTTGGCCTTACCTGGGATGGCGTAACTGAAGCAGGTGGCGTGGTTGTGAGCGACGACGTTAAACTGGTCCTGAATATTCAATTGACGAAGCAGTAGTTTGGTTAATTGGGGGAGTGGTAGATTGGTTAATTGGTTAGTAGTTGAGTAGTAAATTAGTGGAGTAGTTAGTTGGCTGCTGGGCAGCCCTTTTTCCAGCGAATCACTCCACTAATTTACTACTCAACTACTAACCAATTAACCAATTGCTATATTGGGCTACCAAACGACCTACCATGCGATTAATACTACTCTTCATTGTCATTGCGGCCAGTATCAGCCACTTGCCTGCCCAGTCCGTAAATTCTACAACTAGTCGCTTCGATATCCTCATCCGGAATGGCCTGATCTATGATGGATCAGGAAAACCGCCCCAGCCGGGCGATGTAGGCATCCGGGGCGACCGGGTCGTTGCGGTTGGTAAACTGACGAATGCCAAAGCCACGACAACTATAGATGCACAGGGGAAAGCCGTTGCACCGGGATTTATTAATGTCCTCTCGCATACGGGGCTTGAACTGTTGCGGGACGGACACGGCATGAGTGACACGAAGCAGGGGATTACAACCGAAATATTTGGCGAAATTTCCTGGGGGCCCGTCAACACAGAAGCCATGCGGCAACAGGTGAACCTGAATCTGAAACCGTACAATCTATCCTGTAACTGGACGACGCTCGCCGATTTTATGGTCAAGTTGCAGCAACGGGGCATTACGCCTAACATCGCATCGTACCTCGGTGCTGGTCAGGTTCGGGAGGGTGTGCTGGGCGAAGCCAATGTAAGGCCAACACCCGCGCAGTTGACGCAGATGCGGGCCATTGTGCGGAAAGCGATGGAAGAAGGGGCCTTAGGCATTACAACAGCACTTATCTACCCGCCCAATACCTTTGCCGATACCAACGAGCTGGTGGCACTATGTCAGGAAGCGAGCCGATATGGTGGCCGCTACATTGCCCACATTCGCAGTGAAGGGGATCGGCTCGAAGAGGGTGTACAGGAACTGATCAAGATTGGGCGCGAAGCCAATGTGCCGGTCGAGTTGTACCATTTCAAAGCGTCGGGGCAGCGGAACTGGCCCCGAATGGAAGCGGCTATTAGACTCATCAACACAGCTCGCCAGCAGGGGCAGGATGTAACGGCCAATATGTACACCTACACCGCCGGAGCAACCGGCTTAACATCCTGTTTACCGCCTTACCTGTTCAATGGCGGTTTTATGGCGGGCTGGAAACGACTGCAAGACCCGGCCACCCGCCAGAAACTTGCCGCTGAAGTTCGGCAAAGCGGGAACGATTGGGAAAATATGTTTCAGCTGGCAGGTTCGACCGATAACATATTGCTGACGGCTTTTGAGGTTGATTCCCTGAAAAAATACAACGGGAAAACACTGGGGCAGATCGCGGCCATCTGGCACAAAGACCCTGTCGAAACGGTCATGGATCTGATCGTTGCCGACAAAAGTCGGGTTGAGACAACGTATTTTCTCATGTCGGAGGAGAACGTGAAAAAAGGCATCAGCCAGCTGTGGGTATCGTTTGGCTCCGATGCGGCCTCTATTGCCGATGACAGTAAAGACATTGGTGTGGTTCACCCCCGAACATTCGGAAATTTTGCCCGCTTACTTGGTAAATATGTTCGGGAAGAACAGGTCATGACGCTGGAAGAAGCCATTCGCCGGTTAACGAGCTTACCGGCTGCCAACCATAAACTGCCCAAACGGGGTCTGCTTCAGGCTGGTTACTTTGCCGATGTCGTCATCTTTGACCCGGCCACCATTAGTGATAAAGCGACCTTTGCCGATCCGTTTCAGTATGCTGTGGGTGTCCAGCATGTATTGATCAATGGCAAACTGGTGTTGAAGGATGGTAGCCATACGGGTGTATTTCCAGGTCGGGCCATCTGGGGACCAGGTCGCAGAAGTCGCAAGCTCTAGCTGATAAAGCTTATCGAATCAGCACCAACCTGCCGCGTATGATCGGCCTTTCCGGCGCGGTGTAAAGAGTGTAGGCGTAAACACCCGTTGGCAGGGAGGTCCCGTTCAGCGTTCCATCGAATGGATTCGTGTAGCCTTCCCCCGACGAGTAGATGACCTCGCCCCATCGGTTGAAAATTCTGACAATGGCATTGGGAAAGGCTTCGATACCCATCAAATCCCACACGTCATTTTGCCCATCGCCATTAGGGGTAAAGGCATCGGGTATCAGAACCTGGGCGAAAACTGTGATATGAATCGTGTCTTTACCCTCGCAGCCTGTGCTGTTTTTGACATCAATCGTGTAGGTAATATCCTCCTGAATGTCGGTGATTGTTGGATTGGCCGTACCCGGGTTATCCAGATAAGTTGAACCTGCCCATTGAAACTGGTTTGGATTTCCGGTATAGACTGGGTCCAGGGTAAAGGTATTGCCTCTGTAAGTTGTCAGTGAATCCGTAAGCTGGATGGTTGGGGTAGGGGCCACAACAGCCACGCGGGTTGCTACCGTGCCGACACATTCGAGCGCGGCCTTTACGGCATATGTTAATGGGTGATTGCGGA
>CAXTJJ010000498.1:0-4636 GCA_964244155.1 uncultured Spirosoma sp.
GGTATCCTGGGGACACAAAGAACCACTGACGACCAGTTTCGATTGTTCCAGTCCTATTTGACCCGGATCAACTTCGTTTCGCAATCCTGTACATCCGGCAAGCAGAATAACACTACCGATACTGGCAATCAGGCCAAAAAGTATAGAATGAGTTTGTCGATGGGGGCGCATCAGAATTTGAAATTATAGCTGAATGCCGGTACAACGGGAAAAACAGAATACCGAAACAAAGCCGTTCTGGTGGGATCGGTGGCCGTTGCCGGAACGGATTCAAGCCGGTAGAAAAACGGATTTCGGCGATTGTAGAAGTTATAGACGCTTATTTCCCAGATGCGTTCGTGGTGTTTCATCTTCTTATGAAACTGAACTCCCAGATCGAAGCGATGATAGGGCTCGGCTCGAAAACTATTTTTCTGAGTCCCATAATCATCTGCGGTTCGCCCAGTGCTGAAAAAGGATTGTACAATACCGGGAGACCCTCCATACACGAGTGCATTGCCTGCCCGATAGGTGTCGTAACGACCCACCGGAACGGTCAGGGCATTGCCGGTTCCATAAACCCACACCGCCGACAGCGTGATGCGCTTGTTCAGGTCGTACATGCCAACCAGCGAAATATCGTGTCTGCGGTCGTAACGTGGATAATAAGGTTGCCCGCCATTAAGTCCGGCAAACTGCCACTGAGTCCAGGAGAGTGTATAGCCTGCCCAGCCGGAAAATCGGCCTACTTTTTTCTGTAATAAAACCTCCGCGCCATATGACCAGCCTCGGCCGGCCGTTACGTTATCCTCCCACCGTATGCTGTTAGCAGCTGTCGGATCATTGATAAGCAAAAAACTGGCACCTTCTTTATAATTAATGATGTTACTCATTGACTTGTAATACCCCTCCACGGTCAAGGTTAAGTCTTTGGTGAACATCCCTCCGGTCGTAAAATCCTTGGCAATACCAAGAGCTATTTGTTGTGATTGTTGTGGCTTAACGCGGTCGGTGCTGGGAACCCATAAATCGGTTGGCAGGCCGATACCCGTGTTCGACAACAGGTGAACGTATTGGTTCATGAGTGCATACGACGCCTTGATCGACAAGTCGGGTTTGAGTGTATAGGCAAACGAAAGGCGAGGTTCGGGCTTAAAATAAGTTGCATCGGTTTGATGGAAATAACTTAGTCGGAGGCCAGCGTTCATCCGCAATCGACTGGATGGCCGCCAGGTATCTTCAGCATATATCCCCGATTCCAGTACATCAATTGTGTTGACATTATTAACCGGAAGGCTGGCCCCAGCATTCTGCAGAACCACTGCACTAGGCGTAAAACGGTGATAGGTGCTTTGGAGGCCTACTTTTACCGAATGCTGGGGCGTAGGATAGTAATCGACATCGTATTTCAGCGAGAAATCCCGGATGCCGGAATTGTATTCGAGCGAATAAGTATCGGTGGCCAGGGTGCTCTTTTCAACTGCCGAAATCTGGAATTTATAATCACTGAAAATCAACGACAGGTTGGCGAACAGTTTCTGATTGAATAAGTGGTTCCAGCGGAGAGTCCCGGTTGCATTGCCCCAACCCAGCCCAATATCGTTGTTTTGGGTGTTGTCGTGTGCATAGAACTTGTCGCGGCCAAAGTAGCCACTCAGGTATATTTTATTCGTGGGGCTAAAATCGTAGTTCGCTTTAGCGTTCAGGTCGTAGAAATAATAACCGGCCTGCGTTTGCCCTTTGGTCTGTGCGTTGATCAGGGGAGCCGCAACAATGTCAAGGTATGTCCGGCGACCCGATACCAGAAACGACCCAGAACGCTGACCCGGCCTTCTGTTTTTTGTCAATGGCCCTTCAAGGGTTAAGCGGGATGCGATCAGGCCAATACCGCCTTCACCATGCAGTTTTTCGCGGTTACCGTCCTTCATATTCAAGTCTATAACCGACGAAAGTCGCCCGCCGTATCGGGCCGGAAACCCCCCTTTTATTAACTCGACACTCTTGATCGCATCGCCATTGAAGACTGAAAAAAAACCGAACAGATGGCTGGCGTTATACACCACGGCATCGTCCAGAATGATAAGATTTTGGTCTGGTCCACCGCCCCGGACATAGATTCCTGTTTGGCCCTCAGAGCCTTTTTGAACACCAGGCATCAGTTGAAGGACTTTCAGGACGTCTTTCTCTCCCAGAAAAGTCGGTATTTTTTTTATCTGGGCCACGGGTACATCAATTGTACTCATCTGGGCGCTTTCGCTCACTTTTTCGGTTAGGCGTCCCGCTTTTACATCGACTTCGGCCAGTGATCGACCGGGCGTTAAGGATATGTTGAGTGTTTGATTAGTACGAAAATTTATAGTACGCCCCACCGCATCGTAACCCACAAACGAATACGCCAGCCGCAGGCTATCCTGCGCGGGTAAAGTCAACGAATAGAACCCATAGGTATTAGTGGTTGTACCCGTTGTGGTGCCGGGCAGGTATACATTTACGCCAATGAGTGCTTCCTGACTTACAGCTTCACGTACGTAACCACTCACCGTGAATCGGTTAAGTGGAGTCTGTGCCCATAAAGCGGTGGCAGACAAAAAGACAAAAAGAAACACCAGTAATCGTATTCGCATAGGTAGGGTGGGTATGACCAGAGAGCGTGCGCTGGAGCGGTAAGTAATTGACAAGGTAGAAAGTATTGACCGCGCTGGTAACATTTAATGGGAATGCTATAACAAAACGATGAATGCCCGCCATCAATTGCTCATTTTCGGCCTTGAATTCAAACAAAACGCCTGACTATAAGGTACTATAGTCGGTAACGTTCACTGTGCTCAACGTCTGAAAAATATGCTTCAATTCGATAAACTTTCGCTCAATATACCTGATACGAATAAGCCCCGCGTCGTCATTATCGGTGGCGGATTTGGCGGTATGAACCTGGCCAAGAGCCTTCGTAATACCGATGTGCAGATAGTGCTTTTCGATAAGCAAAATTATAATGGTTTTTGGCCATTACTTTATCAGGTAGCCACCGCCGGGCTGGAACCCGATGCCATTGCCGAGCCATTCCGCAAGATGTTCGATGGATTCGACGACTTTCATTACCGCATGGTGCGGGTCAATAAAATAGATCCCAACGCAAAAACCGTAACAACCCTGATTGGCGATTTACACTATGACTATCTGGTCATTGCCAGTGGCTCAAAGTCGAATTTCTTTGGTAACAAGGATATTCAAAAATATTCATTTCCACTAAAAACCATTCCCGAAGCGCTGAATGTAAGAAGTCAGTTTCTGCAATGTTTTGAACAGGCCAGCGTCACAACCGACCCTGCCGAACGCAAAAGTCTACTCACATTTGTTATTGCCGGAGCTGGTCCTACAGGTGTTGAAATGGCTGGTTCATTGGCCGAAATGCGGAAATATGTATTGCCCAGCGACTATCCGGGGCTGGATTTCAGTCAGATGTGCATTTATGTAGTGGAGGGGCTTGGAAAAGTACTACCTCCAATGTCTGACGAAGCTGGTAAGAAAGCCCAGCGTTATCTGGAAGATCTGGGCGTCATTATTAAGCTCAACACGATGGTTGAAGCATATGATGGTGAAACCGTTACGTTCAAAGGGGGTGAACAGATCAAAACCCAAACGCTGGTTTGGGGAGCAGGTGTAACCGGTGCTATGATCGACGGCATTCCGGCCGAGTCGACGGAGCGAGGCCGGATTCTGGTCGATCCAATCAACCGCGTCCAGGGCTTAAACAATGTATTTGCTATCGGCGACATTGCTTTTATGAAGTTGGAAGACTATCCAAAAGGGCATCCCGGCGTAGCTCAGCCTGCTATTCAACAGGGTGTACATTTGGCGAAAAACATACGTCGTTTATTGAAAAATGAGCCGACGGAGCCCTTTAAATACTTTGATAAAGGGTCATTGGCTATTGTGGGGCGTAGTCGCGCCGTCGCCGATTTGCCGGGTAACATCCACCTTGGTGGGTTTATTGCCTGGATGAGCTGGCTGTTTGTACACATCTGGTATCTGGTTGGATTCCGCAGTAAGTTAGTTGTCTTCAGCAACTGGGTATACCGGCTGTTTACCTACGAGCGAGGCACCCGGATAATTATTCGGCCGTTCATCCGCAAGAACGACAAGGTAGGGCAAGAAATAATGGCCCAGGCTGAAACAGAATAATATAGAGCCGAAAATGAAACATACATTGTGTTTTGTTCTGGTTTGGGCAACTTGTTTACTCTATTTAAACGTTGGCTTTGGACAGAGTAAGTTCTCTTTGTCCATTCAGGTAGCGCCCCATTATACGGCCGCGAAAACTAACTTTATCAGTGAGCTACCATTATCTCTTAGCGGGTCGTCGGTGACGACTATAAGCCCGGTTGATGTGAAGGTTAGCCAAACGGGACAAGGTTACTCGATAGGACTCATAGCTCGCTATGCAGCTTCCGACAAGCTGTCTTTTTCGACGGGTGTTCTGACGAATCGAACTAGTTTAAAAGCACCCGTGATCGTCACTAATCCTGATTTATCTGCTGATCCTAATGGAATCCAGTTTGAGGGCGTAGCGACCACGAAGCGAAACTATCAGGTTCCCTTACTCATAAACTATCAGTCTTCCACAAAGCGATTATCACCGTATTTCTCGGCGGGTGCG
>CAXTJJ010000499.1:0-4630 GCA_964244155.1 uncultured Spirosoma sp.
TTCATCGTTTGGTCGAAAAAGTCATTACCCTCGATAATGTATCGCTCATCGACTTTCTGGGCGTAGAGAACCACAATATTAAAGAAGTGGCTGCTGCGTTTCCAATGAGCAAGATTATCTCGCGTGGCAACGAGATTCGTATTAAAGGCACAACGCCTGAGATTAGCCGCATCAGTGATATTCTGGATTCGCTGATGGAACATTACCAGAAATATGGGAAGATTACCCACGAAAACATCCAGAGCTACCTCATCCACAGCGGTGTTCCAGCGAATGGAACGGGCAATGTTCCACCTGTTCCGCCCGATGATGATGAAGTACTGGTGTATGGAACGCGCGGTGTTGTGGTGCGGGCAAAGACCGATAATCAGAAACGGCTGGTCGAAGCCGCTGAGAAACACGATCTAGTGTTTGCCATAGGCCCGGCAGGAACCGGGAAAACCTACACCGCCGTAGCCATTGCGGTGAGAGCATTGAAAAATAAAGAAGTTAAAAAGATTATTATTACCCGACCGGCAGTGGAAGCGGGTGAAAACCTGGGTTTTTTGCCGGGCGATTTAAAAGAGAAGATCGACCCGTATCTAAGGCCAATTTATGATGCGCTCGATGACATGATTCCGGCTGAGAAACTTAAGTTTTATACCGAGAACAGAATCATTGAGATTGCGCCACTGGCCTATATGCGGGGTAGAACCCTGAACAATGCGTTTATCCTGCTGGATGAAGCGCAAAACACAACCCCTATGCAGATGAAGATGTTTCTGACGCGGATGGGGCCAACGTCAAAGGCAATTATTACCGGCGACCGTTCGCAGATCGACTTACCAAATCGGCAGAAGTCCGGGTTGATTGAATCGGTGGAAATTTTGAAAAACATCAAAGGAATCTCGTTCGTTGAACTGGATGGGCGCGATGTAGTCCGTCACCGGCTCGTTCGCGAAATTATTACGGCGTATGATAAAGCAGGTCAATAATAACCTGACACTATGGAAACGAACCGGCTGGCGTTGGCTGGCCGGTTCGTTTTTATGCTTATTAACCACTGTTGGCCGGGCGCAAACGGCTGATGAGGGGCTCATTAATCGCTGTGGTGTAGTTGATCGTGAGCGTATATTGCAACAGCGTAACCCCAACCGCCTGCGGCAACTGAACGAGTTGAACCAGTTGATCCAGCAGGCTGAAACCGACAGAAAGTCGCTTCGGCTGGCCGTAGATTCGACCATTTACCGAATTCCGGTTGTGGTGCATGTAGTTCATAGCAACGCGTCCAACACGATTGGCGGAACGAATAATGTCAATATCTCGGACGAGCAGATCATATCGCAAATTCAGGTACTGAACGAGGATTACCGACGGAAGGCCGGCACAAATGGCTTCAACACCAGTGCCATCGGGGCCGATGCCCGCATTGAATTTTACCTGGCCACCGTCGATCCTGACGGGAATGCAACAACGGGGATTACCCGAAATTACTACGCGCAAAAAACGTCTTTTAACGTATTTAATGACGATGTTTTACTGTCGCAGATTGCTTATTGGCCCAGCAACCGGTATTTGAATATCTGGGTAACAAAAATTGACACCTACATTGGTTATACGCAGTTTCCGACAACGGCCGATACCCTGAAGGGCTTGCCCGCAACTTCAAATGAATTCACCGATGGGACGATCATCGACTACCGGTATTTCGGCCGCAAAACCGGAACTGTGAACAGCTCCTCTCTGTATGCCCTGGGCCGAACGGCAACGCACGAAATTGGTCATTGGCTGGGCCTTATTCATACCTGGGGCGATGGCAATGGCTGTAACGATGATTATGTAGCTGATACACCCCCAACCGAAGACCGGTCGGAGGTTTCGCAGCTCCTGACCTGTAAGCAGACCTACTCGACCTGCGTAAATGGTGTGCAAACGCGCGATCTTGTCGAAGATTATATGAACTACTGGCCTGATGCCTGTATGAATCTCTTTACGGCCGGGCAGGTCTCCCGGATGCGGTTGGTGATGACCTTGAGTCCCCGACGGGCGCAATTGCTAAAATCGGTTGCCTCGCCCCTGGCCGAAACTGAAGCACTTACCGTGAATGTATATCCAAATCCCGCTACGACAGACCCTTCCGTTGATGTACAGTTGAAAGGGTTTCAATCCTTTAGTGTTGATCTGTTCGACGCAACCGGTCGTCAGTTAAGAACTTACTCGTATATCGATGCGCCCAGTACACACGTCAATTTGTCCGTTAGTGGCTTAGCATCGGGTGTCTATATCGTTCGGGTTAAGACCGGCAGCGAAGTAGCAAGCAAGCGCCTGCTGGTGCAATAAGTACGGTATTCTGTATTCTGGGTATGGTATATGGTGTACGGTTGGCTGACGCGCGTGTCGCTTTCGCGTCAGCCAACCGTACACCATATACCATACCCAGAATACAGAATACCGACTAAATTCTAAATTACACACTATGATAAATGTTTTACCCATATCAAACCCTGCCGATCTGGAAGCAGCTTTTGCTATCCGTCAAAAAGTATTTGTAATCGAACAGCATGTTGATGCCCGGGAGGAATACGATGAATTTGAAGATATCAGTACCCATTTTCTGGCGCGTTTTAATGGTACACCCTGCGGTACGGCTCGCTGGCGACGAACATCTAACGGTGTTAAGTTAGAGCGATTTGCTGTTTTAGCCGATTTTCGTGGGAAGGGCGTTGGACAGGCGCTCGTTAAGGCGGTCCTCAATGATGTATTCAGTCAGCAACCCGAACCCATTGAGCGAATCTATCTTCATGCTCAGGTAGCGGCCATGCCGCTCTATGCTGGCTTTGGCTTTGTGCCGGTTGGCCCCATGTTTGAGGAGGCTGGTATTCAGCACTATAAAATGGTATTGCCTGGTTCTGCATATGCCAAGGAATGAACGGAAACGCTTTTGTTCGGTATGTAGCCGCGCTCATTGCGGGTATCTGTCTGTATGTATGGGTACCCGAATGGCCTGAACTCCCGGCGGCAGCGTTGCTGCTGGGAGTCATTCTGTTTACCTGGGGGATATACAGACGAGTTGGTGAACAAATCAAGTCCATTCAGGTGTCGTCGGGTATTGGTGGCCTATGTATCCTTATGGCGCTTGGCTGGGGCATAACCTACCAACACACCGCACTCAACCAATCCGATAACATTGTTCATCTTTCAGATACGCTTCGTGGGTATGAAGGTGTAGTGATTAGTCAGCCCGAAGAGCGAGCCAAAACATTTCGCGTTGAACTAGCCATTCGGCGGGGCCAATGGGGAAGCCACACCGAAAAAGGCTGGCAACCGCTAAGTGGCCGGGTAATCGTGTATCTGGATAAGGCGTCTCAATTGATGCCCCGCTATGGGGAAGTCTGGCTGGTTTCGGGGGCTCCCCGAACCATTGACCCACCCCTGAACCCCGGCGAGTTTAATTATAAACGATACCTCGGCTTCCGGAATATTTACCACCAGCAGTATCTGCGGCCATATAACCGAACGGTTCTTGCTATTGAGCCCCCCAGCCAAATTACGAACATAGCCACGCTGATCAACCGCTGGGCCGATAGTGTCCTTACCCATCTGGTTGGCAGCCGTGCCGAATATAGTGTTGTGAACGCCATGATCCTGGGCGTGCGCGACGATCTGGATACGGAGCTATATCGTGCCTATTCGGCAGCGGGGGCGGTGCATATCCTGTCTGTTTCCGGCCTTCACGTTGGCATACTGTTCGCGGTGTTGACCTACTTACTGCGTTTTCTCATTAAGCGGCCTGAAGGTAAAATCCTCATGGCCTGTTTGCAGTTAGTCATTTTATGGTTCTATGCGCTCGTCACCGGTTTCTCACCACCTGTGCTTCGGTCGGCGGCTATGTTTTCGATGCTAATTGTGGCCAATGCAACGGGGCGGCAACAGCATTTGACGAATACGCTGGGGGCGTCAGCTTTTTTTATCCTTTGTTTAGATCCGTATGCGCTGTTTTCGGCAGGTTTTCAATTATCCTATCTGGCTGTGGCGGGTATCAGCGCGTGGCAACCATCGCTTTATCAATCGCTGACCTTCCGTAACAAATGGGCGAATAGACTTTGGGAGCTAACCGCAGTAGCTCTTGTGGCTCAGTTGATTACCTTTCCACTTGGCATTTTTTATTTTCATCAGTTTCCAACTTATTTCCTGCTGGCAAACCCGGTTGTCATTGTCATGTCGGAGGTAGTACTACCTTTGGCAATGGCAACACTGGCCTTTAGTTGGGTGCCGTTTCTGAATGATAGTCTTGGCTGGCTTTTACACAAAACGGCCTGGTTACTGAACTATGCCGTTACGCAGACCAGTGAGTTGCCTGGCGCGGCCTGGGATGGTTTATGGATTTCTCAAACGGCAATGATTTTACTTTATGTCCTTATTTTTAGTGGGACAACACTCTTGCTAACCCGGCAGCGGATTTACATGTGGGTCACCTGCGTTGCGGCCGTGTTGCTGGCTGGAGAAATTAGCCGGGGTGATTATCAGCAACTGCACCAGCAACGGCTGGCCGTTCATTTTTTACCCCACCGAACGGCAATTAGCCTCACCGAAGGACATCGAAGTCTGTTGCTTACCGACCTTGCTAGTGCCGATACGCGTACTGTAGATT
>CAXTJJ010000500.1:0-4596 GCA_964244155.1 uncultured Spirosoma sp.
GATACGAACTTTGGTATCGACGTGGGTAACTACCCAATTACCCGCGCCTACAACGTTGGCTTAAGCTTCGGTTTCTAAATCAATTGGCGGGCTATCCAATCACTAATTGAATAGCCCGCTCTAAAAACACTAAATCATCTATTTTCCGAGGAAAATTAGCACTATGAAAACTTCGATTATAAAAGGTACGATCATAACCGGTATGCTTGCGCTGGTTACGTTCGCCTGTAATGACAAATTCCTGCAAGTACCGGCGACGGGCCAGTTGGCGAGTGACCAATTGACATCACGGGCCGCGCTGGATGGACTCTTGATTTCGGCTTATGCGCAATTAAATGGCCGGGGCTATGACCAGTCTGCGGCTTCTTTGGATTGGGTACGGGGCGATATGTCGGGGGGAGATGCCAACAAAGGCTCCAACTCAGGTGACTTTAACGCCCTGACGCCTTTCCAGACTTACGTGTCATTGAACGCGACGAATGCTGAGGTTAACTTCAAATGGCGTGCGTTATATGAAGGCATTAGCCGGGCCAATATGGTTCTTCGGATGATTCCCGGTGCGGCATCGGATGTGACAGATGCTGACAAAAAGCGTATCTCGGGCGAAGCGCGTTTCCTGCGGGGACATTATTACTTTATGCTGAAACGCCAGTTTAACATGGTTCCTTATGTTGACGAAACCGTCGACTATGGTACGGGCGTTGATAAAGTCCCTAATACAGACGATATCTGGCCTAAAATCGAGGCTGATTTTCAGTACGCACAAACCAACCTGCCTGCTACGCAATCAGCTCCCGGTCGGGCAAATAGCTGGGCGGCTGCATCGTATTTAGCCAAAACCTACTTGTATGAAAAGAAGTATGCACCGGCTAAAGCGTTGTTCGATCAGGTTATAGCCAGCGGTACCACCGCATCGGGTGTCAAGTATGCACTGGTTGCCAACTACACCGATGTTTTCAATGCGGCTAAGGAAACCAATGCAGAGTCTATTTTTGCCGATCAGGCAGCCGCCAACACAGGTAGTGCAGATAATGCCAACCCAAACCTGAACCTGAACTTTCCGTACAATACGGGTTCGGCGGGTCCGGCGGGTTGCTGCGGATTCTTCCCGCCAACCTTTGACTTAGCCAACTCGTTCCGGGTGAATGCCAACGGGTTACCATTACTTGATGGTTCGTATGATTCACCTGCCAATGAGCTGGTTACCGATATGGGTATTGCTTCCAGCGCGCCTTTCACGCCTGACGCAGGTCCGGTGGATCCACGTCTGGACTGGTCGGTGGGCCGTCGGGGTATTCCGTATCTGGACTGGTCGATCCACCCAGGTCAGGACTGGATTCGTGACCAGACGTTTGCTGGTCCTTATTCACCCAAGAAGTTCGTTTTCTACAAATCGCAGGACAAAACTCTGACCGATGGTAGTTCCTGGACGGATGGCTACTCGGCCATTAACTACAACTTTATTCGCTATGCCGACGTGTTGCTGATGGCTGCCGAATGTGAAGTAGAAGTGGGTAGTTTAGCAACCGCACTGAACTACGTAAATCTGGTTCGGAACCGGGCTGCCAATTCGGCTTACTGGGTGAAAACGGCTGCCGGTGCTAATGCAGCTAACTACAAAATTTCTCCTTACACGGCTTTTGCCGATCAGGCAACGGCCCGCACCGCGATTCAGTTTGAGCGTAAACTGGAACTTTCGGGCGAAGGTCACCGGTTCTTCGACCTTGTTCGTTGGGGTATTGCCGCTCCGACGCTCAATGCATTTATTGCTTATGAAAGCAAGAAATTGCCTGTAGCGTATGCTGGTGCTAAGTTCACCGCAGGTCGGGATGAGTATCTGCCGATTCCACAAACGCAGATTGACTACCAGGCTACCGATGCCAGCGGCAAGAAAATCCTAACCCAGAATCCGGGTTATTAATCTACCGCTTACAGAGTATAAAAAATCCCGGCCTACTTAGTGGGCCGGGATTTTTTATGACCAGTTCGGGGCGTTACGCTACTTTACAAGTCACGCCGTCCATAGCTTCCAGCGACCGAAGCAACGAATTGGCCGGAGAAACTTTCAGCGTTCGGGCCTGCAAACTGACTTCGATTCGTTCGTTATGATCGACCACGTTGAGCGACAGCGTACAACTGCCGGGGTGGGCATTGACCAGTTCATTGATTCTGGCTACGAGCTGGGCGTTCAGCGAGTCGAGGGTCAATGAAACCCGTAACTCTTTACAGAATTTTTCGCGCATGTCATTCAGGAGCCGAATACTGGTTGGCTTAAACTCCAGTTGCTCCGAACCCCACTTGTTTTGAGTCTTTCCCGTGATGTGCAGGAAGCGGCCTACTTCAATGTATTGCACGAGCCGCACATAATCATCGCCGAAGAGAGCCATTTCCAGTGAGGAGTTATAGTCTTCAACTTTAAAGATACAGAATGGATTCCCACTCTTGGTGACTCGCATCTGTACGGCCGATACAATGCCTCCAACCTTGATTTCGGGCTGTTTCGTTTCGAAAATATTGGCCAGTGTACAGTTGCAGAAACCCTCCATTTCAAGCTTGAATTCGTCGAGCGGGTGGCCGGTGATATAAAAACCGACAACGTCCTTCTCGAATTTTAACTTCTCGATCTGGTTCCACTCTGTTACGGTAGGAGCCTTGGGGCGGGAAAGCATGGGCTCTCCGTTCATCATGGCGCCAAACAGAGATTGCTGAGCAGCTGCTTTTTCAGCGTGGTAATTGTTGGCGTAGCGGATAATCCTGTCCAGAAATGGCGACGTGTCACCCTCGCCCATATCGAAATACTGCGCCCGGTGGTACTCGTCGATGCTATCGAAAGCACCGGCATAAGCCAGTGATTCCCAAGTTTTTTTGTTAACCGTTCGCAGGTTTACCCGAATGGCAAAGTCGAAAATATCCTTAAATGGTCCACCCGCTTTACGTTCCTCAATGATGGCTTCCACGGCGGCATCGCCGGCCCCTTTGATACCGCCTAGCCCGAAACGGATCTCCCCGTTTTTGTTGACGCCAAAAAATCGTTCCGATTCGTTTACGTCAGGCCCAAGAACGGGAATGTTGATGTTCTTACATTCTTCCATGAAGAACGTAATCTTATCAATCGTACCCAAACAGCTTGTTAAAACGGCTGCCATGTACTCTGAGCGGTAATGGGCTTTAAGATAAGCCGTCTGGTAGGCTACAAAGGCGTAGCAGGTCGAATGCGATTTGTTGAAGGCATAGGAGGCAAAGGCTTCCCAGTCCGTCCAGACTTTCTCGCAGA
Organism: uncultured Spirosoma sp.; assembly: GCA_964244155.1. GTDB lineage: Bacteria > Bacteroidota > Bacteroidia > Cytophagales > Spirosomataceae > Spirosoma. Next base: position 3,275 of record CAXTJJ010000500.1, read on the forward strand.
CTTTCAGGGGTAGGTTGTTGGACGCGCATCCGTCCATAAACTTCCCCTTCATTTTGTCCAGCGTGGCTTTGTCTTTCTTCCCCATTGCCTTCCGCAACACGTCGGCATCACCTTTGGTAAAGTTGCCCAGCTTTTGCGACAGCAGCATCAACTGCTCCTGATAGACCGTAATGCCGTAGGTATCAGCCAAATACTCCTCCATTTCCGGCATGTCGTACTTAACTTCTTCGCGGCCGTGTTTACGGTTGATGTAGTTCGGGATGTAGGCAATCGGACCCGGGCGATAAAGGGCGTTCATGGCAATGAGGTCGCCGAAACGGTCAGGTTTCAGGTCTTTCATGTGCTTTTTCATGCCGTCGGATTCAAACTGGAATACGGCATTGGTTTCGCCCCGCTGGAAGAGTTTGTAGGTTTCCTCATCGTCCAGTGGAATATCATCAATGTCGGTTTCAACGCCATTGACGAAAAATCCGCCGTGGTTTTGCCGGATGAGCCGCAGACACTCCTTGATGATGGTGAGGTTGCGCAACCCCAGAAAGTCCATCTTGATAACGCCCGCATCCTCAATTACTTTTCCCTCATATTGCGTGATAATCAGGTTCGTATCTTTTGAGGTCGACACGGGAACAATATCCGACAAGTCACTGGGGGCAATGATAATCCCGGCAGCATGAAGCCCCGTATTACGTACAGTGCCTTCAAGCTTGCGCGCTTGTTTAAGTACAGCCGATACCTTTTCATAGTCGACAATACGCATGGCCTGAGCCGCACTTTTGTCGCCCGATTCGAGCGCACGCATCCGCTTCACATTATCCAGTTCTTCAGGTTGGATGACGTTCGACAGACCGCCCGGACCTTCGAGCGGGTCCTCGAAAATGCGCTTGAGCGTCATGTTGTAGGTCGGCTTGTCGGGCACGAGTTTCACTACGGCATTGGCATCCTGAAGGGGTAGATCCATCACCCGCGCTACGTCTTTGATGGACGATTTCGACGCCATCGTACCGTAGGTAACAATCTGCGCTACCTGCGACTTCCCGTACTTCTGAACAACGTAGTCGATTACTTTCTGGCGGCCTTCATCGTCAAAGTCCGTGTCTATATCGGGCATCGACTTCCGGTCGGGGTTCAGGAACCGCTCGAACAGCAAGTCGTATTTGATGGGGTCAATATTGGTGATACCTGTGCAATACGCCACCGCACTACCCGCTGCCGACCCACGACCCGGCCCAATCATGACGCCCAGATCGCGCCCGGCCTTAATGAAATCGGCTACGATGAGGAAGTACCCGGCGAAACCCATCGTTTTGCTGGTAAACAGTTCG
>CAXTJJ010000501.1:0-4590 GCA_964244155.1 uncultured Spirosoma sp.
AAGCTGTGATAAACAGTAACTTTTGGATATGATTCATGGTGTTTTATACAAAAAAAAGAACTCTTAGTAGGTAACGAAATCAGAAGGTGAATTCTTTTACCTCTGGGTCCGTCAGCAAACGTTTAATACATTTTTCATGGTTCTGCTCAGAACCGTTGACGCGCCAATGACCGATAATTTCTGTACCAATACGTTGTTGCTGACTTCGGGTTGGATGAAGGTCATATTCGTCGAAGAGCTCCTCGTATTGATCCAGCGTTTTATTTTGAAAATTCGTCACGATTTTATAGTCGCGTGTTTGGTTCAGCTTCTGAATCCGATTGGCAAACCCCATTAATAACAGCAGTGATCCCAGGATAAAGACGAAACTAATCAGGGCAATGTCGTATTGGCCTGCGCCCACACACATCCCCAACGCCGACACAGCCCATACAGTAGCGGCTGTCGTCAGACCTTTGATTCGGTTATCTTCCCTAAAGATAATACCTGCACCCAGGAAACCGATACCATTTACAATATTGGCTGCAATACGGTCGTCTGAGCCACCAATCCGGCTTGATACCATCGTGAACAGCGCTGAACCAACGCAAATCATGATCATCGTTCGCAGCCCTGCCGACTTTCCATGATATTCCCGCTCGGCACCAATCAGGCCGCCCATTAAAAGCGATATGCTTAGCCTGATGATATCTTCCTGCGCAAAATTCATCTCCTTTGTCAGCTAATACGGCAAATTGACGGGTCTCGTTGCACGGCCAAATATTATTAGGTCTCACTGCCCGTTTTAATCAGGAAATAGAAACCATATTTTGATTTAAACCGTTAAAATTTAGATAGAGTTTACCCTCATTAATTAAGAATGACTCAGACCACGGAAACCGAACCACGGAATCGAAACGGCGAACAAGCCGGACCGCTGCATTCGGTTGACAATCTTGACCCCAAACAGTTTATTATTATTAAAGGGGCGAAAGTACACAATCTAAAAGGAATTGATGTTGCCATTCCACGCAACAAACTGGTTGTTTTGACGGGCCTGTCGGGATCGGGGAAATCGTCGCTGGCATTTGATACTTTATTTGCCGAAGGCCAGCGGATGTATGTCGAAAGCCTGAGCAGTTACGCACGCCAATTTCTGGGGCGCATGGAAAAGCCTGAAGTTGAGTATATTAAGGGCGTGTCGCCTGCAATTGCTATCGAACAGAAAGTGTCGACACGCAATCCCCGCTCAACAGTAGGAACGTCCACCGAAATTTACGATTACCTGAAACTGCTCTTTGGGCGGGCCGGTGTTACCTACTCACCCATTTCGGGCCATGAGGTTAAGAAAGATACGGTCTCAGACGTCGTTAACTTTATGTACAGCTTCGAGGCCGGTCCGGATGACGCCCCACAACGCGTTATGGTTATGGCTCCGTTGCGCGTTCGGGAGGATAGAACGCTGGCCTATGAACTGAATATCCTGTTGCAAAAAGGCTACACCCGTATTGTAGCCGATGGCAACGTATTGCAGATTGAAGACATCTTGGAGAATGAAGAATTAAGAGTGAAGAATGAAAAATATGAAGACAAGTATTCTTCACTCGTCACTACTCACGCTTCATTGGAAATTCTCGTTGACCGGGGTACGGTGCTTTACGACGAAAAGGGTCAACCCGACGAAGATAACCAGTATCGTTTCTCCGATTCCGTGCAGACCGCTTTTAGCGAGGGCGATGGCACTTGCCGGGTAGACATAGTGGGGAAGGAGTCCCGGGTTTTCTCGGATAAGTTCGAACTGGACGGTATTGTCTTTGAGGAGCCAAGCGTGAACCTGTTCACGTTCAATAACCCGTATGGAGCCTGCCGTCGGTGTGATGGATTTGGAAAGGTGCTGGGCATCGATCCCGACTTAGTTATTCCCGACAAAAATCTCTCTGTATTTGAAGGAGCCATTGCGCCCTGGCGCAGCGAGAAAATGAGCGAAGAGTTTTTGAAGCCTTTGCTCAAAAATGGTATTCGCTTCGATTTCCCGATACACCGGCCATACAAAGACCTGACTCCTGCCGAGCAAGAGCTGCTCTGGACGGGGAATAAATATTTTGATGGCATAAATGCCTTTTTTGACTTTGTCGAAAGCCAGACGTTTAAGGTTCAGTACCGGGTTATGCTGTCGCGGTATCGGGGCAAAACAACCTGTCCCGAATGCCGGGGTTCCCGACTGCGTAAAGACGCAAGCTATGTGAAAGTAGGTGGAAAATCCATCACCGACCTTGTGCTGATGCCGTTGACGCAAATAACAGCGTTCTTCCGCGATCTTGACCTTCCGGCTCATCAGCAACAAGTAGCCAACCGGATATTGATTGAGATTCGTAATCGACTGGATTATATGGAACGTGTTGGGTTGGGGTACTTGACACTCAATCGGCTGACGAATACGTTGTCGGGTGGTGAGTACCAGCGCATCAAACTGGCTACCTCGCTGGGTTCGGCGCTGGTAGGTTCAATGTATATTCTGGATGAACCCAGTATTGGGCTGCACCCGCGCGATACACAGCGTCTGGTCAGTGTGCTGGAATCCCTGCGCGATATGGGAAACACGGTCATCGTGGTCGAACACGAAGAAGAGGTGATGCGAGCCGCCGATCAGCTCATCGACATTGGCCCTGATGCTGGTACACTGGGTGGACATTTAGTGTTTCAGGGCACTTGGGCAGAAATTGCTGATGAAAAATGGACAATTAATAATGAACCAAAGGTCCCGGATAATGGACAATCTCCCTCAGAGCATTATCCATTACAATCCCACACCCTCGACTTTCTCACCGGTCGTGAAACGGTGCCCGTACCGACTTTCCGGCGGAAAGCGACCAACTTCATCGAACTGAAAGGTGCCCGGGAAAACAACCTGAAAGATGTGACGGCTCGCTTTCCGCTCAACACACTTACGGTTGTTACAGGCGTATCGGGCTCCGGAAAGAGTACACTGATTCGGAAAGTGTTGTACCCGGCACTCATGCGCCAGCGGGGAGAAGGCACTGAAGAAGCAGGTAAATTCGATGGCTTGGGTGGTTCACTCGACCGGATTTCGTCGGTTGAGATGATTGATCAGAACCCTATTGGCAAGTCAAGTCGCTCCAATCCGGTCACATACATTAAAGCATACGATTATCTCCGCTCTGTTATGGCCGATCAACCCGTGTCGAAAGCACGGGCTTATAAGCCAAGCCATTTTTCGTTCAACGTCGACGGGGGGCGTTGCGAGGTGTGCCAGGGAGAGGGCGAAGTGAAAATTGAGATGCAGTTCATGGCCGACATTTACCTCAAATGCGAAGGCTGTGGCGGTAAACGTTTCAAGCAGGAAGTACTGGAAGTGACTCTGCATGATAAAAATGTATCTGATATTCTGGATATGACGGTCGATGAAGCACTTGTCTTCTTCCGCAAAGTGGATAACAAGATGGCCGATAAACTGCAACCGTTACAGGATGTTGGCCTGGGCTATATTGGCTTGGGACAGTCAGCAAATACGCTGTCGGGTGGCGAAGCTCAACGGGTGAAACTGGCATCGTTCTTAGGCAAAGGAAATCCCAATAAGGGTAGTACCCTGTTCATTTTCGACGAACCAACAACGGGTCTGCACTTTCACGACATCCGCAAATTGCTTTCGGCTATTAACGCCCTCGTCGATCAGGGCGACTCGGTTATCATTATCGAGCATAACATGGAAGTCATTAAAAACGCCGATCATATCATTGACCTTGGTCCTGAAGGGGGCGAAACGGGCGGCTATATAACCTTTACCGGCACGCCGGAGGAAATGGTAAAACTAGCCGACGGGAATTTTACCGCCCATTATCTGAAGGGAAAAGTGTAGTAAGCTTTATAAATAGATAAAAAAAAGCGGATGGCGACATCCGCTTTTTTTGTGAGTTGTATTTGCTTTCGTTAGCTAATCCAGACTAAATCCAGCCACACAATCAAACTTTCCCGTATTTTCGCAAGGGTTTAGTTCACCAGCTTACATGGTTAGGGTTATTAAGTGGGTTTTTCTGTTTCTTGTTTGGCCGTTTTTAGCGTTCGCGCAACTTCAAATTTCGCATCCAATGTCGCGCTTGGTTGTTCAGCGCGGGGCCGATGGTAATGGTCGGCTGTATCTGTCGGGGAGATTTACTGGGACCGTAGATAAAGTAGAAGCTCAACTAACGCCCGTTGCTGCCGGGCAGGGTACTGCTACGGCCTGGCAAACGGTGCAAACCAATCCAACCAATAATCTTTTTCTGGGGTACATCACGGGTGCTGGTGGCTGGTATGTACTCACGGTGCGCACATTGGTGGGCAGTACAGTCATAGAACAGGCAAGCGTTCTGCCGATTGGCATTGGCGAAGTGTTTATTACGGCCGGTCAGTCCAATTCGCGTGGACTGGGCATTGGCGATAACGACCTTGGCACGCGTACTGACCGCGTTAATGCGATCGACTCCATCAATCACTACTATCCAGCTCCTCCCGCAGCGCCGGCACTTTTATCATCAGGTGACCCATCGCCGGTACCGAGATTTAAAGCGCTCACCGCTGCCCGGCGGGTGTTTCCAATGGCAGAAAGTTCGT
>CAXTJJ010000502.1:0-4580 GCA_964244155.1 uncultured Spirosoma sp.
AAGATCGTCCGTTTATCGTTACGTCCGGCACGGCCCTCGTTCGTCCTGGCCAACTTGCCACCGAGGACATGCTGCCGCTTACCGGTGCCAATGCGCACCCCCGACTTTCGGAAGCGGCTGCGGATGTTGTAGCGGGGAAGGGCGTACGCGTTTCGTCAATCCGCCTTTCGCCATCTGTACATGACACCGGCGATTATGGCTTTGTGCCCATGCTCATTGACATTGCCCGGAAGAAAGGCATTTCGGCTTATATTGGCGAGGGGCTGAACCGCTGGAATGCTGTACATCGGCTGGATGCGGCAACGCTATATAGACTGGTCTTGGAAAATGCCAGCCAGGGAGCCCGGTTTCATGCGGTGGCCGAAGAAGAAGTTATATTCAAGGATATTGCTGAGATGATCGGCAAGCAGCTAAACATACCCGTGGTGTCCGTTTCTCCCGAGGAAGCGGCTGGTCATTTCGGCTGGTTTGCGGGTTTCGCCGGTCTGGACTGCCCGGCATCAAGCCAGCTAACGCAGGAAAAACTGAACTGGCACCCTACGCAAATTACGCTTCTTGCCGATATGGAACAGGGAAGCTATTTCAATTAACTATCATTGTATAATAGAACACAGATTTTTATGATCAATATGATTATTCATGATAAAAATCACTGTAAATCATATTGATCATAAAAATCTGTGTTCTATTGATTTCACTTAGTTATGACCAGTGGACAACCTATTCGTATTAAAACAATCACAGACTATCATCGGATGCTGGGGCTTCCCAAACCGGAGCATCCTCTGATTAGTGTGATCAATCTGGAGTCCTTTCAACGGCCAACTACCGATGCACCGGTCAGTTTGATCTTTGAATTTTATTCGATCTCCCTGAAAAAGAATTTTCATCTTCGGATGAAGTACGGGCAGCAATCCCATGATTTTGATGAAGGCGTACTGTTTTGCATGGCACCGGGACAGGTGTTAACCATCGAGCTTAATTCAGATGCGCCACACCGACCGTCGGGGTGGATGATTTTGATCCACCCCGATTTTTTGTGGAACACCGCTCTGGCCAAAACCATCAAGCAGTACGAGTATTTTGGTTATTCGGTCTACGAAGCCCTGTATTTGTCAGACCGGGAAGAAAGCATGATTACCGGTATTGTGCAGTTTATGGAGCAGGAATACCATACAACTATTGACAAATTCAGCCAGGCCGTCATTGTTGCTCAGCTCGAGTTATTGCTGACCTACGCCGACCGGTTTTATCAACGCCAGTTTATTACCCGGCAGATCAGCAATCATAAAATTCTGGACAGGCTGGAGACGATGCTTACGAATTATTTTAACAGCGATGAGCTGCTGCAAAAAGGACTGCCTACGGTTCAATACGTTGCGGAATCGCTCAACGTATCGCCTAGTTATTTAAGCGGTTTACTCAAAGCCCTGACGGGACAAAGTACCCAGCAGCACATCCACAATAAACTGATTGATAAGGCTAAAGAGTTGCTATCCACGACTGACTTATCTATAAGTGAAATCGCTTATGAATTGGGCTTTGAGCACATTCAGTCGTTCAGCAAGTTGTTCAAAGCAAAGGCAAAGCTTTCTCCATTGGAGTTCAGGCAGTCATTTAACTGATGAAACCAGCAGCAGAGCACTACTAAATTAACGTGAATAATGGATAATTTTTGGTGTAATAGTATATAAATCAGGCAGTTGTATTTTGTCATTCCGACGAAGGAGGGATCTTCGGTACGATAGACAACTTATCCTCGGCCGAAGATCCCTCCTTCGTCGGGATGACAAAAATTCAGCCTAGGCTACTCTTTGAATTAGCCGTTATTCACGTTAAATTATACGGTGTATACGACTATTTTTATTAGTTAAACGAAGCTCTAAATTCCATGGGTGACTGGTTCGTTTTGGTTTTGAATAACTTGCTGAACGATTGCAAATGCTCAAAGCCTAATGCGTAGGCAATTTCACTGACCGATAAGTCCGTCGTTGACAGTTTCTCTTTGGCTTTTTCGATCAGCTTGTCATGAATATGCTGCTGGGTGTTCTGGCCGGTCAACGTGCGAAGCAGGTTGCTCAGGTACTTGGGTGAAAGATTCAACTGATCCGCTATCTGTTGAACCGATGGCAGCCCCCCTTTATCCCAGGAATCAGTATCAAAATAAGCATTCAGCAAATCTTCCAAACGGTCAAGAACCTGATGATTCGCCTTCTCTCTGGTAATGAATTGACGATGATAAAACCGGTCGGCATAACTTAGCAGGGTTTCCAGTTGAGAGATAATAATCTGCTTGCTGAATCGGTCGATGTTGGCGTGATATTCCTGCTGAATAGTCTGAATCGTATTGGTAATGATAGCTTCTTCTTTTTCTGAGAGAAACAGGGCTTCATGCAGCGAATAACTCCAGAAGTCGTATTGCCGGATGGTTTTGGCCAGGGACGTATTCCACAGAAAATCGGGATGGATGTAGCACACCCATCCCGACTGTTTTATTTCTTCATTTGTATCAACTAAGGCAAGACTAATCACCTGACTGGGTGCCATAAACGACATAACGCCTTCGTTGAAATCAAAGGACTGTTGCCCGTATTTTACGGCCAGATTGGAAACCCGCTTTAGCGCGATGCTATAAAAATCAAACACCAGACTCATCGGTTCATCGCTGCGCAAATGCTTCACATGGTCAACATTGATGATGCTGATCAGCGGATGTAGCGGCTTCGGCAAGCCCCTGAAGTCATGAAACTCGCTTATCGTTTTAAAATGCCTCATACCGGTACGTCTTCTTTCCTTACTTCCAGGATCAATTTACCTCGAACATGCCAGGTTTCACTTTCGCGGTGTGCTTCGTCCACCTGTTCCAGTGGATAAACGTCGCTGATAAACACGTTCACTTTACCATCATCAATCAGTTGCGCTATTTCTTGTAACCAATCCTGTCGGGGTTGGTTGGCTACGAGTTCACCTGTTGCCTTTTTCCTCTTCAATGCTTCGGTGACCTCCTCGTTAAACGGGAAATCTACATTGACGCTCACAAATATGCCCCCCTCCTTTAACACGGTCACCGATTTCAGGCGTTCCCCGTTGTCCCGATGCGGGGCCGCGTCGAAGACCACATCGATGTCGCTCAACAACGTTTCGAACTGCTGCGTTTTGTAATCGATGACTTCATCCGCACCTAGTTGCCGCAGGTAATCCAGATTACCGGTTGAGGCTACTCCGATCACATAGGCACCGTGCGCTTTGGCAAACTGCACCGCCAGACTTCCCACGCCACCCGACGCTCCATGGATCAATATGCATTGTCCAGCCTGTAATTTTCCATACCCAAAGATGGCTGTCCAGGCGGTCAGTCCAGCCAACGGCACCCCGGCAGCCTCGTTGAAGTTGAGCCGTTTGGGTTTTAAAGCAAATTGGATCGCTTTTGCCGCGCAGAATTCGGCATAGCTTCCATTGCCCGGAAAATTGGGAATCCCATAGACGGCATCGCCTTTTTTAAAGGTCGTTACATCGCTGCCCGTTTCCTCAACGATACCGGCCGCATCCCAACCTAAAGTCATGGGGAGTTTTAATAACGGTCTTAAAAAGTCATTGCCGCCATTGCGAATAACCCAATCGGCAGGATTAACGCCACTGGCATACACCTTTATCAAAATTTCATCAGCGGCTGGCACAGGGCGTTCAATATCCTCAAGTTTCATTACCTCTGGCCCGCCAAATTCGTGAATTCTAATCGCTTTCATACCAAACTCTTTTTTCGTTGATTGATAAGGCAAAGGTCATCAATCGGTCAAAAGCGGATTTAGTGAGAATGCCCTTTGTCTTAGCCAAAACAGCCTGTAAATAATAGTGTGCTTTGCACGCTTCATCCATCACGGGCTGAAGCCAGCCAATAGGACCGGCTTTGCTGCCCCTATAGCCAGGAACAGCCTAAACACAATTGGCCTTTTCAACAAGTACCTTTGGACTTCTCAACAAACATACCATTCCCGTTCAGGCTCGAACTTTGCCCTATCAACAGGTCAATCAGGATATGGAAAATAAAGAAACCGTATTGGTAACAGGAGGCTCGGGTTTTATTGCTTCTTATTGCATCATAGCGTTGCTCAAAGAGGGATATAACGTACGAGCAACGTTGCGCTCATTACAAAAAGTGGAACTGGTTAAACAAATGCTCAAACAGGGCGGGCTTCATTCAGTTGACGGTTTATCATTCGTTGAAGCTGATTTAGAGAATGAAACCAGTTGGCAGAAAGCAGTGGAAGGTTGTACCTATATAATGCACATAGCTTCGCCAACCCCCTACACCGATGCAAAAACAGAGGACGATTTCGTTATCCCGGCAAGAAATGGAGTATTGTTCGTGTTGCGTGCCGCCAGGAAAGCAGGTGTTAAACGGGTGGTGCTTACATCGGCGTTTGGGGCTGTGGGTATGGGCACCGTAAAAACGACACCTTACTCGGAGGAAGACTGGACGGTACTGAACGAGACTGTAGCGCCTTATCAACGATCAAAAACGATTTCGGAAAAAGCAGCCTGGGAATTTATAAAAAATGAAGGTGCCGGAATGGAACTGG
>CAXTJJ010000503.1:0-4576 GCA_964244155.1 uncultured Spirosoma sp.
CCCTCTCCTGTTTTAGGAGAGGGGTTGGGGTGAGGTCGACCGCTGAAGTGGGGTAGTTCGACATATTAATACCCTTGATTTTGCGTCAGCGCCTTATCGGCCAGAATCTCACTGTTTGGAATCGGCAGCACGTATTTAGTGGCATCCGTAATGCCCAGCACCGGAGCCACACGATTGGTACGAATCAGGTTGAACCAGCGGTCGGCTTCGAATGGGAACTCAACCTGCCGCTCGGTTTCGATGGCCAGCAGGAGGGCATCTTTGGTCGCTGCCTGCGAAGCGGGCACGCCCGCCCGATCACGAACGGCGTTCAAATCGGTGAGTGCAGCCGCTGTTTTGCCAAGTTGAGCACGCGCTTCGGCCCGGATCAAGTACAGTTCGGCGATGCGGATGATGTACGCCGGATCGGTGCCGAGCGGGGTGCGATAGTAGAGTTTGCCGTACCACAAATTACCCGGAGGGCTGGTTTGGGCAATCAGATCTTTCCGGTTACCGCCCACGTTGGGGTCGCTGAGTAATGTTACCAGATTCGCGTTCGGTGCCCATTCACGTCGGCCGCTGAGAGCCGGAGGAAGCCACCAGTTGTAATGGCCATTTTTAAACGAGTTCGTGTAAGCGATCTCAAAGACCGATTCCGGAGTAGCCACCGCATTGTTGGCAAAGAAGGCGCTGTAAGGTTTCGCCAGTTTGTAATTAGCGGCATCGTCGATGAGCTTGCTGGCGTAGGTTTCGGCCTGATCCCATTCCTGACGATACAGGTGATACCGAGCCCGCAACGCCCAGACGGTCTTTCGAGTAACCTTGTTGCGGTTGGTTGTAGCTGCCAGAAGTGGCTCCGCAGCGGTCAGGTCCTTCAAGACCTGTGCGTAGGTTTCCTCCAGACTACTGCGCGGGATACCCGTATTATCGGCTGGCGTATGCGTTGCCTTCAAAACCAGTTGCACACCGCCCCAGCCACGTGCCAGATCGAAGTACGACAAGGCCCGTAACGTATAGGCTTCGCCCTGAATCTGATTTTTACGGTCGGCAGTCAGTTGCGGGTCACTCAGCGTAGGCACGACTTCAAGCAAATAGTTTGCCTGTAAAATGGTCTGATAAATGCCCGACCAGGCCGAACTAACGTAGCCATTCGCAGCTGTCAGCTTACGGGCCGTAATCTCCTGCGGGGCAGACTGCGAGCCGGTCCACTGTATATCACCACCCGACAAATACGACAGAGCCGGAAAGTTCGATCCATAATAGTTGTCGTTGCCGAGTCGGTTGTAGAGACCATTAACGGCCGCTTCGGCAGTGCTGGCGTTGGTAATTGCCTGCGATTGATCAACCTGTAATTCAGGCTGCACATTCAGGAATTGCTGGCAACTGGTCAGGAGTACGATAAACGGAAGTATATAACCTATCTTTTTCATGCTGATTTCGTTTCAGTGTGGTCCGTGTCGATCCGCCTTTGAAGACTAAAAACGACAGCGGACAGGAATGAGAGGACCTCTTATAACGTAAGATTAAGACCAAACTGGGCAGTGCGGGGCTGGGGTGGCGTACCCAGGTCATAGCCTTGCGTTGTCGGATCAGCGGTCACGTTGACCTCTGGGTCTGGCCCCTGGTACTTGCTCAACAGCCACAGGTTCGAGCCGCTGTAATATACCCGAGCTGATGAAATGCCCACCTTGCGGAGAACCGCTTTGGGAATGGTGTAGCCGAAGACAAGCGAGTTCAGCCGGATAAACGACCCATCTTCCACAAAGCGACTGGTTGGGCTCAGGTTGTAGTTGTTGCCGATGGTCGTGACGCGCGGCACATCGGTAATATCGCCCTCTTTCTGCCAGCGGTTCAACTGGTTTTTGTTGATGGCCCGACGGTCATCCCGTGTACCCCCTGACTCCAGGAAGAAACGGTTGTTATTAAACACCTTGTTGCCGTAGGTGAAATTGAAGAACACCGACAGATCGAAGCCTTTATAAGTGAAGGTGTTGTTCAGTCCACCAAAAAATTTGGGTAACGCACTCCCGTAAAACTGCCGGTCGGCTGCGGTGATCTTGCCGTCTTTATTGACATCATCATACACGGCATCGCCCGTTTTCGGGTCGACATAGAGTTGCTTATAAACATAGTACGAGTGGAATGAATACCCCTGCGCCATGCGCTCGGTGGCATAGCTGGCATCGACCGGAATGGATAGTTTTTCGATCCGGTTCACGTTGCCGGCAATGTTGAAACTGGTAGTCCACTGGAACCCGCCCTTATTGATATTCTGGCTGTTAAGGCCGAACTCAAGGCCCCGGTTGCTGATTTCGCCGTCGTTCCGATAGATACTGGCAAAACCTGAACTTTGCGCCAGTGGCACCTGAAGCAGCAAATCGTAGGTGTACTTTGAATATGCGTTTACTTCCAGGCCAAGACGGTTGTTAAAGAAGCCAACGTTCAAACCAACGTTCGTTTGCCGGGTAGTTTCCCATTTGAGGTCGGGGTTGGCCAACTGTACGGGGAAGGTGCCCGGATTGTCGAGGTAGTTATAGCCACCGCCCCACAGACCGCGCGACGCGTAGTTGCCAATGCCATTCTGATTGCCCGTCCAGCCAACGCTGGCCCGGATTTTCAGGTCGCTCACGAAATTGACATCCCGCAGAAAGTTCTCCTGCTTGAGCTGCCAGGCCACCCCCGCCGATGGGAAATAACCCCAGCGGTGACCCACGGCGAACTTCGAGGAGGCATCGGCCCGAAGGCTGGCTTCGAGAAAATATTTCTTCGCGAAGTTGTAATCGACCCGGCCAAAGAACGACACCAGATTGTACGCGTTCCGGTTTGAAGATGAGGTAGTTACTGATGCCGAGGCAATTTGCTTGAAAGCATCGGACGGAAAATTGGTGCCCTGCGCCAGGGTCTGCGTCGCCACATTACCCTGAAGCGTGTTGCCAACCAACGCCCCGAAATTGTGCAGCGTCCCAAACGATCGGCGATACGACAATGTCTGTTCGTTGATCCAGACCGTGTTTTTGCTAACGCTCGATGTGGCCAGTCCTTTGCTCGCGCTGCCCCGGTTGGTCAGCGTGTTCCAGTACTCATATTCGTTAAAATCATTGTAGTCGATGCTCCAGCTACTGCGGAGTTTCAGGCCGCTGATGATGTCGTATTCACCATAGATATTGCCGATGTATCGCGTGCTGGTCGAGTGCATATCGGTGTTGTTGATCAGCACATCCAAATTGTCAAAACCCGCCCATTTGGCATAGGTACCATCGGTATTGAATTTGGGTAAATACGTTGGCGTATGCAGGGCCGCCTGTAAAATACCACCCTGCGGCCCATCGCCCACACGAGCATTCGACCGGTTCGACTGCGACATGATGTTGCTCGTGCCAATGCGAATTTTGTCGGTAATGTCCTGATCCAGATTGAGTTTGAAACTCGCCCTGGAGAAATCATTCGTGCGCAGCGTAGCCTGTTGACTGGTGTACCCGCCACCAACATAGAAGCGCGTTTGCTTGGTGCCACCCGATACGGCTACGTCATAATTTTGCAGTGCTCCCGTCCGGAAAATATCGTGCAGGCGATCATACGTTTTCTGTTCTTCGGGCAAACCGCGACCACCTTCCGAAACCGGGCGGAAAGGACGGGTTGCAGGTGATTTGCCGTCGTTTATCCAGGCTTCGTTGATGATGGTGGCGTGTTCGGGACCGGTTACCAGATCCCAGAGTTTGGGTGCCCAGGCTTGCCCGATCGATGCGTTGAGGCTTACCTTGGTTTTGCTGTTATACGAACCCCGTTTGGTCGTAATCAGTACTACGCCATTGGCCGCCCGTGCCCCGTAAATAGCCGTTGCTTCGGCATCTTTCAGGATCGAAATTGATTCAATGTCGGCGGGGTTAATGTCGGCCAGCGGATTATTTGCCTGACCCTGCGTGGTGATTTTCTGGAGCGACTGGTTATTCACAAATACCCCATCCACCACATAAAGCGGGTCATTGCTGGCGTTGATAGACGTTGTTCCCCGGATGCGGAAGAAGATACCGTCGCCCGGCACGCCTGTATTTGCCGCCACCTGCACACCGGCCGCCCGACCCTGCAACTGCTGGTCGAAACTTGCAACGGGACGGTTCTTGATTTCGTCGGCGTTGACCTGCGTAACTGAGCCCACCAGATTTTTACGATCCTGCGTGCCGTAGCCGACCACCACAACTTCATTTAGTTGCGACGCCGATTCACGCAGGGAAATATCAACAGTGTTTTTTAATCCGACTTTTACCTGAGTGGTCTGGTAACCAATAGCAGAGATCACCAACTCATCGCCCGAGCGGGCTTCCAGGCTGAAAAGCCCATTGGCGTCTGTTGTTGCGCCCTTTGTCTGATTTTTTAATACCACGTTGGCACCGGGCAGGGGTTCGCCGTTTTCGGCTCGAACGGTGCCAGAAAGCCGTGTTGCAGTTGATTGTGCCAGCAGCCCTCCGCAAGAGAGTAGCCAGACTACTCCCGCAAATAAAAGTTTTTGCATTACTTTGTCTTGGTTATGTGAAAAATGAGGCCGGTCCGACGCTTCGGTTGCTAGAGCCTTATTGTTAGCCAGCCAGAACGGACCGTC
>CAXTJJ010000504.1:0-4569 GCA_964244155.1 uncultured Spirosoma sp.
GTAATAAAGACTACGGCATCCTTAGTGTACTGTTACAGGCCTGGTACGACATCAAGTACGAATTTACCGTTGATCCAGAGGTGTTTAATCCACCACCAAAAGTCTTTTCGGGGGTGATTTCGCTTCGGCGTAACAGTACCACCGACCTTGGCTGTGATGAACGGAAATTTACGCAGGTCGTGAAAGCCGGGTTCAGCCAACGCCGAAAAACACTGCGAAATGCCCTCAAACCATTAAGCCCATCCGATGCTGCCCTCGCCAGTCCCCTCATGGACAAACGCGCCGAACAGTTGGGTGTGGCCGAATTTGTGGCGTTAACAAGATCGATGTATGATATATGATGTAGGATATATGATGTAGGATGTCGTGTAGAAGCTATACATCCCACATCATATATTATACATCCTACATCATATATCATACATCCTACATCAAACGATGACTTTCGAACTCACCAAAGACTACCTCGATCATATTCAGTCGGCCATCGAAACGGGCGATGATGCGTTTTTGCGGACGGAAATGGAAGAGTTATTTCCGGCCGATATTTCCGGGATTCTGGATGAATTGGAGCCCGAATCCGCACATTACCTGTTGAGCCTGCTCGATAAAACGGTTGGTGCCGAAATTCTGGCCAACCTCGACCAGACGGAACGGACAGCTTTGCTCAAACTGTTTACGTCGGCTGAGTTGGCACCTTTCATCAACCAGATGGACTCCGATGATGCCGTGGACGTGCTGAACCAGCAACCGATTCAGATTCGGGAAGAAGTAATCGGCTTCCTGGAGGATCGCGAACAGGCCCGCTTTATTCTGGACTTGCTTCATTACGAAGATGGCGTGGCGGGTAGTTTGATGCAGAAAGAGCTGATTCGGATCAACGTCAACCTGACGGTCAACGCCTGTATTGAGGAGATTCGCCAGCAAGCTGAAGATGTCGAGAATGTCTACGCCGTTTACGTTGTCGATGATGTAGGAAAACTGCTGGGGCTGGTGTCGCTGAAGAAGATCGTGCTGGCCCGGAAGAACGCCAAGATTGCTGACATTTACGATGAGGACGTGGTTTTTGTCGAAACCTACCGCCCGGTAGCCGAAGTAGCCGAGGTGATGCAGAAGTATGACCTGGATGCGATTCCGGTCGTAAACGTACAGCAGCGTCTTCTTGGGCGTATCACGATTGATGACGTAGTGGACGTAATTACCGATCAGGCCGAAGAAGATATTCAGGTTATTTCTGGTCTTTCGGGTGAGGTAGAAGACGACGACAGCATCTGGCAACGTTCCAAAGTGCAGCTACCTTGGCTGGTGGCCGGAGCCGTGGGAAGTTTACTGGCGGCAACGGTCATCAACGGATTTCAGAGTGAGCTGGGCAAAATTGCGGCCCTGGCGGCTTTTATTCCCATTATCGGATCAACCGGCGGTAATGTTGGGATTCAGACCTCATCGCTGATTCTGCAAAGTCTGGCCGACACATCGGGACTGAGCGTTACGCTGGGTCGGCGGTTGCTGCGCACGTTGCTGGTGGCGGTCATTAACGGGCTGGTTGTTGGGCTGATTGCGGGCACGTATACATTCATCATTGGCGAACCGCGTTTGTTTTTTGTGGTGGCTACGTCCCTGTTAGCGGTGGTGCTGCTGGCTTCGTTTATGGGAACCATAACACCGCTGTTGCTCAATAGAATAGGGATTAATCCGGCTGTAGCTTCGGGGCCATTCATTACAACGGCCAACGACCTGATTGGTATTGGCGTCTATTTTATGATTGCGCAGTGGCTTCTGGCCGAAGTGTGACTATATTCGTTTACTATGACTATTCGTTTCGCCACCCCCGACGACGCGCCTGCTATCCTGGCTATTTACGCGCCCTACATCCTCAACACCACCATTACGTTTGAGTATGAGGTGCCAGCGGTAGCCGAATTTGCCGCCCGAATCCAGACAATTCAGCGGCAGCTTCCATACTTAGTTGCCGAACTGAATGGTCAGATGCTGGGCTATGCGTATGCGTCGAAGCACCGGGACCGGCCTGCTTATCAATGGTCGGTTGAAACGTCGGTGTATATACATCCCGACGCACACCGGCAGGGAATAGCCCGGCACCTCTATACGCTTTTGTTCGAGTTTCTGCGTCGGCAGGGGTATTACAATGCCTATGCGGGTATCACAAGCCCCAACCTCAAGAGCGAAACGTTTCACCAGTCGATGGGCTTCGAGTACATTGGCACGTATGCCAACATTGGCTATAAGATGGGGGACTGGCACAATGTCTCTTGGTATCAGCTTGCCTTGCAATCACACCAGATCAACCCGGCTAATCCGTTGCCTGTCAGTCAGCTTCTATAACCGTATCGCCTTTGCGTAGATGTTCAGCGGTGTACATGCCGAGCCCGGACCCGACGTCCGCCCCGACCAAGGCCAACGATGCCGCCAGAGTCATCGCGGGGCAAGCCATAGCGGAGAATAAACCCGTAAAATGTTTTGGAGCTATCGAACGAATCGTTGCTGAAATCGTAATAGCCTGTCGTAAAACCGAAGCCCAGCTTGGGCGACAGCTGTGCAAAAATATTGTAGCTCAATTCGAGCATTAAGCTTCCTTTCGAGTCGAAAAGCTTGCCTGCACCCAGGGCCATTTCGTTCGCAAAGATACCGTAGTTGGCTACGTTCATGGTTACCCTGCCTTCGGCAAACAGCGTAGTATCTGGCCGCAGGGTATTTCGACCAAAGGCGACGCCTATATCAATGACGCGAAATGTTTTGCCAATTTCAATGTTTTGAGCTACCCGGTCGCTTGTTTTGCCCGCTCCTGTGTAAATGGCAAACGGCACCGACCGAACATACCAGGGGGCTTGCTTAAAGTTGAATGTAGCTTTTATAGTGTCGGATATAGCTGGAGTTTGAGCTACTGATGTGCCTATAGGTAGAGCAGTGATCAACCATAAACAACTGACTTTTTTTAGGAAAAGATAGCGCATAGGCACAAAAAAAGAGGGTAGAAGCGGCAAGGTAGTTACAATAAAGTTATTTCGGGGCTAAGGACACATGGATGAACGTATCAGTTAATGGGTTTGTGAGGTCGATTACTTTCCGATACAGAATGTAATAATGTAGCCTATTATGTTGATAACTAAAGTATTACACATAATTATATTGTAATGAGGTACAAATAAGGGCCATTATTTGCATTGAACATAAAAAAAGGCCCGTTACGGCCTTATATTTCGTTGTAATCCTCATCCGGTTCAGGTATTCGTTTACCGCCTGAATGGTCAACAATTTGAAAAACGATGTTTGGCGGTGCTTTTGCTAAATCGTCAGGCTTAAATGGGTGCTGGCTACCATCCTTACCAACTCCGTACACCGTTCCAACTATAGTATCGTTTACAATCCATCGGTACGAACTGTTTGCCCGTTGCTGACTTACCCGGTATTGCCGCAAACTGTCGGCGTTTCCCTCAAATAAATTAGAGAGCAATTGACGTTTATCGTTTATAAGGTTTCGGTTCATATTCGCTCAATCTCAGGCTTTCTACGGCCATTGTCCGGTATCATACAAATCGTTAACGGTTCGTAACGCGTGAGCGCCTGAATGTCTTTATAAGGCATCGTTATTCGCTTGCCTTTATGATGAAAGCTAACAACGTCATCAGGACTGGGGTTAGATGCTCCAACCTGATAAATGATAACAACAGCACCGAGGCCGTTTGAATGGCGTAACTGTTTTAAGGTTTTATCACTGGCTTTCCCCTCTACAATCTTCGAAAGCAAAGCAATCTTTTCGGCTCGGTTCATAGTGGCTATGCATATTTGTAACAAAATGCTGATTTAGGTAACTAAAAAAGCTGTAATTGGATCTTTAATTGATACCTGAAAGTATAAAAGTGACTTACATTAGTTAAAATTTTGTATCAAGCCCAATGTGTGACGTAAAAAGGAATAACAACTAAAAATAGCTTTTATACCGAAATTATACATAATACATACCTTTTAATAAAAAGCTATTTTTTCTTGGCTATGTACCAAGGTGACTTATCTTGAAAACTTTAAATTTAGGTAATCAATTCAAAACTTTATATAAACAATATAATGGATCCTTTATTCTCTATCAGCATCGCTAACAGCCTAGCTAAAAGTGTTTTAGATTTTACATCCAGTCCAACAAGTCTAGTATCGAATTTAGCTGAAAAGCTTATAGAACGGGCAAATACTGCTAAACAAAATTATGAAGTTTCTATATCTTCGGATTCGGACCCAGTAGAGAATCAAAGATATGAATGTTTACAAAAGATTTGTGAATTACAGCAAAGAGTTATACTTGATTGCCCTGAGGCAAATCTTGTTCAAAGAGTCTTGCCTTTATTAATAGAGCATATAACAAATACGTATGAGGCTTCTAATACAAGGCAATTAGATATGATTTCCATGAGTTTATCTCGTATTAGTGATACTATAAAAAGCTTTGAAAGTGAGCAAGCTTATAGAAATATGGTGCGCGCTATTGCAGTATTTGTATGTATACTTTGCTTTATTGGATTGGGTTACTTTTTGTACTGGGGTAAAGAAAATGAAATT
>CAXTJJ010000505.1:0-4549 GCA_964244155.1 uncultured Spirosoma sp.
TTCTATCCAAATGGCTGCCCGTGAACTTCGGTATACCTGGTTTGACCAGTTACTTACAGAGTATTCCTATGCCTGTGTCGCCACCGCCCATCATCAAAACGACCTGCTCGAAACGCTATTGCTGAACCTGACTCGAGGCACTGGACTAGCGGGTTTACACGGCATTGCGGCCCGGCAGAACAGGCTTGTTCGGCCATTATTATTTGCCACCCGCGATCAGCTAACCGCTTATGTAAACGAGCATGGCCTGCAGTATCGGGAAGATAGTTCTAACCTGAGCGATAAATATGCCCGTAATCGATTACGCCATCATGTTGTACCCGTGCTGAATGACCTGAACCCGGGCTTATGGCAAACGTTACCCCGCACGGTTGAGCGGCTGCGAGCAGCCGAAACATTGATGCGGGCCGAACTCGACCGCTCCTGGCACACCACAGCTGAACCAACAACTGAAGGCGTACTGCTCCCAACAGTAAAACTACTAGCGCTGCCTGAAATAGCCTTTCGATTGATGGAGTGGCTTAAACCATTGGGCTTTACGGCTGAACAGGCCCGACAACTGGCAAGTCTCCTTACGCAGCCCACCGGCCAGGTCATACAGTCGGCCACGCATCGTATCGTGCATGAGCGTTCCGGGTTGCTGATCCAAGTACTGCCCATACAGCGTACCGATGAGCTAACCCTGATTGAATGGCCTGCTAATGCAGTTGATATGGCCGGCTATTTTAAGTTGACAATAGAACTTTTTGATAAACCAGTTGACTTCCGCCCGGCCAGCAGTCTAAACAGTGCCTGTCTCGACGCCGATCAGCTTACTTTTCCACTCACCCTACGACCCTGGAAGCAGGGTGACAAACTACGCCCGCTTGGGTTAGATGGACATAAGCTGGTGAGTGACTTATTAAATGACCTCAAACTTAGTCGTACTCAACGTGATCAAATAGTTGTCCTTCTCTCGGATAACGAAATCGCCTGGGTCATTGGCCATCGGATTGGTCATCGCTTTCGGGTGACGCCACAAACCAAGCGAATCGTGCGATTTGAACGAAGTTGAGGGAGACCTAAATTGTATTATGAAGGTAGCAGGAATAGGCCGTCAGGTCTTTCAACGTCGTTTACTAAAGGTTTTTAAAAGTTGGCATCCTATTTGATATGGTTTGACAAAGCCCAAAAAATATTTAACTCAATTAAATACATGAACCGAATTGTACGTGTCTTGCTACTGGCAGGATTAGCCTTCTGGAGCCTGACTGCTCAGGCACAAAGTGCGCGGCTACGAGCGGCTAACAAGCAATTTGATAACCTTAGCTACGTAAGTGCAGTGCGTGCCTATGAAGAGTTTTTGCGAACTGACAAAAAGAAGGACCCTGCCGAAACTCGTGACGCGATGATTAAACTTGGGTATAGCTATCGCAAGTTGGAAGATACCCGAAACGCCGAGCGTATCTATGGTGAACTGGTGAAAACTAATACTGATCTGGATAGCGAAGTATATCTTTACTATGCGCAGTCGCTGGCGCAGAACGGTAAATACCGTGAGTCGCAGAAAATGTATAGCCAATACGGTGAAAAGCAAAAAGAAGACTTGCGTGGACGCCGTTTTACGGTCTCCTACATGGACATGAGTCGTTTCTATCAGGATTCATCATCGTATCGCCTGTCCAGCTTGCCAATAAATTCGCGTCAGGCTGATTTTAGTCCTATGTATTATAAAGGAGGCTTGGTCTTTGTGTCAGCACGCGACGAATCCGGAGCCGTAAAGCGGGTGTTCAACTGGAACCAGACCCCTTTTTTAGATCTGTATTTTCATCCTGATACCAACCAATTACGTGTTTCCGGTGCAGACTTGGCTCGTGGGGTTAACTCGGCAGTATTGGGCGGTGGCAGCGAGGCTAAAATAGACGGACCGGACGCTCAATCCGAAACTGCACCTTTGACCAAAGCCGAACTATTCAGCCGGACACTGAACACAAAGTACCATGAAGGGCCAATGACGTTTACCAAAGATCAGAACTTCATTGTCTTCACCCGAAACAACTCAAGCAAGGGTAAATCGGGTAAAAGCTCGGACGGTATCAGAAAATTGAAATTATACTCTTCCGTGAATAAAAACGGGAAGTGGGTAGATATTCAGGAATTACCTTTCAATAATAACGAGTATTCTGTGGGTCACCCTGCTTTCTCGGCCGACAACACGAAAATGTATTTTGCATCGGATATGCCGGGTGGATATGGCGGCACCGACATCTACGTAGTTGAATTTAATAACGGCCAGTGGGGAACACCCGTTAATATGGGGAAAGAGATCAATACAGAAGGTAACGAGATGTTTCCGTTTGCCGCTGAGGACGATAATCTGTATTTCTCATCCGATGGACATGAGGGTTTAGGCGGCCTGGATGTGTTTGTTGCCGAACTGAAAGATGGTATCGCTTATAAAGGGGTACAAAATGCAGGGGCACCCATTAATTCAGAAAAAGATGATTTTGGGTTCATTACCGATAAAAACCGCACTAGTGGCTATTTTAGTAGTAACCGTAAAAAAGGGGTTAGCGATGATGATATCTATTCGTTCCGTCATACATGCAAGCAACTGAACATACTGGTATATGATGCCAAAACGGGATCGGCCCTCGAAAATGCGGATGTGCGAATTTTGCGGAACGGCGTGAACCAGGAATTACGGATAACCAATTCAAGTGGGCGTGCTGACTTATGTGTGGACTCGAATACAGACTATGAGTTCAAGGCTATCAAAGAAGGATATGCCATGAATAGTGTCCGGTTTTCAACGCTTACGCAATCGCCAAAGCCTGTGCTCAATGTTTCCATTTACCTTGAGCGATCCGAAAATACGGTTGTAAAAGGCGTCATAAAGACGGAAGTGAACAAGCAACCAGCTACGGGGGTGAAGGTAACCTTGCGGAATGATAAGGACAAATCGGAGCAGACGGTTACGACGGGACCTGATGGAGGCTATGAATTCGACGTGAAGCCTGGTGCACCCTATACCATCACAGCTCAGAAAGATCGGTATGCAACTAAAAAAGCACAATACAGTAAAACGAAGAAAAAAGCGCAGATTGTTACGGATTCGCTTGGTTTATACGGTGTTGGCGATGTGTTTCAGTTGAAAAATATTTACTACGACCTGAACAAATTCTTCATACGGGCTGATGCGGCTCAGGAACTCGACCATGTCAGAGCCATTTTGAAGGAGTATCCACAAATGCAGATCGAACTGCGTTCGCATACCGATTCACGGGCGACAGATACCTACAACATTCGCTTGTCGGAAAATAGGGCCAGAGCTGCTATGGATTATTTAGTATCGAGAGGCATCCCGGCAAATCGGCTGGTAGCACGTGGGTATGGCGAATCGGAAATTGTTAACGGATGCGTTGATGGTGTGAACTGTTCGGAAAACGAACACCAGCAAAACCGCCGAACTGAATTTAAAATTATAGCTGTTCAATAGCTGAAATAGCCTTAACAAAATTCTTCTTTCATAAAAAGGGACCCGATTTACGTCGGGTCCCTTTTTTATAACCGTTAGCCCTGCTGGCTCTATTTAAAAAGATGATTATTTGACAATAGCCTATGCCTAGGATGTCTTCACGTGTTTTTTGTGAACCGTTTTTGTCGACGACGTGGTTTTGGTTGGCGTCGTTTTCTTTACGGTAGTTGTTGTCTTACTGACTGGCTTGTCTTGAGTAGGTGTAAAAGCGAAGACGGCATTGCCAGAAAGTGCGGCCACGACAAAGGCAGCCAAAATTGACTTTTTCATGATATTGAGAATGGTTTTAGGTACTTGCTCACCACCTTGGTAAGCTCTTCCGCTGAAAGGTCGACCTTCGTTATTAAACGCCGATGAATGATAACTTAAAAAAAGGTTAAACTGTTATCACCCGTACCGTCACCGACAGTTGGCCTACATGACGCATGGTATGCTCGGCAGCATGCGTCAACAAACCAATAACTGTTGAGGGTAGTTGCGCCCGCCCGACTCCCCGTGTTTCTGTAAGTGTTATGTCATCCGTAGCCCGCAACTGAGCAAGGGCACGATCAACCTGATTCGAGAATTGTTGTACCAACTCCTGGCCGGACAGGGTATTCTGTTCGGCTTTCCCCTCTGCACCTAGGGCCGCCAACTGGTCGGGTGAAAGGGTTTCGTTTCGTGCATAGGTGAAGATTCGGTCAAGCACACCCGTCAGGTGCTGCAAATGAAAACCAACCGAAGCCACACCTGCCGGACGCTCCCAAAGTAGATGATCCGGTAAGCCTTGCATAAGCCCGATGACCTCTTCGCGAGCCTGCAAAAGTGCGTGTGCTATGGGTTGTAATAGGGGATGAATGTCGGGTAAAGGGCCTCTTAACCAGACTTCTCGTTTTTCAGTAGGAAGTTGCATTTAATTTAAACCGTTGGAAACAGCATAACGCCAGATAAATTTCTTGTCATAATTATGGGTAATGACTTACCTTTTTGAGCTACTCCCGATAAATGCAGGTAGTCCATTTTACTAGTTAAATACAAAAATATGAAACTCAA
>CAXTJJ010000506.1:0-4538 GCA_964244155.1 uncultured Spirosoma sp.
TGCGCTTCATCATGGCGCGGGTAAAGTGCAACCCGGCTGTTGGCGCTGCTACTGCACCTACATGCTGGGCAAAGACCGTTTGGTAAGCATCCCGGTCGGCTTCTTCAGCTTCCCGATTCATTTCGCGGGGAATGGGTGTTTCGCCCAGTTCATCCACGGCTTTCATGAACTCCTCGTGGTTGCCATCGAACAGGAAACGAATCGTCCGGCCGCGAGAGGTTGTATTATCAATTACTTCGGCTACCAAATCACTATCGCCAAAATACAGTTTATTGCCGACCCGGATTTTGCGGGCGGGGTCTACCAGAACATCCCACAGCTTCATCTCGCGGTTCAGTTCACGGAGGAGAAAGACTTCTATTTTAGCACCCGTTTTTTCTTTATTGCCATACAGCCGTGCCGGAAAAACTTTGGTATTATTGATCACCATCACGTCGCCATCGCTGAAATAACTCAGCATATCCGAAAACTGTTTGTGTTCAATAGTTTTGGCTTTGCGGTCTACGACCATTAGCCGCGATTCACCCCGCTCAACCGGGTATTTGGCTATAAGACTTTCGGGTAAATCAAATTTGAATTCGGATAACTTCATAATGTATTAGCACCAAAAAAGAACGGCCTGTTTTTTGTAAAGGGCGCAAATATAGTGAAAAGCCCGGAAATTTTTACATGTTCCGGGCTTTTTTCTTGCAAATATCGCAGAAATGACTTATTAGGCGGCTGAAACAGGGTCAATAGGCTTTACGGCTCCATCTGTATTGACGTTGGCGCGGTCAGAAACATTGAATTTGGCCATTAGCTCAGGCGATACTTCGTTGGAGTAAGTTCCCTGTGGCGATACAAAAACGCCCTTCATTCCGTTGGTTGCTGTAATGGCGTACAGCGTCATTTCATCGCCGGGATCAGAAGTTCCCTCAAAGCGGTGGAACTCGTCGACGGTAAATTCTTCGCTTTTCAGCTTCGTTTCGGTACTTTTTTCTTCCAGAAAATCTTTTTTCGGGCCAAACTCGTGGGTATAGCCGCGTGTCCGAAGGTCTTCCATTGCTTCGGTCAGGGTCGTGAAATGGTTCATAAGCGTAGAGTAATTATGTCTGTTAATAAAACTCAAAACAGACCACTATGGTTTAGGCCTAACTCGGTCATTACTGTCCCGAAACCCAGCCTGCTCTCTTAAACATTTTTTGTCGAAACGCGATTCATGTGTAACGATATAGTTAAATAGACACAAACTGCTCCGTTTCGTATGATACATTCAGCCTGTAAACTGTTTGTTATGGCCATTTTTGTTTCGGCCTGTAATACCGAAGACCCTATTTTTGACGCACCTGCCATTCCCGATCGTGTTGCGTTTTCGGCCATCCGGCAGTATCCCGAAGGCATCACTTACGCGCCTGTGCTGAATAAGTTTCTGGTTAGTTCAATTACCCAGGGAAAAGTGGGCACCGTCGATGAACAGGGCCGCTATGCCGACCTGATTACCAATGATCCGCAACTGATTAGCAGTATTGGGATGAAAGTGCGGGGTAACCAGCTCTATGTATGTAATGGCGATCAGGGTGTTTCAAGTAAAAGCACACCACAAACAGCCCTGAAAACGGCAGGATTGTTTGTGTATGATATTGTGTCAGGGCAAAATCTTCGCCGGGTAGATCTGGCTGCGCTGCTGCCCAATATGAATCATTTTGCCAATGACATTGCTTTCGACGACCAGGGGAACGCATATGTGACAGATTCATTTGCACCCGTTATCTATAAAGTACCTGCCGACACAAGCAAACCAAGTATACTTGTAAACTCGCCCATTTTTAGTGGAACACAGGGCTTCAATCTGAATGGCATTGTGTACCATTCCGATAAGTTTCTGATCGTTGTGAAGTCCAACGAGGGGAAGCTGTTTAAAGTTGATCTGGCCAATGCGAACGCAATCTCGGAGATAACAGGCGTTACCTTGCTGAATGGCGACGGAATGCTTCTGTACAACAATGACTTGTATGTCGTAAACAACCGTAAGCGGGTGTCGCAGGTGCGTAGTACTGATGGCTGGAAAACGGCTACTATCGTAAAAACAGATAGTGTTGGTTATGATCAGGCCACAACTAATGTGCTGGTAAATAACGCGGTTTATTCAATTAACGCCCGTATTGATGAGGTAGGCGCGGCTGTTGCAGCCAAAAACCCGGCTCAGCTCCAGATGAATGACTATAGCATTCAAAAGTTTAAATAGTTTTTTTAGTCAGTAAGGCAGTCAGTAGCTTCGCCTAAGTCAGTAAGTGGCTAATCACACTGCGGACAGGTTTGCGAAAGTAGACTTATGCGTCAACTACTGACTGACCGCACGGGCGGCCCCGTTACTGACTAAAAAGACTTAATCCGGCAACACTTTGATCATTATGTCTTTATAATATACTTTACTTTTGGGGTCGTGACCTTGTAAAGCTACCGTACCGCTACTCAGCTTTTTTGTCGACGCACCATTGCTAACGCTGTCCGGCTCGGTGTAGTTGTTGATAATTTTGTCGTTAACTTTAATCGTTACGTTTTTACCCTGCACAATGATGTGCTCGGTATACCATTCGTCATCTTTTACAAACACTTCCTTCACATCCTGCAGTCCATAAACGCTACCCGTTTTACGCCAGTCTGTGTGGCTCTGGTTGACCTGAATTTCGTAGCCTTTAGAGGGCCAGCCCGATGGTTGATAGGCTGTGTGAATAAACATGCCCGAGTTGGAGCCTGGGGTCGTTTTTACCTGCGCTTTCCACTCGAAGTTCTTGAAGTTGTGGTTGTTCACAGGGCCTTCATAAAACAGGTGAGCGCGTGGTCCGGCCACAACAATTGCGCCATCCTGAACACTAAATGTCGAAGGACTTTCGTCGGTGAGCTTCCAGCCGTTGAGTGTCTTGCCGTCGAAGATACTAACCCAACCGTCAGCGGTAGGTCGGCTGATGAAACTAATGCACAAACCAAGCAGCAAGACAGCGGCTGCTAAGCGGATTGAGGTAGTATACATAAAAGAAAAGGTAAGAATAAAATGATAATTAATAAGTAAAGCAGAAAGGCAGACAAAACTAATGCTTCTCTATAAGCCTGTTATCAGTATCTGTGTAGTTGACTTTAACACCCTAAATTTGTCTAAAAATTTATTGTAATAATCTAAACGAGTTGCAATCAGAGTATTTATATACTATAAAGTTGAGTAACTTGCTGAGCTATTTTATTCGTCTTTATGTCTACTAATGTTACCTGTTTAATACTTACTAATCTGACATCTCAACTATTTTTATCTCAACTTTTCGATACATGGCCCGATAGTGTGCTGTGGATGCGAGCTATATATGATCAACACGGCCAGTACGGTGGCGAGCTAATTGCGTCTGTGGAACTGCCCCAAAATCAGTTGGTTGATTTTGTTATTGATTATGCTAACCCAAAAGCTCGCCAAACGCCCGCCACTGGCTACCAATTTAACGAGCCCACCTCAATACGCTACGGTAATTTATTCCAGGCTACTTTAGCCGAAAAAACATTTCAGCACCTATGCGAGGTGTTCACGACTGGAAAGACCGTTGAGTTTGACTATGATGACCCTAATCTCGGACAAAGGTTTTCGGTAACTCGATCCAAAGCGGGCGATGGCATATTGAGCATAACCCGTTTGATTACAGATGCCAAAGAGCTTATGCCCAAAGACGGCCGTCAGCGAACCCTATTGGATGGTATGCCGAATCAAGCACCAGACTTTGCGGTTACCCGGGTGGCTATTGAAACCAGTTCTTCTAATGTAGCACAACCCCAACAGGCTACTGTAAAAACGGCGGCTAGTTTACAGGCTATAATCGATATAGCCCAAACCGGCATTTTCGTGATTAGCCCCGTGAACAATAAAAAGGGGGAGCTGGTAGACTTTCGATTCAGGATCGTAAACCGTACGGTGGCAGCACTCGTTGGTCAAACACCTGATGTGTTGCAGGGAACGCTTTTTTCCGACTGGTTTACAAGTTACCGCAATACACCCATTTTTGCACACTTTCAACAGGTGCTGGAAACGGGTGAGGAAAAGCAATTCGAGATTAATTACAACGTGGATGGCTTTGATGACTGGTTCGACGTAAAAGCCGTGAAATTCGAGAATGATATCCTGATTACGTTTACCAGTTATACTGAGCTTAAGCGGGCGCAGAAAATGCTTGAACAAACGGTCATAGAGGCCGAGCGGCAGGCTGACTTATTGAATAGTGTGCTCGACAGTTCCAACAGTGGCGTCATTGCGTTTAAGGCCATACGAGACGAAGCCCAAACAATAGTTGACTTTCACTTCCTGGTGGCTAATCAAACGGCCACAGCTATGCTGAGCATGAAAATGGAGGAGATGGTAGGCAAGAAACTGTTGACCATTTTTCCTGGCAACATCGAATCCGGCCTATTTGATCTATACATTAAAACGACCGAAACCGGAGAGCCAGGGCGTACTGAAGTCTACTACAATCATGATGGGCTGGATTTTTGGCTCGACATTTCAAGCCAGAAACTTGAAGATG
>CAXTJJ010000507.1:0-4510 GCA_964244155.1 uncultured Spirosoma sp.
TAGATTTCGCTCAAAATCAGGTATACCATCAGAGTCTTTTTCAACCGGGTCAGTAATCAATGCCAGTGCCTTTTGCATGTTGCTGGCATATTCGAGGGAAACATAATTATCTTTCAGAATCGCCTGCGAATCGCTGGAGAGTTCGTTCAGGTAATAGGCACCCAAGCCGCCCAGTGCGAGGATAATTACGAACATGAACGCCAGTGCAGAGGCTATTTTACTTTTGATTGTCATCTTGAGGAGGCATTGAATGGAACCGCACCGGACCGCCGATGCGCTTCTTTACCTGCGATAGTATAAGCAAATCCATATCTGAATCCAATAGTTTGAGAAGAAGTTGATTGAACGAATTGATCCGTAAACGGGCACCAGTCAATTACTGTTGTCACGGAGTCTGTCTCTCGTTTATGACTTACTTTACAGCCTATTCCTTCATATCAAAAAACCGTTCAACAACATGACCTCACCACTACAACAGGATTTGGCCAATCTGGCTTCACTGCTCGAACGGGCAAAGACCGAAAGTTTAGTTCACCTAAACTCCCTAAACACGCTCCAGACCAGTACTGATCCGGCTATCCAACGAACCGAAAATCAATTACCGGAGCAGGGCATTGGTGCGCTTAGTGCCGTTGATGCGTTTAATGACCGACTGCGGCAACTCGTTGTAGCATCGGCAGGACCGCGTTATTGGGGCTTTGTTATTGGCGGCACCACACCGGCGTCTATTGTGGGCGATTGGCTGGCCACGGTTTTTGACCAATGTGCGTTTGCCACAGCGGGCCAGGGCGATATTTCGGGTACTATCGAACTGGAAACCATTCAGCTCCTGCGGCAACTGTTCAATCTTCCCGATACCTTTCTGGGCGGTTTTGTCAGCGGGGCCACCATGTCGAATTTCACCTGCTTAACCGTTGCCCGGCAATGGGCAGGCCAGCAACTCGGCCTAGACATTGCCAACGACGGTATGGTGCCGGGCATCACGGTTCTATCGGCCGAACCGCACGCGTCGGCGGTCAAGTCGCTGGCCATGCTGGGCTTTGGCCGGAACAATGTAACGCGAATCAAGTACCTCGACGGGAACCGGGAAGCGATGAATGTCCGTGATCTGGAGGATAAACTACAGGCTCTCAACGGTCAACCGACCATCCTGATTTCGAGCGCGGGCACCGTGAATACCGTCGATTTTGATGATATGGTTGCCATTGGCAAGCTGAAAGAAACCTACAAATTCTGGTGGCATGTCGATGGTGCGTTTGGTGGTTTTGCCGCTTGCTCGCCCGCTTATCAACACCTGATTGCCGGTTGGGAACAAGCTGACAGCATCACCATCGACTGCCACAAATGGCTGAACGTCCCCTACGACAGTGCCATTTTCTTCACCCGAAAAAAGCATCTGCCAGTACAGGTCGAAGCCTTGCAGCCCCTCAACAGTCCCTACCTGGGCGATTTGCTGACACACATAAATTACCAGACGCTGGTGCCCGAAAGCTCACGGCGGTTACGGGCCTTACCGACCTGGTTTAGCCTGATGGCTTATGGAAAAAAAGGGTATCAGGCCATTGTGGAAACCAATATCCGGCTGGCTCAGTCCTTCGGCAAGAAACTGGCCGATAGCGGCATCTTTGAACTACTGGCCCCTGTCCGGCTCAATACAGTCTGTTTCTCGCTGAAAGATGCCGGGCCGGAGCAAGTCAAAGCCTTTCTAACGACGCTGAATAATACGGGTTTGGTGTTTATGACGCCAACCGTTTATCGGGGTCAAGCGGGTATCCGGGCCGCGTTCGTCAACTGGCGCACGACCGACAAGGACTTGGACGTGGTTTTTGAGAAGATGGTGGCTGTTTATAAACAGACCGGTGACACACCTAAATCTCCTCAAAGGAACTTGGTTTCTTAGACAAAGTCCTCTTCAGGGGATTTGGGGGTGATGAACATCAGAGAGTGCTACTCCCCAAGTCCCCCTTCCCCCAGTTTTCGGTAAAGGGTTGTCAGACCGATGCCCAGCAGCCGGGCGGTTTCAGTTTTGTTGCCATTGGTCTGGTGAAGCACCCGGCGGATGTGCTGTTGTTCTACCGTTGCCAGGTCGAGGGCGGTGGCGTCGTTCGGGAGGGAGCCGGTTTGCATCTCGTAGGGTAACAGATCGGGGGTGAGTTCGAGGATGCCGTTGCTGGCGTCGGCGAGGATGACGGCCCGTTCGATGACGTTCTTGAGTTCCCGAATGTTGCCTTTCCAGGCATGGCTCTGTAACTTCTGCACAAAGGCCGGACTCAGCCGAACATCGCGCTTGCCGATTTTGGCCGCTTCCTGCTGCGCAAACTGACTGGCCAGATCGGAGATATCGTCGCGCCGGTCGCGGAGGGCAGGCAGTTCGATCTGGAACACCGACAGTCGGTAGTACAGATCCAGCCGGAATCGCCCCGCACTGGCTTCCTGCTCCAGCCCCCGGTTGGTAGCAGCAATCACCCGCACATCGGTTTTTGTCGGTTTGGTGTCCCCCACCCGCAGAAACTCGTGTGTTTCGAGTACGCGCAGGAGTTTCGCCTGTAGGTCGAGGGGCATTTCGCCAATTTCATCCAGAAAAATAGTGCCCTTGTTGGCTTCGGCGAAGAGCCCTTTCTGGTCGCGGTTGGCTCCGGTAAAGGCCCCGCTCCGGTGCCCGAACAGTTCACTTTCCAGAATATCTTTCCCTAAGGCCCCGCAGTTGATCGCCACAAACGGCCCCGTTCGGCGGGGACTTGCCTGATGAATGGCCTGGGCGAAGACTTCTTTACCCGTGCCTGTTTCGCCCGTAAGCAAGACGGTCGTATCCGTCACGGCGACCTTGCGAGCTAAGTCAATGGCCTGGTGGATGGGTTTTGATCGACCAATAATTCGCTCAAAACCGTACCGCTGATTAACCTGCTGCTCAAGCTGTTTAATCCGAAACTGCAGGTTCGCTTTCTCTACAGCCCGATTCACCAGCGGAATAATCCGTTCGTTATCGTCACCTTTGGTGATGTAGTCGAATGCTCCGTTTTTGATGGCCGTTACCCCGTCGGAGATTGTGCCATAGGCAGTCAGGACAATGACTTCGGTAGCCGGGTAAAGTTCTTTTATCTGGGCCGATAATTCGATGCCGTTTTTATCGGGCAGTTTTACATCACTGATAACCAGTTGCACCTCTTCCCGTTCGAGGACTTTCAGGCCGGCGCGGGCGTTTTCGGCTTCCAGAATCGTATAGCCTTCGAGTTGCAGAATCCGGGCGAGGAGTTGCCGCAGTCGGGATTCGTCGTCAATAAGTAAAATGGTAGCCAATGGGTATCAAGATTTCAGGACTGTTAATTTAGCTAACATCTGAGCCGATAATAAAAATTCAGTCGGGCAAGACAGGAGGATAGCCTGTTGTTTCACTCGCTGGTCAACCGTTTCTACTCCACTTTGGTTTACATGAGCATCCGTACAAATCCATTTCCCTATGCCCTTTTTACTAAAAAGCTGTTGACCGTTCTACTACTCGCCCTCGAAATCATCACAGCCCGCAAAAAAAGGGAACCGCCAACTGGTATGTAGGTGCCATCACCAACGAAAACAGCTGCGACCTCCCGCTGGACCTGTCGTTTCTGGAACCCGGCAAAACCTACGAAGCCACCCTTTATCGCGACGCCCCACCACCAACCAGGCCACCAACCCGAAAGCGTATGTGATTGAGAAGAAGATCATTACGGCCAAAACTGAATTGACCCTTCATTTAGCCATAGGGGCGGGTAGGCTATGCAGATTGTAAGGCGGTAACCAGTCCGGGGCAAGCTCCAGCTTGGCCTGATACCTTATTACTCCTCCCGGAGTTGTGTCCGTACGCAAACAGCCGTTAGGTTGGGAAATCAGTTAGCTATTCCTGTTTTGCTGCCAGTTTCTCAAAACTGA
The DNA here is from genome assembly GCA_964244155.1 of uncultured Spirosoma sp. Taxonomy (GTDB): domain Bacteria; phylum Bacteroidota; class Bacteroidia; order Cytophagales; family Spirosomataceae; genus Spirosoma. Next base: position 3,907 of record CAXTJJ010000507.1, read on the forward strand.
CAGGGTGGGTTTCTTAAAACCCACCGGATCAAGCATTAACCAAACGAAGTTACTTAAAACCCATCGGGCAGTTGTTAAAACTGCCCATACGACACCCTAACATGACATGTATGGTAGACAAATAGTAGAGCGATAAGTGTTTGGCGGAAACATTATAAGATGGACATAGCCTTGAGCCATGAACTCGGCGATCAAGAGTGCAGCCAATTGCTATTCTAATTTTGTCCCTTAAAATTATTTTTTGTATACTTCGACCGCTATGTCAACATACATACATTGACGTGCGCAAAAATTATTCAAAGGCGCACTCAGCAAGACATAGTTTGACAGCATAAAGTACCCCCATGGTCTTCGGTGACGAACGTATAAAGAAGCTCAAAGGTCCACTAGAGCATTCATAATGGGGTATGCGTCAATACAATGTCCAAAAAACAAACAAGGGGTTAATCGTTTAGGGATTAACTGATAATGTTAGAGCATTATCTTTCTAAATAGGCCAGTAACTTATTTTAGAATCACTCATCCAAAAGACCGTCTATTAAAGAGTTAAGTGAAGGCTAAAAACGAACATTAAAAAAAGCATTAATTAATTATGAAAAAGACT
>CAXTJJ010000508.1:0-4506 GCA_964244155.1 uncultured Spirosoma sp.
CGTCAAGCGGTCGTTCTGGTAGCGCAGAAACTCAATGAGCAGCGATTGTCCGTTTCGATATTTGCTGTCGATGATGCGAAAGGTCTGATCAGCGTTGAGCATACCGCTTTGTGTAGCCGACAGGCTTTCGGTCGCTGCATCCAGATCATAATACGCCTGTAACACCTGCAATTGAATTTGCCGTTGTACCTCCTGTTGCCGGGTTTGCAGGGCGTTGGTCTGAATTTTAGCCTGTTGAATCTTCGACCGTTTCTCATAACCCCGGAACAAGTCCCACTGCAAACCAACCTGCGCCACCAGATAAGCCTGGTTCTGAAACGTGTAGCCATATCCCTGAAAACCCGTGTTGGCACCGACATATACATTCGGGATTTTAGCGTTGGCTTCCGCTAGTTTTACGGCCGTTTGAGCTGCTCCCAGCGAACTGTTCACCTGGGCTAACTCTTGCCGACCGCGTAAAGCTGTTTGCTGTAAATCGGACAGGTTTTCTTTTGATTCCGGCAGAATTTTCGTGAGTAATGAATCTACATCGACGGGCGCTATCAGATCGCGATTGAGCAGAAAGTTGAAATAAGCGCGGGCTGTTTCGCGGTTTTTCTGCGCTGCGGCCAACTGTTGATCCACTTTGCTGATCTCGTAGCGAGCTGAGGTCACGGTTTCTTTTGTGGCGGTGTTGTTGCTCACCAGTTTTTCATTCAGCCGGGCAAGGCTAGTTAGTAAACTTCGCGAGTTCTCGAAAATATGAATGGCGTCGAGCGTTTGCAAATACTGGTAGTATGCCGTGGCAATGTTGTATCGCAATTCATTCTTGATAACCCGCCGACGGGCTTCCTGCGACGTAAGTAATTGTTTCTGAATAAGGTAATTGTATTGAATGTCGGTGTTGAAAATCGCGTAGTTGACACTGATTTTAGTGTCATGGAAATTGTTGGGTGCCAGCAACTGGTTCACGTTCTCGATGTTGGTCGGGAATTTGTCCGAGCCGGTAAGCTGGTTAAGGGCTCTATTGGCCGGATTAAGCAGGTCGCCCACCGGGAACTCCAATCGTCGCCCGCCAGCTGCCAACGAATAGGTGGGATTAAAGGCCACACGTGGATAAAACAATGACTTCGCCTGGTTGAGCGATTCCGTCACGCGGCTGATCTCCAGCGATTCCTGTTTAAGTGCCAGGTTGTTTGCCAGACCCTCGCGCACATATCCATCCAAAATAGTAGAGGTCGACGTTAGGGCAGGTTGTGCCACAACCGACAGAGGAAGTAGTAAACTCAAGTAGCGGACACGGTTGAGAACGAGATTCATGATCGTATGTTAGTTAATGAACAGTGTTTAGTAACTGGATAAAAAAATAGGACTATTAGTTAATGGATAATGTCATCCTAAGCCCTGTATTATACATTATTCATTACAAATTATCCATTGACTTCTACAACCCACGCCGTAGCGTCTCGCAGAACAAATTGAAAGCATCATCCATAATTACGGGTAGGTCACATTCGGCAAACATACCCAGGCGCTTACGCAAAAACAGGGCTGTATAGCCATGAATACCGCTCCAGATCATCATCGCTGTCGATTGAACATCGTGTTTTTGAAAAACACCTGCATCCATACATTCCTGAACAACCTGCATTAATAAGCCAAATGCCTGATCGCCTTCCACCCAGTTCTCTTTATCAAGTTTATCCATAGGTGCATTCATGATGAACATCAAGTCGAAAAGCTCAGGGTTTTCGACTGCGAAACGGATATATGAACGGCCCATTTCAACCAGTTTTTCGAACGGGTCATTAAGCAGCAACAGCGGCTGGAACTCCTGCACCATCTTCACAAAACCACGCTGGTGTAGGGCGAAAAGCAGTTCGTTCTTGTCTTTAAAATAGAGGTAAAGCGTCGCCGGGCTGTACTCGATTTCGTCGGCAATATTGCGAATGCTGACCTTTTCGTAGCCATTAGCCAAAAACAATTTCTGGGCGGCATCCAGAATCAGTTTTCTCATCTCTTCCCGCTCCCGCTCTTTCCGTTCGGTAATACCCATAGCTTAATTATTAACGATGCAAACTTACTGAACACTGTTTAGTAAACAAGTGATTCGTATTAATTTTTTCAAATTATTGAGTGAGTGGCTAGCTTCTATAAAGCAGATTATATATTAACGTCAAGTTCTAGATTGCGGAAAATACATCGACAGCTATCTTATTCGTATATGTGAGATTCATTTATATTCACATCTCCGTATTCTTTCATTTGTCACCCGCTTTGTCGTTATTTAGCCACTTTCCATCCACCCATGGCCGACATAACGCGTACCCTCAAACTTATCCGGTTGCTGAAACAGCGACCGGGCAAAACCCTCGCGCAACTGGCGCAGATTCTCGAATGCAGCCCGCGCCATGCCCGGCGCTACATGGACGCCCTGGAGGAAGCCGGATTTATTATCGACAGGGAAGGCAGGCAACCTCCCCGTTTCTATCTCTTTGAGGATGAACGCCGACAGCAGGCCGACTTCACGGAAGAAGAAGCACAATTGTTGCAGGAGGCTCTGGCTACCATCTCCGAAACCAATCTGTTAATAGCCCCGCTCCGGCAGAAAATCTACCAGCATTCGACCCTGATGCCCATTGCCAATGGGCTGGTCGATCAGCACCAGGGGCAGGTTGTCGCGCAACTGGCCGTTGCCATCCGCGACCGGCGACAGGTGCAGCTCTTGCGGTATCATTCGATCAATAGTAATTCGATCAACGACCGGCTGGTGGAGCCCTATAGTTTCTCGGAGAACTTTACCCGGCTGACGGCCTACGAACCCGAGTCCGACACGGTGAAAACCTTCAAGACGCAACGTATAGAGGACGTCGTTCTGCTGGAGTCTTCGCAGACAAAACCGCCTGACGAAGTGCTTACGGACCCATTCGACTGGCCCGGCGAACCCAGAAACGTATCCCTACGACTTACCTATCAGGCCTATCACCTATTAACGGAAGGTTACCCATCGACCCGGCTGGATATAACGCTGAACCCGGATGATACCCCGTTTCAATACCACTATAAAGGCGTTGTAAATAGCTGGATTGGCCTTGGCCGGTTTGTGCTGGGCATCCCCGGACAGGTGCAGGTCGATGGCCCGGACGCGTTTCGGGATTATTTGCGGGGACGGGTGGGGGAGTTTAGGTGGTAATGGCAAAGCTACTGCTGGCTCAGGTAGCAGGCTTGACTACTCGTAGTCCGAAAGAAGACAGATGATTGAAATCATTATCCAATGTATGCAGAGTCATATCGAGGTAGAGCGTAATGGCTGCGATCCAAATATCGTTTTTTCCCATGTTTCGGGCCGTAATGTCAGGTGGGAGTGCCAATTGCTTCGATTTGTTCTGGCTGTAAGCATCTACTTCAGCATAAATTCGGGTTACCTCACGATTTAAATCAGCTATGGGATATGAATCCAGCAAGTGTTGCAGAAATTTTACTTTTTGATAGCCCCAATCATTTTTCAGAGCTAATGCTTCCAGTTCACCAGCTACTACAATCGGGATGATAACTCGTTCAGGCAGAAGGGTTTACTTGCGGACATGGTGTAGGATTAAGTTCGTGTCGAAGATCATTGGTCATGCCGGATTTGGTCTTCCATATCGTCCCACTCAGCGTCGGTAAAGCCAAGGTCGGGAATGGGGATAGGCTTTTTGGGGGCGACCAGTTGAAAGAACAAATCGGCACCAATGGCCTTAATCAGCGCTGGGTCATACACATTCATCTGGCCCCGTTTCATTTTAGGCACGGTGATGCCGTTTACGACGAAGGCGTCGGGGGTTTCGGTGACGGTAGGTGTGTTGTTGGTTGTCATAGCTCTGCTAAGTTCTGGACGAATATACAACAGAAAAGGTTTTGGTTTTGTGACACGCTGTGTCACTTTAAGGAGGTTGATTTGCTGATAAGAAAATAAGAAGAGGTATGCAGGATAAAGCAGTTGCCGCCATAGGGCGGCTAGCCGATATTACCGAATTCTAAAGGCTAATCCACAAAAAGAAGGATTGAAACCGGCTTACCAGCATCACCCGACGCTGGCCGATAAAACCTATTCTAGAGGCTAATCCACAAAAAGAAGGATTTCAGCCTTATTTAACCGGCAGCATAATCGTAAATTCTGTAAACTCACCTGGTTCTGTTTCAACACTAAGTGAACCCCCGTGCCCTTTTGTGATGATGTCGTAGCTGAGAGACAAACCAAGACCCGTTCCCTGTCCGCTAGGCTTTGTGGTAAAGAAAGGCTGAAATACTTTAGCCCGAACATCATTCGGAATACCAGACCCATTATCCTTTACGCGGATAATCAATTGATTATTCTCCTGACTGGTTTGCACAGAAACCGTTGGGGTAAAACTCGGCGGTGCTGATTGACTTTTTTGCTGAATGGCATAAAACGCATTGTTGAACAGGTTCACCAGCACGCGTCCAATGTCTTCAGGCACGATACTTACAGCGGGCAAATCAGTGGCAAAATTGGTGGTCAAGTTC
>CAXTJJ010000509.1:0-4503 GCA_964244155.1 uncultured Spirosoma sp.
CGGATCGAAATAACAACACGACATTCCGCAGCTCGAATGGAACAGTACCTTTTCGGAAGATGAATTTCATGGAGGCCTTTTATGTGCTGAAGGAACGTAATGGGTACTTGAGGATCATCAAATATGACCCGGCACTCCCAATCGGTAACAAATTTTCCCGGCGCGTCATTACGGATCGAAAGGCCGCCGTTTATTATGGCTGGGCACTCAAAAGCCGATTTCTGCTGGCCAACCAGAGCAGCCGGTCATCAGATCAGCGTCGGGCGCAGATTGTTAGTGCTGTGTTGGCCCAGCCAGCCCTGTTAACCAATCCCGAACAGTATTTTTCACATGATTCTGTACGGCTTTTTGTGGACCCATCTCAACAAACACCTGCGGAAACAAGAATGCGGCTGTACGATCTGGCTTATGTCTATAAGCTCTCCGAAACGCGCCAGCAGGCATTAGTTGGACGCACGTCCTGGTTTCCAACCGATAGCGTCAAGAAAATTATGCTGGGCTGGATGCCCATTGAGGTTCTGCAACCCATTGGGCAGCGAGTGTTTATCGAGGCCGACACCGTGAATCAAACAACCCAGCCCATATCTTTTTACCGATCCGTTTCCGCACTTCGCCGGGGAGGCCGTGACTCAACGCTTGTTAGTAGTACGTTTCCGGCTGTTTCCTGGAATCGACTGGGGGCCAAATACCCTGTGCTAAAGCAGTATAATAGTGCAGACAGCCAGACGGTAATACTAACCAATGCCCTGACTCCCCTGGTTGAGAAACGGCAGGTGCCGGTCCTGAATGTGACCGGCAGGTCTGTATCAAATCAGGTATTGACCAACGTTCGGGCCCATAATAAAAACTATAACCTTGTGTATGTCATTGAGGGTAGTTCAGCTATGCAGCCTTACTGGGGTGAATTACTTAACACCATACAGTACACAATTACGCAGTTGACACATGATACAACGCGGGCAATTACACTACAGGTTGGCGCTACGATCTATAACGAGTACGAAAAAACACCAGACAATAAAAGCCTTACACTTAAAGGCAAGGTTTCGCTGATACCTCTGACGTCGAATTATAACAGCCTGTTAAGTCTGATCAGCAAAGCCACTCCTCCCGCACGCAATCGTACTGAAACGGAAGTAAAGTCCATTCGGTCAGGTATTGGCGAAGCCCTGATACAGTTTGCCAACCACCCGAATGAAAACAACATTATTGTGCTGGTAGGTATCAACGGCGACGTACAGTCGATCGTCAATGGCGTTCTGATACCAGCGGCCCTGAAAAGAGTAGAATGTCGCTTGCTGTCCTTCCAGGTTTTCGGTGCTCCGGGCGACATTCCCAACAATTTTATTCTCCACAGCCGGGAGCTGGTTCAGGAAATTGCCGACCGTGGGAGCGACCTCAAAAAAGCCCGGCTTGTTCGGCCGGATATGGTTACGCCTACGAATGAATTTAATCTCCGGATGGGTGACCGAAATGTGTATCAGTTAGCTTATCCCGACCACAGTATGGTTCCGGGTTGGGTGCTCTTCCCCCGCAAAAATCAGGCACTACCGTTCAAAGAATTATATGCCGCCACCGATAGCCTGTTTTTGCAGGTCGCCAATGAATCCGAATCAGTCACGGAAGCCCTGGAGAAAACGTTTCAGCGCCTGGAACCACAGGGCGACCGGGTCAATCCGAAACTGTCGCCGGTGTATGCATCGGCTGGTAAGAAATTACCAGCCAGTGCCACTTCGCTGACACGCCTTGATGAGTATCCTTATCTGTCCCGTGCCTATACACCAGCTACGCTCAAAGAAGGTACGCGATGGAAATACATTGCCCTGCTTCCAGTTGATGAATATGACGGCGTTGGTCGGTGGCTTGATCAATTAAGTGGCGACGACATTGACCCCGCCAGTAACCTCGACCGATTCAAACTTCATAACCGCTATCGACAAGTACTAAGCGAAGCGGGTATATCGAAAAGAGCCTCGATCACACTCGACCAGTTACTGAACAGCTTCCTGGATTTACCCGTCGCCAATCCGATGTTCAAACGTCTGGCCATTCACCAGATAATTAGCCGGAAGCAAGTATCTGATGCCTTACTCAGTCAGGTCCTATACCTGATGCGCGAACGACGTGACTATTACCGACGAATACCAACCTTTCGCAATAGCCGGTTCACGTCCAACGACCGTACCTATTACTGGATCAGTGAAGACCTATTCAAATAACCTCTGCCTCAACTATTCTTTCTATGCGTCAGTTACCCTTGCACCAATCGGTTGAAAAAGCCCTGCACATTGCCCGTGCGTTGGCTCGCGAATACCATAATGAACAGTTTTCGGCAGCACATTTATTACGCGCTCTGCTTCATGATGATGTAGGCGGCAGCGCCCTTCTGAATGCTTTGCAGCACGATGTGGCCTACATCTTCGATTGGGCCGATGTCTGGATGGAGGAAATGCCACGCACTGCACTGGTTGTTATTGAACCAGAACACGATACGTCTGTAGAGCGGGTTATGAACGAAGCTGACTTTCTGCGGGTAAAGCTGGGTCTGGATTACATCGAAATCATCTGTGTACTAGCTGCTCTAACCAAACCCGGTATTGGCTTTACTGCTGACCAGCTCCGTTCGTTACCTCTACAGGAACGGGATCTGCTCGATCGTTTTGTTCGCGATTTATCTTCTCCGGCCCCTGGTACGGACCTGCCAAAGGCTACAAATGCGCAGAATCACACCAGCTATTCGCCGAAGGGAGAACCCAAATTTTGTATTGATAAAACCGCTCAGGCCCGTGCCGGCAAATTAGACCCCGTCGTTGGCCGCAACCAGGAAGTCCGTACGATGCTCGAAATTCTGGGGCGTCGCAGCAAACCGAACGTCATGGTGGTGGGTGATCCGGGCGTTGGTAAAACGGCCCTGATCGATGGTCTGGCTCAACAGATTGTCGCAGGGCTAGTCCCTGCCCGGATGAAAAATGCCATTTTACTGGAACTGGACCCCGGGGCACTGCTGGCGGGCGCGTCGTATAAAGGCGAGGTAGAAGATCGGCTCAAGAATGTTATCAAAGACGTAAAGCAGTATGAAAAATGCATTCTGTTCATTGATGAGATTCATATGCTGCTCGACCCAAAAGGGTCGGCGGGAAACGGTGTTGCCAACCTGCTGAAACCGGAACTGGCGCGGGGCGAGTTGACCGTGATCGGCGCGACCACGCCCGAAGAGTATCGCAAGTTAATTGAACCAGATCAGGCCTTAAGCCGCCGGTTTGAACTCCTTACGGTGACCGAGCCCACAGAAAAAGTAGCCGAACGGATGATGCGCGGGCTGGCTCCGGCCTATGAGCAACACCACCAACTGGAGATCCGGCCCGAAGTCATTGCAGCCTGCATTCGACTGGCACGACGGTATAGTAAAGAACGCCGATTGCCCGACTCAGCCCTTGACTTGCTCGACCGAACGATGGCGGCCATCCGGATGGCTATAGAAACATCGGGGAATGAGCTGAAACAGATTGAGCAAACGGTTAAAGAACTGGCTGGGGGAGACCTGGCCCCTAATGAAGCACTGGAGGAGTATCGTTGGCTGGATACACTGCTACATCACCAGGTTAGTCCGGTCTTACTAGGCCAGTGGGAAGATGATATTAACCCCGCTGAACTGGAAACTCCTGTTGCCTACCACGAATACATTATGGCTAAGCTGACCCGCTTTCAGGCTTTAGCCAGTCAGCAGGAAGCCGCCGTTACGACCAGCGATCTGGCTGCTGTGGTTGCCCATAAAACAGGTATTCCGATGGGTAAAGTGCAAGCGCAGGAGAAAGAGCGACTTCTGACAATGGAGAGTTACCTTCAACGCCGGGTCGTAGGCCAGAATCATGCCCTTCATGCCCTGTCCGACGCCATTCTGGAATCGCGCAGCGGTCTACAGCGAGCCGGTCAGCCGATTGGCTCCTTCTTTCTGCTTGGTCCTACGGGGACCGGGAAAACCGAACTGTCGAAGTCGCTGGCCGACTTTCTGTTCAACGACGAGCGGGCACTGATCCGCTTCGATATGTCGGAGTTTAAGGAAGAACATTCGGCCGCTCTACTTTATGGAGCTCCTCCGGGCTATGTGGGATACGAAGAAGGTGGGTTGCTAGTCAATAAAATCAGGAAACAGCCTTATTCGGTTGTCCTGTTCGATGAAATTGAAAAAGCGCATAATTCGGTCTTTGATGTCTTTCTGCAAATCATGGATGAAGGACGACTGCATGATAAATTGGGGAAGGAGGGTGATTTCACGAATGCCTTGCTCATTTTCACGTCCAACATCGGCAGTGAATGGATTAGCAGTGAGTTTCAGGCCAACCGGATGCCCACATCGCAGCAATTAATGACACGGATGACGGGGCAGTTCCGGCCAGAATTTCTGGCCCGTATTACGGAAATCATTCCGTTCTCTCCGATGAAGGAAGAAAACGTAGTCCGCATTTTCGACATCCAGCTGGCACATCTGCACAAAAGCCTTAA
>CAXTJJ010000510.1:0-4482 GCA_964244155.1 uncultured Spirosoma sp.
TTTTATCGGGGGAGTTAGAGTAAAAAAGGTAAATAACTGTCCTGATTAATTACCTGAAACGTAGAGCCGGGATAATTGTCCAGCCAGGAGGCTGGTGATTTGGCTGATTTACGGGAGAACTTAAACTCAAAACCAGCCAGTTGTCCGTTAGCCTCTTCGACATAATCCAGTTCAGCACCAGTGTAGGTACGCCAGAAATAAGTATTGACAAACTGGTCCAGATACGCGTTTCGTTTTCGACGCTCGATAACCAGAAAGTTCTCCCAAAGTGCGCCCACATCGGTTCGTAAGTCAAGCGGCTGGAAATTATCGATGAGTACGTTTCGGATACCCAGATCGTAAAAATAAATCTTATCCATTTTGCTAACTTCTTTTCGAAGGTTACGACTGAAACCAGACAAACGGAACACGACAAACGCTTTTTCCAGCAGGTCAATATACGTGTTGACGGTATCTTTACTCATACCAAGCGTTGTGCCCAACTCACTTGTCGACACTTCTGAACCTACCTGAAAGGAAAGCAGTTGCAGTAGTTTTCGCAGTTTGTCGGCATGACGGATAGACGCCATTTCCAGAATGTCTTTATACAGGTACGCCGACGATAGCTCACGCAGGTAACGCACCTTGTCGGCCGCATTGGGTAGTTGGATGGTATCAGGGTAAGACCCAAAGCGCAATAGCTCGTCCAAACGCTGTTTCAAGGCGAACGCATTTTGTTGCAGATGCAACTCGCCCAGCGAGATAGGGAAAAGCTCGTAAGTCCAGGTACGGCCAGTTAATGCCTCTTTGGTTCGGTTTGCTAACTCAAAGGAGGATGACCCCGTAGCCACGATTTTGAGGTTTGGCAGGCCATCGTGCAAAATTTTGAGGTTGAGACCAACATCTGGAATACGTTGAGCCTCGTCGATAAAAAGTAACTCATAACCTTCTACTAACAGCTTCATTTGGCTTAAATCTCGCGCTGATAGCACGGTTTGGTAGGCCAGTTCGTCGGCATTCACCAGTAGCGATTTATATGGTAAGCTGTCGATCAACTCGCGAATCAGTGTAGTTTTCCCCACCTGACGAGGGCCGTACAGAATAACGATTTTATTCGATTCGATGATTCGCTGACGAATACTGTCGGCTAACAGACGTGGGATCATGGTTCCAATTTTGCGTTAGTTTAGGGTATTTGTTAGCTAATTTAGCGTTAAAATAGCTAATAAATGATTTAATTCCCTATTTTTACCAGCCTTCGAAAAGTCAGGATACTTAGCGAATCAACTATTTATAAGATGGCTTTCAAGGGAATTATGATCATCAAAACCGTTAAACCGGCTGAGGTGCTGGAAACCGCCTAGGTCCAAATCAATACTTGATAAAGCCCGACTGCGCAAGTGGTCGGGCTTTTTTAGTTCCCCCATTGTAATCTGTGTATAAGGCGTGTATGTTTGGTTAAATTTTGAACCTAAACCGTCAACGCCTTACCAATGTCTAATTTCCGTTTTAAAGCCCTCGAAATTGCCCAAAGCCGCCATGCGGTGCAGGTGACGGCACCCACCGAGCGGGTCGGCGATTTTTTTGGGAGCTATACCTTTAATAATGAAGTGATGCGGACCTTACTCTCGCCCGAAGCCTACCTGAAAGTAACTGAAGCCATCAGCACCAACGGACAGATTGATCGCACCATTGCCGACGAAGTGGCGGGGGCGATGAAATCCTGGGCCACCTCAAAAGGAGCTACCCACTACACGCACTGGTTTCAGCCGCTAACGGGTGAAACGGCCGAAAAACATGACGCTTTTTTTGACATTACGCTCGATGGGAAAGCTGTTGAAAAATTTAAAGGAAGTGCTTTGGTGCAGCAGGAACCCGATGCTTCGTCGTTTCCTAACGGTGGACTGCGCAACACCTTCGAAGCGCGGGGGTATACGGGCTGGGACCCATCGTCGCCCGCGTTTCTGATGGACAACGGGGCGGGGGGCAAAACGCTTTGCATTCCGTCGGTCTTTATTTCCTACACGGGCGAGGCTCTGGATTATAAAACCCCCTTGCTGAAAGCCCTCAATGCTCTTGATAAAGCGGCCACGGCGGTTTGCCAGTACTTCGACCGGAACATCACGAAAGTCACCCCAACGCTTGGCCCCGAACAGGAGTACTTTGTGGTCGACCGGGCCTTGTTCTATGCCCGGCCTGATCTGGTGCTGGCGGGCCGGACAGTTTTTGGGCATTCACCCGCTCGCGGGCAACAATTGGAAGACCATTATTTTGGGTCAATTCCGCCCCGTGTTAATGCCTTTATGGTGGATTTTGAATTTGAGTCGATGAAACTCGGTATGCCTGTTCGAACACGCCATAACGAAGTTGCGCCGGGGCAGTTTGAGGTGGCACCAACTTTTGAAGAAGTCAATCTGGCTGTTGACCACAACGCGCTGTTAATGGATTTGATGGAGAAAGTTGCGGAGAAACATAACCTGAAAGTGCTTTTTCATGAAAAACCGTTTGCCGGGGTTAATGGTAGCGGGAAGCACAACAACTGGTCGATGGGAACCAATACCGGCGTGAACCTGCTGGCTCCGAGTACCAAGCCCAAAGAAAGTCTGCGGTTTTTGACCTTTCTGGTCAACGTTATTAAAGCGGTTCACGACAACGCCGATTTGTTGCGGGCCAGTATCGCATCGGCCGGCAATGAACACCGGCTGGGGGCTAATGAAGCTCCTCCGGCCATTGTTTCCGTATTTCTGGGAGAGTCTTTAACACAAGCACTCAATGACCTGGAAACAAAGTCGGAAGTCACTGTCAATAAAGGCGATAACGTATATTATAAACTTGGGCTGAACCGGATTCCAAGCCTGATGCGCGATAACACCGACCGCAACCGGACGTCGCCTTTTGCCTTTACGGGCAATAAATTCGAGTTTCGGGCGGTGGGCAGTGCGGCTAATTCCGCTTCGACGATGACCGTGCTGAATGCCATTGTAGCCGACCAGCTAAATAAGTTCAAGACCGATCTTGAGGCACGGTTGGTGAGAGGTGAAAAGAAAGAACTGGCTATTGTCGACATTCTGAAAGAATACTACACCAACACGAAGCGAATCCTGTTTGAGGGAAATGGCTATTCTGATGAGTGGGTGGAGGAAGCCGACCGCCGGGGATTATCGAATATTAAATCGTCGCCAGAAGCACTGGGTATTTTCGTGAAGCCCGAATCACTGGCGTTGTTTGAGCGGACGGGCGTTATGAACCATGCCGAAGTGGAGTCCCGCTACGAAATTGAATTGGAGAAGTACATCAAAAATGTGCAGATCGAATCGCGCGTGATGGGCGATCTGGCCATGAACCACGTCGTATCGACAGCCCTGAAATATCAAAATAAACTGGCCGAGACTGCCCGAAATCTAGTCGACCTGGGAATGAATGCCGAAGCGGAGCCAATCAAGGCTATTCTGCGTGAGATTTCGACCCGCGTGATCGCGATTAAAAAGAATGTGGAGTCGATGCTGGAGGCTCGCAAAAAAGCCAATAACATAACCGACACCAGCGACCGGGCGAAACTCTACTCGACTGAAGTAAAAGATTACTTTGATATTATTCGCTATGAGGTGGATAAACTTGAAGAGGTCGTTGATGATGAAGATTGGCCGTTAGTAAAGTACCGGGAACTGCTGTTCATTAAATAATAGCTGGATAAAATCTAACACGGGTAAACTCATGCGGTAGCCTGTGTCAGGTTATATCCTGACCGTCAAGCTGTATCTTGCGGGCGTTTCGGACTGAGCCGAAACGACTGCTTAGTGAATAAACGTATAATGGTTTGAATTGGTCAAACTAGCCTGTAGAATATTTCTGAGAATTTAAGGAAATAATTTAACCACAGAGGCACAAAGCGCACAGAGGTCCAGTAGGCAAAAACGTAGCTCGTTGGACATCTCTGTGCGCTTTGTGCCTCTGTGGTTAAACCTTTCTCTTAAATTTATCAGACTTTAATTCGTACGTCGACTTTATTCGCATTAAATCAAGTTAGATTATGACTATCCCGCAGGGCCGTCTGACGGTTCAGACAATTCTTCGTGAACTCTCTTCATTGCCGCATCGGGGAGCGGCTACCGCCAACGAAACCAAAGCTGCTGATTTACTCCAGGGCTATCTTACCGAATTGGGGGCAACTGTAAAAAAAGAGCCCTTTCAAACGCCCAAAACCTATGCCACAGTTGTGTACTGGCTTATTGGTGGCTTGTTGGCCGGGTTGGGACTGGTTCCGGTTTCGGGTGTCGCTGTAGGACTGGTTTGGTATTTTGTGTGGCTGGCCTGGCTGTATTTCAACTGGCGGTATTCATTCATTATTAAGTTTCCTGCTCAGCATATTGCCCATAATGTGGTGGGTCGGTGGACAACTCGAAAAAGGGAAGGGGAGATTCATCGGAAAGTCATTCTGATGGCGCATTATGATACGGCTCCGGTATCATTTCTTTACAGCCCGAAACGGCAGGCTACTTTTCG
>CAXTJJ010000511.1:0-4469 GCA_964244155.1 uncultured Spirosoma sp.
TGGAATGACCGATTCCGGGTAGGTCAACTGTATTTCGATGTCGTTATCGGTGGCGCGGTCGGCCAGCTCTTCAAGTGCCGCCAGCAGGCCGAATCGCTCAAGCGTTGTGGGCACCAGATTCCGGCTGATTCGCCGAACGTTGGTCATGGTTTCGTCAATCATGGAGCGGGTTTTCTGGAACAGAAAACTCGTTTGCACATCGCCCCCAACCTGGCGTTCCAGTTGATTAAGGCTCATTTTCGTTACCGACAGCATGGTACCGATCCCGTCATGCATGTCCTCGGCCAATCGCTTTCGTTCCTCTTCCTGCCCCCGAAAAGTAGCAGCCATCAGGTCACGGCGATGTTGTGCCTGCAATTCCTTGTAGGCCAGTTGTTGTTTTGCCTGTTTTTGCTGGTAATAGGCGACGAAGATGATAATGAAAACCGCCATTATCAACAAGACAGCCGTACCAATGGCAATTACAAAACTGGAATCTATCGACATGATAGCTATCTAAAGAAAAACGGTACTAAGTAAAATTCAAAAATTCTGGTGCGAATGTCAATAACTATTGAGGGAGTGGAATAAAGACAAAGTCGGAGATAAATTTTCGTCTACTATGGCAAAAAGAGTACAATTTAAGCTCTTAATTTCCCGAATGTTGTGGACAAGTATAGCCATCTGTACCAGCATCACCGTCTGTTGTACGAGTATTGGGGCTGGCACTGCGCAGGTCTTATGATTGATTGTCAATGCCAACAAACATTAGATTACGGTTTCCATCTTTATCGGTAATAAAATAGAAACGGAAAATTGCCAATGCTGCTAGGTACAGTAACCTGATCTATTTTGTTGTTCTGACGAGCAAAGGTCATGGCAGCAAGTACAGCTACCGATAAAATTAGTTTTTCATACACATAATTAGTTTAGACTGAAATTTATATTGATATGCAATCACTTCGCAGATAAATGTTAAATTAAATTTTCCTTATCATATTTGCTTAGCCAGATACCAGTTGATGCAAGCAAACAAAAAAAGATGTAGAAAATAAGATTTGTATCCCAATATTGTTGAAATATATCAGGTTTTGTTTTGCTTGACAATACTTTATCGCTTAAAAGAAAAATAAAGAATGTGCCACAGAAATACAACAGAAGCCCACTATTTATCCAAAACATAGAATAAGCCAAAATATTTCGTATCGTAAGCTCAGAAAGCACCCGTTCAAAGAACGTCATTGTTACAAGGATTCCATATACTCTGACAATGGTGAAACTACCAATTGAAAAGTCCTTTTCCGTGTAGAAATAAATATTGCTAACGAGTGAAACCAATACGCCCCATAGTATAATTTTTCTGTATCTTTTTGAGCGAATTTTTGAATTACTATAAAAGATCAACGCTATAAAAGCAAGTTCAAAAAACGAGAATAAATTATACAGAAAGAGATTATTTTCTTTTGTGGAAGCAAGAACATTTGAATAGATATCTCTAAAAAAGAAGAGGACAAAAAGGATGACTAAAAATCTTATTTCATACTGAAACGTTCGAATGCGAAATAACCCTATTAGTATAGGTAATAGGGTTACTAATTCGGCAATAAAAGCTACTGGATAATCTTGGTATGGGGTAAAGAATTGATTCATTACATAGCTCAATTACCACAATATTGAGGACATGGTCTACCATCCCCTAATGCGCTCATCCCGCCACTGGTCCCAGCCATATCTTTCATCCCCGCCTTATCAGCGTAAATAGGCATGTCTTTCCCCCCTTCACTCACGCCAGTAAGTAGAACACGTGGCACAAGTCTGCCCACGCCTGGCTCGGTTGGTTTCCCGTCGGCATCTTCCCACCGTTTGGCATGATGAACACGTAACCCTATACAGCCAGGCTGATCAAGTAAGTACTGAATCTGATTAATGCCGAAATATTCTGAACGGACATACTCATCTTTTGACAGACCAACCGCTAGCTTACGTTCCTGATATGCGCCTGTCATGGCCTTTGTCTCGTGCGGGTCGAGAATGCGGCCAGCATCTTTAGTAAAAACACTCATAATGAATGGAAATTGAAATTAACGTGACGTATGGTTGCTCCGGAATGGATAGAATCGGAAAGCGCATCTAAATTACGATATCGATGTTTGTACACCAATTGCACATATTCTCACAATCAAAATATAACTGCCTAATTATAAATAGATTACTCCGTATAAAATATTTTCCAATACGTAGTTCTACGTACTAAATTGCGGGCTTTTGCCTGTTTAATTCTTCTTATACAAAACCGGTATTTATGCGCTCAGTTAATCACCAATTCAGGAGTTACCTTTGTATCGAAGCTTCCGCACTACACATACTGCTTGAACAGATATAGGTAAAAAATTCTCATAGGTTAGGTTAGATCATAAAAAAACGCCGGAACTAATTGCTCTGGCGTTTTTTGTGTATAACGTCACCCGGTATCTATTTTAACAGGCCCAAAAGATAGGCACCATAGCCACTTTTGACCAATGGCTGCGCAATGGTCCTAAGTTCTTCGGCGTTGATGAACTTCATACGGTAAGCAATTTCCTCAATGCAACCAATTTTCAATCCCTGACGCTGCTCAATAACATGGACGAACTGCCCGGCCTGCATCAGTGACTCGAATGTGCCGGTATCGAGCCAAGCCGTCCCCCGGTCAAGAACGCCTACTTTGAGCTTACCCTGTTCTAGGTATACTCGGTTTATGTCTGTGATTTCAAGTTCACCACGGGGCGATGGCTTGATATTTTTAGCAATGTTAACGACGTCGTTATCATAAAAATACAACCCTGGCACTGCATAGTGGGACTTAGGCTTTTCAGGTTTTTCTTCAACAGACAGCACATTAAAGTCTGCATCGAATTCAACCACACCGTAGCGTTCCGGATCGTGTACCTGATACGCATAAACGACACCGCCGTCGGGGTCATTATTAGCCTGAAGTAATTTTGATAAACCCGATCCGTAGAAAATATTGTCGCCTAGAACCAGCGCGACCTTATCGTTACCAATAAACTCCTCGCCAATAATAAATGCCTGTGCCAGACCGTCGGGGCTGGGTTGAACGGCGTAACTGAACTTACATCCTATACGGGCTCCATCGCCAAGCAGCTTTTCAAAATGAGGCAAGTCGTGAGGAGTTGATATAATCAGAATCTCGCGAATACCCGCTAGCATTAGAATAGAAAGCGGGTAATAAATCATCGGTTTATCATACACAGGCATCAGTTGCTTTGAAACGGCCAGTGTAAGCGGATGAAGACGTGTGCCAGAGCCTCCGGCAAGAATAATTCCTTTCATTTGTGTAGTGTAGTGGGTAACCTAAGTGAAGTAGGTGCATTGAGTAAAGTATGGGCAGTTAGTAAATCAGGCATAGTGAGCCAAATACCTGTTTATTTACTACATTCACTATACTTACTTTACTCAATGCACCTACTTCACTCAATTTATTAATTACCGATTCGCGTACATTCCCTGGTAATAACTCTGATAAGCACCCGAAGTGACGTTATCCAGCCATGTCTGGTTGGACAGGAACCAGTCGACGGTTTTTTCCAGCCCTTCTTCAAACTGAAGCGATGGTTCCCAGCCCAGTTCATTCATTATTTTATGTGCATCAATAGCATATCGCAGATCATGCCCGGCCCGGTCGGTCACGTAGGTAATCAGCTTAGCCGATGTCCCTTCGGGACGACCCAGTTTACGGTCCATAATCTGGCACAACAGGTTAACGATATCGATGTTTTTCCACTCGTTAAAGCCGCCAATGTTGTATGTTTCGCCTTCTTTTCCTTTATGGAAAACCGTGTCGATAGCGCGTGCATGGTCAACGACAAAGAGCCAGTCGCGAACGTTTTCGCCTTTCCCGTAAACCGGCAGTGGCTTGTTGGTTTGAATATTGTGAATCATCAGCGGAATCAACTTCTCCGGGAAGTGATTCGGGCCGTAGTTATTCGAGCAGTTCGAGAGGACGACCGGTAACTTGTATGTGTTGCCATAAGCCCGTACAAAGTGATCGGAAGCGGCCTTCGATGCAGAATAAGGCGACTGAGGATCGTAGGCCGTTTCTTCGGTGAAGAAATCCTCCGGATTATGAAGCGACCCAAACACTTCGTCGGTCGAAACATGGTAGAACCGTTTTCCGGCAAACCCACCAGCAGCCCAGCTATTTTTAGCTGCGTTCAGCAAGTTAACCGTGCCAACCACATTGGTCATGACAAATGACATAGGGTCGGTTATAGACCGGTCAACGTGCGACTCAGCTGCCAGGTGAATAACGCCATCCAGTTCCAGCTCGGCGAACATATCCTCCAGAAATTTCGCATCAGTAATGTCACCTTTGATAAAGGTATAATTAGGCGAATGCTCGATGTCGGTAAGATTCGCCAGATTTCCGGCATAAGTCAGCGCATCGAGATTATAAATTTGATATTCCGGATATTTTGTAACGAAGAGTC
>CAXTJJ010000512.1:0-4463 GCA_964244155.1 uncultured Spirosoma sp.
TAATAACCGGACGGGTGCCGTTGTAATGGGTTGCCATCTGATCGGTAAAGTGTTTCTCTACGCAGGATTGCTCGTGCGGGGGCAGAAACTCGCCATCGGGCAAAGCGGCCAGCCCATCTTTGTTGCCCGATATACCCGCAAACTTTTCGACGTAGCTGTACCAGGGTGCCAGATCATTGTACCGAATGGGCCAGTCAACCGCAAACCCATCGCGGGCGGGACCATCAAAATCATACTCCGACCAACGCTGGGTGCCCCGCGCCCACATCAGTGATTTGCCGCCTACCTGATAGCCCCGAATCCAGTCGAAGGGTTTTTCCTGCACGTAAGGGTGTTCGGCATCTTTTATGAAAAAATGCTGTGCATCTTCCCGATTGGCGTAGCACCGGCTGGCTATAGGATTTGCGTCTACATACTCTTTGGAAAGCTGACCCAGGTGAGCAAATTCCCAGGGCTGCATCATGGTCGTTGGATAATCGGTGATGTGCCGAACATCGCGGCCACGCTCCAGAACGAGCGTGCGTAAGCCTTTGCCGGTTAATTCTTTGGCTGCCCAGCCACCGCTTATACCTGATCCAACGACAATGGCATCGAAGGTTCGGTTTTTAATGGAGTCTATCGAAAGAAAAGACATGGGATAACGTGACTAGAAATAAACGAAAAACGGATAATTGAATTATTTGCTGACACTCACAGCCAGTTTGGACACAGGCACACAACCATGATAAAAACCGGGGGCCATGTTGAATTTTTCGACATTTACCAGGTAATATTCTGAGTTCATATATCCCTGAATCGTCAGTCGTTTAATCAGGTCGACAAACGCCTTACCGGCCGGGTCTGCTGATGCGCTCAGCCTGGTCAGTACATCCAGTCGTTGAGGAACGTCGCAATTCATATATGACTTCGCATATGTCTGTTTCGCCGTGTCCTCTGTTAGGCCAAGTCCTTGTTGCAGGGTAGTTTGGGCAGATTCGCCGTAGCAGTCATTGATCATTCGCATCGCAAACTGATGCACCTTAAGCGATTTAGCACCTGGTGTGGTCGTTTCAGGGATAAAGGTCTCCACAATTTCTCCCAGCAGCGTTTCATCGCTGAGCGATACTGTAGAAACGTATCCCAGCGAGTCGGGCGTCCAGCCAGAGGCCCAGGCGGGTAGGCTAATTAGCCCGCCAACTGTCATGGCTAAATTCTTGAGTACAGAACGTCTTTGCATAAGTAAGGTAAACGTTAGGGCTTGTAGCCAATTGCAAATTACAGCAATGAGTAAGCCAAAAACCAGTTACTCTTAAGAAAACGTATCTATGCAAAGATTAATTATTCCTCAGAATAGTTTAACTTCTTATCCGTCAAAATAATAGGACTTTAAAGAGTCTATTATTCTTTATAATGCCTGATGTCCAGTAGCGTAACCGTTTCGTACCAGTAGGTTTTTAGATTCGCCAGATACTGTTTCCAATCGGCATAACTAAACGGTTTGGTCGTAAAGGAAGAAGCTCCATAGGTGTACGCCCGTTCGACCAGGCTAGGCGTTTTACTGGCCGACAGCATGACCACCGGTAATATACGTCCTTTGGGGTGGGCTCGTAGCAACGCCAGGAAGTCTAATCCATCCACTTTATCCTGCAAATCAATGTCCAGCAAAACTATTTTAGGGCCTCTGCCTTCCAGTTGCTCAATGTACTTTTTTGCTTCATCAAAACTGCTTATATGAATGAACGAAGCTTCTGGAAAACTACTTACTGAAGCCCGTTGTAAAATATCAGCAATCAGGGGGTCGTCGTCTACTAATAAAATTTGAAATTGCTGCGGCATAAGAAATTTATAAGGCAGTTTTAAGGCAAACTTACGATACACGAACACATTTAATTGGAAGATCGATCGAAAATAATACGTAAGAATAGCGGATTATAGAAATCAATAAACTGAAATTTCTACTATTCTTACTTGAGCACAGGGGAATTTGGTTTGGCTGTCGGTGATTTCGTCCAGGGGATCGTAAACCTAGGTTTGGGGTTTATCTTCCAAGTCTGAAAACCCCCTACAGTAACTATAAATTAGTTTTTAACTAAAATGTTTTCCAGAATAACGCCTTTGTTCCGATATATATGCCCTTGCTACTCGTTCATCCGAATCAGGATCTTAGGACAGGTCTTCAACGGCTTGTTCGGCATAGTGCGTCTGTATTTCGTCAACGAGGGCCAATACCCTATTGCGGATCATATCGGGTTGTTCGACAGTAGCCGAACGACCATACATCAGCAGCCAGCGAGCCAGGCCCTCAGCATAAGGCGTTTGAAAATGCATACGGACATAATCGCCCAGATCATCTTCGTGCTGGAAACCATAAGCATGCTTTTGCTCCTGCATATAACGAGTAGCGGCTTTTTTGAAAACTACGGTAACGGCCACCGTTGGCATATCGGTTGTACCCATCCGGTCGAGGTATTCCTGTAATGTTAGGCGGTTTCGGCGCGAATAGGACTCTCCGGTATCGGTCAACTGGCGAATACGATCCACACGAAAATCACGGTAGTCCTGGCGTTTGCGGCAGAAAGCGATCAGATGCCAGCCCAGTCTATAATGATACAGTCCAACCGGTTCAACCTCTCGCTGGGTTTCGGCATCGTTATACTGCGAATGATACTGAAGTGCGAGGACATGATGCCGGGCAATAGCCTGTTGAATATCGTTAAGCAGTTCATCGGAGTAGGGGGGGCGATTGGCAGGTTTCGCGACATTGATATGGGCGTCCAGATCATCCAGATGCTCCTGATCCGTGCGTTTAAGGACGGATTTTATTTTGAACAGGGCCGACTCGAATTTTGTCCGTACCGACTCGTCGGCCCATTTTTCAATTAATTTACCGCCCAGCAACAGCGCACTGGCTTCGGCGGTTGTGAACATGACGGGCGGCAGGTGGTAGTCGGTCAGAAAATAGCCTACTCCGGCTTCGGCACCGATTGGAACGCCCGCTTCTTCCAGCGACCGGATATCGCGGTAAACAGTTCGAAGGCTAATGTGGAAGCGGTCTGCCAACTCCTGAGCACGAACAACGCGCTTGGTTTGCAGATGAATCAGGATGGCAGTCAGGCGGTCAAGACGGTTCATAGCGGGAGTCGAAGAGAAGTCGTTTGCAAATTACATTCCATTAGTTGAACAAGCAGCCCTTTTTTTGTGTAGAAGGACTAACAAACGTATGAAGGACATGAACGAAACGCTCATCAAAAATAACACGCACCGGCATCAGTTCGAATTAGATACGGATGGTAAACTATCCATCGTTGCGTATCAAAAAGTAGACGATGAAACCCTGGCCCTTACTCATACCGAAGTTGATCCCAGTCTCGAAGGACATGGCGTTGGTTCAAAGCTGGTTGAAGGGGTATTGTATTATATTGAACAACACGATCTCAAGATCGTGCCGCTTTGCCCATTTGTCAGTGCATACCTGAAACGTCATCCTGATTGGAACCGCGTTGTATCAATAGCCTATAGCACCAGTGATTTCTGAGTCTTAGCTGCCTCGTTGATAACTACTGATAAATTGATACTTGTTGAGTAAAACCTTATCATTGAGGTTTCACTCAACAAGTGTAGCCTTTGTTACAGCTTCCTTTCCATTTCTTCAATTTTTTGCCGTAGCTGCCGCACTTCGCCAATTAGTAGTTGCATTTCACTGTCTTCTTGTTCCTGTTCCTCCACAACAAAGAAGTTGGCAACATAACCTGTAAAGGTGCCGAATAGGCCCACCCCGGCAACCATCAATATAGCCGCAATGAGTCGCCCGGCGGTTGTGATGGGAAAGCGGTCGCCATAACCAACGGTGGTGATGGTCACGAATGCCCACCAAAGTGCATCCGAAGGCGTTTTGATATTGGCTTCCGGTACACGCTCGACGTAGAGAATGGCAATCGCGCCGAAAATCATGAGCAGTACAGAACTGAGTAAGACAACCGCCAGCGTACCGTTGGCCTTATCGCGGAAGAGGTAGTGGATAAAATCGCGGATCGACCGGAACGAGCGAACCATGCGTAATATTCGAACTACCCGAACCAGTTGACCCAGCCTGAACCAGTCTAACGCAGGGATACTGGCCAGCAAGTCGATCCAGCCCCAACGCAGAAACGCCCATTTATTGGGAGCCAGATAAAACCTTAAGAAGAAATCGTATAAAAAATAGAAACAGATGCCCGTATCGATTTGGTCGAGCAACTGCCGACTCTGTTCGTGCATAGGCACCAATTCCCGAATCAGCAAAGCTATGACAACATAGACAGATAGCACCAGCATGATAAGCTGATGCAACGTAAGTTTTGGTGGGGTGGTTGGACTCATTCTTTAGCCGACGACTGAGGTTTGGGGGGGTGCATTGGCGAAATGCGATCACCTGTGTTTACCCATCGCCAAATGTCGGTGAGCAGTGCCGGGGAAATCGATACGCCAATACTGTAATAACTCCC
>CAXTJJ010000513.1:0-4442 GCA_964244155.1 uncultured Spirosoma sp.
CCGATTTGAAGTTGATGGCATCGCCACCCGATACACCCTGGGGACATATCTTGTTGTTGGTAATGATGACCTTGCCCCCTTCTATATAAAAACCATCTTCGTTCTGGTTATTCAACCGGCTGTTGACAATGACCAGTTTGCCATTCACGTTCGAATAGTTGACGGCTGGTACGTGGTTACCCGCTGCCGCTTTGTATAAACCCGCTTTTACCGACGGTGAACTCTCAGTCGTTACGGCTCCACCATATTCAATGATGGCATTGTCGATCAGTAATTCGGCGCAGGTAGGGGCTGCGATAATGCCGCCCCAGAGGCTACCCCATTGGTTGGCGGCTGTTTTCCATGCGTCTGGTACGGTAAGTTTTACCGGATTGGCCGAGGTGCCCATAACGTACAAATTACCTCTAACAATCAACTCAGGCTTCACCGTCGAGTCGCTGAAAATGACATTGACCCCTTCTTCGATCACTAAAGACTGGCTGGCTGGAACCTGCAAGTGCCCCGTAATTTTGTAGGTATTCCCTTTGGTCCAGGTGCCGGAAACATCGCCCGATACGGCTTCTTTCACGACGGGAGTTGGGGTAGGAGTTACCGTGCTGGTATCGTCGCTACTCTTGGAACAACCCACGAGTACGGCAGCGGATAAGGCGGCTAGAAAAAGAACTTGTTTCATGGTAATCAATTGGTTAGTCATGGTTTTTAAAGTTTATAGCGGATGCCAAGCACATAGGAACGCTGGTAGAAATCGCGCCGGATCAGAGTCTTGCCCGACAGGTCCTGATTCGGTACGTCGGAATTTTTATTACTGGCATTATTGATGAAAATCTCGGTAGGAGTATTGAGCAGATTATTGGCTTTGGCAAACAGAAGTAAGCCTCCGCCTGAATTGGCTCGGCCTGAATTGGCTCGGCCTATTCGCTTCTCCGCTGATGCATCCATCTGGATGAAACCTTTCTGGTAGAGGTCGTTATCGACAAACTGCGATACGGTATTGATACGTCCGCCGGTATAACTGGCCGCCAGTTGACCATCCCAGCCATGCGCAGCATCTTTGTAAAGCAACGACAGATTGGCTACGTGGGCCGACTGCCCATAAAGTGCCCGCGTCTGGTTAACCGTAATGGTTTCCAGATCACCCTGAGCATTGCGGATACGTTTTGACTTGGGTGTAGTGATGCTGGAATTGGTATAAGTATAGTTTGCTTTGACACCCCACTGCCGGAAATATTTGATGGCATCCACTTCCAGCCCCAGGTTAGTGGCATTACCGAAGTTGCCCGGCCCATAATACAGGTCCTGGCCCCGGATGGCATCTTTCTGAAGCGTATATTCGATGGGGTCCTGGATGTGTTTGTAGAACAGGCCAACCATAAACTGCTCCAATGGGCGAGGGAAAAACTCGTAACGCAGATCAATGTTGTCGGCGATGGCCCGTTTCAGGTTGGGGTTGCCGCGCTCCTGGTATTCTTCGTTGACAATCCGATAGGGAACGATCTCGAAAAAGCCGGGCCGGTTCAGCGACCGGAAGTACGACAGACGCCAGTTGGTGCGCTCGTCGGGACGGTACCGGACGTGCAGACTGGGCAGCACATCGGTGTAAATCTGGCTACCCGTTGGGTTATCTTCCCCAATCGGGAACTTCATCGCGTAGCCCTGATCGGTATGCTCGATGCGGACGCCCCCGGTAATTTCGAGCGGCTGATCAGTGGTGCGGAATTGCAGATAGCCGGATGCTGTTTTTTCGGCGGCATCATAGTTCAGGGCCGAAGCCACCGAGCCAAGAGGGTTCTGGATTTTCCAGGCAATCTGGTTATAGTCGGTAAAATCGATGCCGTACTGAGCAAAGGGATTGCTCGGCCGCAGGGTGTAGTTGTTGTAAAAGTTAGTCCGCTGTTTGTCGCGGTAAAGGCCGCCCGCCATCCATTCGACGGCCATACCTGCCAGATTCGTTTTCAACGTCAGATTCAAATAACCGGCCAGATCCGTATCCGAATTGTGTTCCCACCGGCGCTGGCCATCATTGACAGTTGTTCGCTGCTCAACAAAATTTTTGCGGATACCCAGCAGTGGCACATAGGTCTGATCGGGCACTTCGTTGGTGGCCAGCGAATACACCGCCGACCAGTTGATGCCGAGAGCCGGTGTGAGCTGGTGCGTACCTTGAAGAGTACTGGTATAGATTTTCTGCTTCGTTAGCCGCGAGCGGGTTTCATAGCCGAGTGTTGCATTGCCCAGTACGGGGTCGAATCCACCAATGCCCAGCTCGGTCGATTTGGTTTCCCGAATCTGTTGATTTTCCAGGCTAATGAGGGCATTGACCCATTGGATTTTATTATTTTCATTCAGGCGGTAATCCATCTTGGCATGGAGACCGTAGCGTGTCTGGTGCTCAGAATACTGCCGTTCGCTCTGTTTGGTGAGGGTTATGCCGCGCAGGGTGTCGACCACGTCGCCATTGAAAAACAGGCTGTTGCTACCCCGGAACGTATTTTGCAAACTTCCCGCCAGCATAATCCCCAACCGCCGGTCAAAGAATCGGTTACCTATTGCAAAACTGCCGAGTAAATTTGGGGGGGGAGACTGACTGGTGTACGTAGTGGAGGCTTTGTTGAAATCGGAGAATTTGGCGCTGTACTGCTTGCCAAACTGCTCGTAAGGCGACTGCGGATTGATGTGCCTGGCATCGAAACTAACAAACGGACGGTTGAAAAACAGCTCGCTGTAACCTGTCGAGATATTCGCCAAAACCGTCATCCGGTCGGGCGCGTCTTTCATGACCATGTTGATGGCACCGCCTACGGCATCCCCTTCCATGCTCGGCGTCAGGGCTTTATAGACTTCCAGCCGGTCGAGAAGTTCGGCCGGGAAAATGTCGAGCGGAACGTAGCGATAGCGGTTGTCGGGGCTGGGAATCTTTACACCATTAACCAGCGTGTAGTTGTAGCGTTTGTCCATGCCGCGTAGAATGGCGTATTGCCCGTCGCCGTTGCTGTTGCGCTCGATGGAAATGCCCGATACGCGCTGGATGACGTTAGCAACGGTTAAATCGGGGGAGAGTTCGATGGTTCGGCCAGAAACGATATTGGTGACCTGGAGGGCATTCCGTTCGAGGTCGCGGGCGGTGCGGTCGCTGCTGCCATCGCGTTTAGTTTTCACCGTCACTTCAGTAAGCTGGCGGTCGTTTTCGGTCTCCAGAGGCAGGTCCAGCATAATGATCTGTTCGGCACTGGTAATCTCAACATCCCGGGTCAGGGTTTGGTACGACACGTAGCTAACCCGGATTTTATAAGTACCAACAGGTATGCTCTTAATGGAATATGAACCATCTAATCCCGACACATTGTATAGTTTGGTATTTTCCAGAACGAGTGTGGCACCAATGACGGGCTGACCCGTTGTGGCATCAATGGCCCGCCCCCGGATGGTACCCGCCCAGAGTTTGGAGACAAGAAGCAGGCAAACGATTGTCAGTACTAGTCGGTTCATACAGTTTGCGAATGGCAACGACAACCTAGCCTACTAAGAAGACTGGTGTCGTTGATGACGCAAAGGTGAGAGAGAGTCTGGCAACCCGGCAAACCAGACCCGTTAACAGAAAGGCAACACACTGATTTTAGCCGTATGCAGAAAGGCAACAAGTAGATTTATTATCATGTAATTATCTGACAATCAAACCTATATTTTATCGATCAATGGCCATTATGTTATTGTTATCAAACTGTTTCCTAATTGTAAAGCCCTGTCAAATGGTTTAAATCTGACTGGTTTCAGGGGCTGGCATTGGCTGAAAAGGAAACCGTTGTATGTAGGCAGAAAGCGACTCGCCTTCCGAGAGCCCAATCTTTTTGCGAAGTCGATACCGGGAAACCCGCAGACTATCCGACGAGATGCCGAGTAAGGTAGCCATGTCGGCAGAGCTGATATTCATTTTCAGTAAGGCAATCTGGCGCAGGTCCGTAGCGGTCAAATCAGGAAACTGTTGGGTTAGTTGCGTGAAGAAATAAGGGTGTACCTGGTCGAAAATCGTTCTAAAATCATCCCAGTGTTTATCCTGACTGAAGTTCAGGCTGATCTTCTCCACCAACTGCTTGATCTGCTTTTTCTGATCACGCTTATCGTCTTTCAGAATAGTGGTCAGGTCTTCTTTTAGCTCTTCGAGTACTTGGTTTTTTTGAATAATTTGTAAGGTATGGGTGGTCAGTTCTTTATGCTTTAATCCGAGTTGTCCCTTCAGGTTTTCTTCTTCCAGTTGCTGGTTCTTCAATTCAACCTGCATCAACGCGTTCTGGGTCTGGAAAATCTGCTGGTTTTGCTGATTAAGAGCCTGTTCATTTCGGATTTTCAGTCGCTGCCGACTAATGATGACGGCTCCTAGAATGCCAATCAGCACCAATACGGTACTGGCAGCCAGAATAATAATGAAGTCGATCCGTTTTTGGGCG
>CAXTJJ010000514.1:0-4440 GCA_964244155.1 uncultured Spirosoma sp.
TGTTGCACAGGACGATTCGACGCTGGTTTCTCAGGAGAAACGACTGGCCGTATACGCTCGACAGGTCGGCTTGATTTATAAGGAACGAACATCGCTTCAATTTTGTACCGCTACCCCGGCTTGTATCGGGAAGAACCAGATTGATTATGGCATTCGACAAATTTATCGCATCCAAACGTATGGAAAGGAATAAGGGGAGCTGGCTTTTGCTGTTGCTGCTGGTTTGCCACCTTCAGGGTTTCGGTCAGACAACGCGCAAGTATCTGGTCCTGTTGCGCGACAAAGCCAATTCGCCCTACAGCATCAGCCGACCCGAGCAGTTTTTATCGCAACGATCGATTTTACGGCGACAAAAGCAGGCAATTGGTGTGCTGGAGCGGGATTTGCCCGTAAATCCAGCCTATGTAACTCAACTCAGACAGGCAGGTGCCAATGTGTGGTTTACATCGCGCTGGCTCAACGCAGTACTCATCGAAGCGACTGACGCGACTGTTGCAGCCATCCAACTACTGCCCATTGTGAAAGGGCTTGAGTTTGGCCGGCCGTTAGCCAACGCCCGCGTGAGCGCAACCGCCCAGCGCAAATTGCCTAACAAGTTTGAAACGGCAAACACCACGACCGACGTCCCCCTGGATTACGGCAGTTCGCAGGTACAGGTTGCCCAACTTGGGGCCGACATTATGCACCAGCAGGGCTATCATGGCGAAGGCATGCTTATTGGCGTGCTGGATGCAGGCTTTCTGAACGCCGATAAAGTGAGTTTCCTGAAACCACTTTTTGACGAAAAACGCGTTCTTACAACCTATGATTTTGTCAAAAAAGAGACGAGTGTGTATGAAGACGACTCACATGGCCTCTCGTGCTTATCGGCCATTACCGCCACGGCTGACAAACAGCTTTACGGAACGGCTTATAAAGCGTCGTTTATTCTTCTCCGGACCGAAGATGCGGCTACCGAAAAACAGATCGAAGAAGCCAACTGGCTTTTAGGTGCCGAATATGCCGATAGTGCCGGTGTCGATGTCATCAGTTCATCGTTGGGTTATACGGAGTTCGATGATGCCACGACCAGTTACACCTATCAAAACATGGATGGCAAAACGGCACTTTGCAGTCGGGCTGCCCAGATTGCGACCGAAACAGGCATGGTCGTGGTAGTGGCGGCTGGAAACGAAGGCAGCGACGCCTGGCACTACATTTCGGCGCCTTCCGATGCGGCTTCGGTGCTGGCAATTGGGGCCGTTACTCAAACCGGACTGCGGGCATCGTTTAGTTCGTTTGGGCCCTCGGCTGATGGCCGGGTAAAGCCCGATTTAGCCGCTCGTGGACAAGGAACGATTGTGGGTTCGCCGGGTGGACAGGTCGTATCCGGTAACGGCACTTCATTTGCTACACCGCTTGTGGCGGGTCTGGCGGCCGGATTCTGGCAGGCTCACCCCCGCCTGACTGCCGCACAGGTTACCGAAGCGTTACGGCGGTCGGGTAGCCAGTTTGGCAGTCCGGATAGTCAGTTGGGCTATGGTATTCCAAATTTTGAGCGGGCCTCTGTGCTAGCCGATTCGTTTGGGCAGTTACTTGTCTTTCCAAATCCCTTCAGCGACACCCAGCAGCTTGGCATTCAATGGGGTGAAATAGAAGCAAACGTGCCCCTGAATGCCACGCTCACGAATGCAGCCGGACGTGTTATCTGGCAAAACACCTATACATCTGCCGGCCTTAGTGCCTTTACAGTACCCAATTTGAATTTATCGGCTGGCATGTATTTTATGACCCTTGTCGCAGGCGATAAAAAGCGAACGGTGAAGGTGTTGAAGCTGTAATGCTAGCCCTGGTTTACGGCTTTGGGTTTACCGTCACCCAACAACGAAAAGTCTCCCTAAACCAACAGCCGTCCTCTCCCTTTCACGTTGCCACTTACTCAGGTTATTCAGAGAGTCATTACAGAGCAGTTGGCCGATCTTCTAAATAAGGGGCCAACACAAGTCTGTTCGGTAGCATGTGATGATTTAATCGGGGTTAGTCTTGAAAGTAAAGAGGTCTGGACGGCTATAATGGCCAATTACATCGAAATCAAGTTTGCTTTTCAATACGTCATCCAAATCCAGATCGGCAATCAGCATACCTTCCTCATCCCATAAGGGTCCCGCCAGAAATTCGCCCTGTGGCGACACAATGGCACTACCACCCCGACAAAGCGTGATTTCATCATCGGCTAGAAATTCCTGGTAGGCTGCGGGGTAATCACCTCGGGTGAAGTACTGATTACATCCCAGCACAAAGCAACGCCCTTCGCAGGCAATATGCAGAAGCGTGGCAGGCCAACTGGCTCGAGCATCCGCCGTTGGTGCCAGATAGATTTGAGGTGCCTGTTGATAGATACGCATCCGAGCCAGCGGCATGTAGTTCTCCCAGCAAATCAAGCCGCCAAGCCGACCAACCGCCGTATCGAATACTGTTAAGGAGTCTTTCCCGGTTCCTTCCGCCCAGACCAAACGTTCAACACCCGTTGGTTTGATTTTCTGATGCTTACCCAAATACCCGTCTGGGGGCGAAATGTAAATCAGTGTACAGTACAAGCTCCCATTCAGCGTATCGCGCTCTGTAATGCCAATGGCCAGAAAGATATTATTATCGCGGGCAATCTGTTCAAGTCTGCTTAACGCAGGGCCGGGCAGTTGAAGACTATTTTGCCAGTACGTTTTGTAAAGTTCGCGACCGGCATCCGTCCGTAATCCGATAGACGCGCCAAATGTAAATTTTCGGGGGTAACCAGGAATAAACGATTCCGGGAAAAGCAGTAACTGACAACCCTTTCTGGCACCGTCTATGACTAATTCCTCAAGCTTGTCAATCGTTTTGTCGATGTCAAAAAAAACCGGTGTTGCCTGAACCACTCCTACTTTTACCTGCATAGCCTAGTTTATCGTATACACGCAAAATACGTTATAAACCGGATACAGATTTGGCAAAATAAAACAATCACCCATTTTAAGCCCTGCCGCAAACGTTAATAGGTTATTGACCACCAGACTGGTTTTATCTAACCACCAAGTTGCCAATAACCTATTCAATTAATAACCAGCCATTAATTCCCGATTGTCGGGTTGTCAGTCCGACGTTTCTTCACAATATAGTCTTGTGACGGTAACGTCGCATTAGGTTCGCTGACGCGTTGAATTTTATAGTTCCGGTTAGCCAGACTAGCTGAAGGTGTATGATCGACGGTTACGCCCCCTACCGGCTGCCGCGAAGGCATCTGATTTTTATAATTTGCGAATCGAGCATCGCCCGGCGTGGGTTGCTGAACGGCAATTCCGGCCTTCATTTCCTGCCGTTTTGCAGCCGCAGCCATGGAAGGATGCTTGTAGTTATGGCTCGAATACATCGGGTTGTTCAGTGGTTTACGTGCACCGTCATCCTGCGAAAAAGCTTGCTTCGACAACGCCGTCAAGCTGATGCCAACAAGCAAAAATACAAACGATTTCATGGCTGTTTCTATGGTTTTGTTGTCTAACAAAGCTACTACCGCTTTATATTAAAAAACAATTAAAACAGCTACTATATTTCTAGTTTCAGCTTTTTTTTCGCAATATCCTATAAATTGATTCAGAATCTACTACTTGTTCGGCCTCTTTTAGCGAAAACCATCGAATATTTTTAATTTCTTCAGAATTGCCGAATTCCTCATCGGGGTTGGCTTCCAGCAAAAATCGAATGTCATAATGCAGGTGCGTCGGCACGTCATTACGGCGTGGAATCTCATGTACATCGACGTCAAAAATCGCGTCATTAATCATCCGCAAGGACATTAATCCTGTTTCTTCCTGTGCTTCACGAAGGGCAACGGATGCTACGTCCGGATCACCATCGGCATGGCCGCCTGGTTGTAGCCAACGGTCGAGTTTCCGATGGTGAATGAGCAGTACGTGCTGGCGATTTGGGCTAACAATCCAGGCAGAGCCGGTTATATGCCCACTAAGCAAAGATCGGTAGAAGCAAGTTGGATGATGTTTGACAAACTCAATAGTTGCCTGTGTCATCATCTGCTCGGCAGCATCTACTGCGTTATGCCGCTCAAGTAACGAAAGCAGGGGATTGCGGTGCATAGGTTGGTTTTTCGCAGAAAAATGTCGCAATTTGGCGCAGAATTTTAAATAGTCTATAGACAATCATGCGCAAACTTTCGCTTACCGTAGCTTCAATCTGTTTAGCTGCTCAGCTAACCACCGCACAAATTAAATTACCGTCACCTAGCCCGGGGGCCTCTGTTATGCAGACTGTTGGCACAACGGACATCACCGTTTCCTATTCACGCCCAAGCCTGAAAGGCCGCGAACCCTTTACGGGTTCCTTTGTCCCGGCGGGTAAAGTGTGGCGCACGGGTGCTAATGGGGCCACAATTTTCACCACGTCCACCGATCTTATGGTGAACGGAAAAAC
>CAXTJJ010000515.1:0-4437 GCA_964244155.1 uncultured Spirosoma sp.
GAAGTAAGCTATATTGGAACGCAGATGGAACGGATTGGACGGATTAATACTGATTTTTTAGTGCTTAATTTATCTGTGTTAATCTGTTCAATCCGTTCCATCTGCGTTCCAATTCTTTCCATTAACCATTTTCCTAAATGAAAAACTCACTGCGCATACTACTGATATTATTTTCCACATTCACGGTTGCCTTTGCCCAAAAAGCCTCCAGCAAGGAAGAATGGATTCGGATTTTTAATGGAAAAGATCTCAAAGACTGGGATATAAAAATTGCCGGCCGACCCCTCAACGACAATTACCAAAATACCTTTCGTGTCGAGAACGGTATCCTGCGCGTTGCCTACGACCAGTACAAAACGTTTGATTTTAAATACGGACATATATACTATAAAAAGCCCTACTCGTACTATCGGGTACGGTTCCAGTATCGGTTTTTAGGCGAACAAACGCCCGGTGGCGATTCCTGGAATGTGCGAAATAGCGGTATTATGCTGCACTCCCAATCGGCAGAGAGTTTATCGCTCAATCAAACGTTCCCTGTCTCTCTGGAGATGCAGTTGCTGGGTGGCCTGGGTAAAGGCGAGCGCCACACAGGCAACTTATGCACACCGGGTACACAAGTGTTCATAGGGGACAAACTCCGCCCCGAACATTGTACGGATTCCGATTCGAAAACGTACGACGGTGACCGGTGGGTTACCGCTGAAGCTATCGTGATGGGGGATTCGATTGTGCATCACCTGATTGAAGGCGACACGGTGTTGACCTACCAACGGCCACAAGTTGGTGGCGGGTTCGTAAGTCCGACAAGTGACTGGGATTCGGGGCGGTTTGGGGCAACTGCCGCAAATCACTGGATAAGTCAGGCCAACACACCACTTGGCAGTGGGTTCCTTGCCTTGCAGGCCGAAAGCCATCCGATTGATTTTCGGAACGTCGAGGTATTAAATCTGGTCGGTTGTATGAACCCGAAAGCGTTGAATTATAAGTCCTATTATGTAAAAGCGGATAATACGAAGTGCCGGTATAAGAAATAGCTGGCAGTACGACCAAAAAGTAATAAGAGAAACTGATCTACAAATGAAGCGAGTAACCGCTATTGATATAACACGTGGACTGGTCATGGTAATTATGGCCCTTGATCACGTTCGCGACCTCCTGCACACGCCCGCCCTTACCCAAAACCCCACTGACCTGGCGACAACGACACCGGCTATTTTTATGACCCGGTGGATTACTCATCTGTGCGCCCCAACCTTTGTTTTTCTGTCGGGGACATCGGCCTACCTTTCGCTACAAAAACAACATAAATCGGGCAATGATCTGGACGTAGCCCGTGGGTTTCTACTGAAGCGAGGTTTGGTCTTAATCCTGCTCGAACTGACAATTATTAACTTCGCCTTCTGGTTCGATATTCATTTTCAATCCCTGATGTTACAGGTTATATATGCGATCGGTGGTGGATTGATCGTTCTCTCGCTACTGGCGAAACTGCCTGTTAAATGGGTCGGTATTATTGGGTTGGCTATCGTGTTTGGGCATAATATTCTGCAAGCCGTTCCCCCCTTTACCGAACTTACACCTAAACTGTTGTGGGCTTTATTCTTTCGAACGGATTTCCTGCCCATAAGCCCGCACTTTGTTATTCTGGCTGGCTACCCACTGATTCCCTGGCTGGGCATTATGCTGGTTGGTTATGCGTTTGGGCAATTGATGGAGTGGCCAATAGATCAGCGGAAACCGCTCGTGTTGCGTATCGGATTGGGTGCGTTGCTCCTGTTTATGTTGCTGCGCTTCTTAAACGGCTACGGTGATCCGGCCCCCTGGTCTGCTCAAAAAACAGGGTTGTTAACCTTTCTGTCGTTTATCAACGTCACCAAATATCCGCCTTCATTGTTGTACGCGTTGCTTATGCTTGGCCTGATGCTGGTATTCTTGTCAACTGTTGATGGGAAGGAGAATGCGCTTACCCGCATTTTTACCGTGTATGGCAAAGTGCCCATGTTTTACTACATCATCCACTGGTATCTGGTGCATCTGTCCATGATCGGAATGAGTCTACTGCAAGGGTATTCGCTGGCCGATATCCCTTCGGGGCCCCTAAACTTCGGCCGACCTGAGGGTGCGGGTATCTCGCTTGGATTGGTTTATGTCGTTTGGCTCGGACTGGTCATCTTCCTGTATCCCCTATGCAACTGGTATGGGAAGTATAAAGCTGCTCATACTGAGATTAGTTGGCTGCGGTATGTGTGAGGCAGAACGTACGTTTTGATTGCAATGTATGATTCTGTAGATTTGGTATTAGCTGATAACGCACCTGCCTATGCAATTCCCCCTGCACATACCTCAACTCGACGGTTTTACGGATGATGAATTAGTTCGGTTCTGCCTGGCCAATCCTGAACTAACTATTGAACGCGACGAGAACGGTATTTTGTACATTAATATGTATCCCACCCACCTTCTAACAAGTACTAACAATAGCGAATTGAATGGGGAATTCGTTATCTGGAACCGCAAGAACAAAGCAGGTAAAGTTATTGACTCAAACGGCGGTTTTTTCCTGAAAGACAAATCCATGAAAGCACCCGACGTGGCCTGGATACGGCGCGAACAGTGGGATGCGTTGAGCAAAAAAGAGAAGCATTCATTTCCGCATTTGGCCCCGGACTTTGTCCTCGAATTAGCCAGCGATTCCGATAATCTTGATGTTGTGAAAGAGAAGATGGAGAAGTGGCTTGCCAATGGCGTGCGACTGGCATGGCTGGTTTCACCCGATGAAAAATTAACCTATATCTATCGTCCAGACCAGGCCGTCGAAACAAAAGCCTTTACCGAAACGCTATCAGGCGAGGAGGTGCTGGTCGGATTTGAAACCGTATTAGCAGAGATTTTGGAGGAGTAACGAGTGAGTCAATATCCTCTGATAATATTTATCCAGACTGGAACTACGGTTAACTTTTCCGGCAGTTCAACCCAAAGCCGCTTATATAACAGTGCAAACGCTACTAACTCCTGACGTAGGCTTGATGACCTGGCAAGTTGTAAATTTCCTGTACCTGCTTGGGGTTATTTTTGCTTTGGTACAGCTCTATAAACATCGACTGTCTTTTCAAACAAAGACGTTGTGGTGTTTTATTTGTTTAGTGATTCCACTGGGATGGGTTATCTACCTGATTTTTAGAAGACAACTGTCCCCAACAAAAGCTATTGATCAGTAGCATCAGTGGGCGTCAAATTCATCTACTTGAAATAACTGTTATAGCCATGTCTATTGACTGCGACCTGTGTAGTATTCGTTCCTGGCAGTCGAGCGATGAACAGACGCTGGCCCTACACGCCAACAACAGAGAAATTTGGCTGAACATGCGGGATCGCTTTCCACACCCCTACACACAAGCCGATGCACGACATTGGCTTGACTCTATCCTAAGGGCTAATCCGGAAACCAGCTTTGCTATTACGGTTGGGGGAGATGCTGTAGGGGGTATAGGGCTGGTACTCCATGAGGACATCGAGCGTTGTTCGGCTGAAGTGGGGTACTGGTTGGGCCAAACGTACTGGGGGCGCGGCATACTCACCGCAGCGTTGAAAGCCTTTACTCGCTATGCATTCGATGAGTTTGAGCTGACCCGTATGTATGCCGTTCCCTTTCTTCGCAATACGGCGTCGATGAACGTGCTCGAAAAAGCGGGCTATCAACGCGAAGGCATCATGCGCCGAAGTGCCATCAAGGATGGGCAGGTGATAGACCAGGCGTTATACGCATATGTGCCGGTTGATTAACATGAATAATGGATTGCTTTAAGTATAACTATCTGATAATGAGGTAAATTTTTCAGGTAGATTTTGTCATCCCGACGAAGGAGGGATCTTCGGCTGAGACGGAACTCCCCACTTTACCGAAGATCCCTCCTTCGTCGGGATGACAAAAAAGCGTTCCATTTAAAATCTTGTTTGTCTGTTTTTCACGTTAATTAGCCAGTCTAGTTAGCCGGAACAAAAAAGCGCCGGACGTTTCCGCCCGACGCAATTGAAAACAACAAACCACAAACTTTTTATAGAGCCCCGTTCATAATATCCTCCACTACGGCCGGATCGAGCAAGGTTGACGTATCGCCCATATTGCTGGTTTCGCCTTCGGCAATTTTGCGCAGAATACGACGCATGATTTTGCCGGAGCGGGTTTTGGGTAAACCGGTTACGAACTGAATTTTGTCGGGCTTGGCAATGGGGCCGATCACCCGCGTTACCGTCGCCAGAATATCCCGTTTGGTGAGGTCGGCATCGTGACCTTCGGGGAGCTGATCGGTGATAATATAGGCGTAAATACCCTGTCCTTTAATATCATGCGGATACCCTACTACGGCACTTTCAACCACGCCCGTGTGCATGTTGATCGCGTTTTCGACTTCGGCCGTACCAATGCGGTGACCC
>CAXTJJ010000516.1:0-4430 GCA_964244155.1 uncultured Spirosoma sp.
TTTTGTTTTTTTTTTTGAATGCAAACGCACGGCAACAGATCCGATGATTCGCTCAATCTGTCCCAATGCCATGCCACCCAACCGAAACACAGTGGCGACGTTGTTCTCAAAACCAATAATAGTCGATTCAATACCCACCCCAGCCGGGCCACCATCCAGTATATACGGTACTTGATCGCCCAGTTGATCGGCGACATGTTGAGCTGTTGTTGGACTGATGTAGCCAAATGGATTGGCACTGGGGGCTGCCAGCGGAAAATCCAGCGAGCGAAGTAAATCGAGGGTAAGGGGGTGGTTGGGAATACGAACGGCAACGGTAGAAAGGCCCGCCGTTACGAGGTCGGGAATCAAATCACGCTTGGGTAGGAGGAGGGTGAGCGGCCCCGGCCAGAAGGTTTCGGCCAGTTTTTGAGCCAAGGCGGGAATCTCCGAAACGAACCGATCCAGCTTATCGAACGAGTCGGTATGAACGATGAGCGGGTCGAATGACGGGC
This sequence comes from uncultured Spirosoma sp., assembly GCA_964244155.1. Classification (GTDB taxonomy): domain Bacteria; phylum Bacteroidota; class Bacteroidia; order Cytophagales; family Spirosomataceae; genus Spirosoma. Next base: position 495 of record CAXTJJ010000516.1, read on the forward strand.
GATTTTTCACCCGAAAAATTGTTAGAACTGCGTCGGTATCAAGCGAATTTCCGGCTAATCCATAAACCGTTTCGGTTGGGATGCCCACTACATTGCCCGCTTCCAGAAATGCTTTCGCACGTCCAATATCTGTACCTATCTGTGCCATGATTCTGTGGTGCAAAGATAGGGAAAAGGGGGGAGTAAAGGGAGGAGGGGGAAGAAAGGAGGAAGGATAAAAAATGATATAAATCCTTCCTCCTTTCTTCCCCCTCCTCCCTTTACTCCTAATTTTTAATGGTGCCCGCCGGGACCGTGAACGTGGCCGTGCGACAATTCATCGGAGGTAGCATCCCGAACATCGACAACTTCGACGTCGAAATGTAAGCTCTGGTCGGCAAGGGGATGGTTGGCATCGACAGTTACGGTTTCGGGTCCTACATTAGTCACCGTAATAACCTGTCCGTCGTTAGCTTCAAACTGCATGCCTACCTCTATCTTCTGACCACCAAAGGCTTTAAGAGGCACCTCTTCGATGAGTTGAGGATCGCGTTTGCCGTAGCCTTTTTCGGGATCAACGTCCAACTTTAGTACGTCGCCTTTTGCGCGGCCTTCCAGTCCTTCTTCCATACCCGGAATCAGGTTATTTGCCCCGTGAAGATAATACAATGGATCTCGCCCCTGGCTGGAGTCCAGTACGTTACCATTGCTATCGCGCAGGGTATAATGGATGGCGGCAACTTTGTTTTTTGTGATATTCATGATTGATTCTGCCCTATAATGTTTCGTTACTGATAACAAGTGAACGGACAAAGTTGCTGTTATTTTTTGGGATAATTTGTCCAAAATGAGAGCTGGCTGATCGTGAAGCATGGACTAAACAACTTTTTAGTTAGGCAACGGAAACCGTAAAAGTCATTCGGTCATAGGTAGGAAAATAAACCTAACTGTTGGTTAACCTCTTGTAAATCAGCAGAAGACCTTATCCGTCTGAAAGAAAAAATCTTCATTTTAGGGCTGGCATCCCGCCGGTGGCAACCTAACCCTGACGACGTATTTTCGATGTTTAATTTAAAACCAGACTTGAATACTTAGCCATTGGCAACGGGCGTAAGGAGTTTCCGATGGCGTAAACCCTTATCTTTGTATTATGAATGAGCGGTTCAAGTTTTGGCTCAAACGCGTCGGTTGGGGCGGCTTCCTATTCTTCCTGATCAAAGGCCTTCTATGGCTTCTGATCCCATACCTTATTGCTAAGGGTGTTCTATCGAAATAATCTTTTGTAGACGCATCAATCCTGTTCCTCTTCCTGCAAAAGACCGTACAATAAAATAGGTCGATTTACATACTCTATTATCACCATATAATAAATAGCTTTACCTGGTTAACGGATCGCTTCTATAAACATATATATGTTCAGTATGGCGCTTCCGCCAAACGGCGTATATAAGTTTGATTAATCAGTGCAGGCGTTATGCAGGGGGTGTGGAGAGGAGTTTCCCAATTGACAAAAGCGGGAACAGTGTTGCTTATTAGTTTGCTTTTCTCGTTGGGCGCTCAGGCAACACACATCATTGGGGGCGATATGAGCATGCGAGCGGTTGGGACAACGCCCGGTCTTTTCTTGTTACAGTTGAACCAGTACTGGGACGAAACCAAAACGAGTTCCGCCAATCGAGACGCATCCGTTACTCTGTTAGTTTACCGAAAACAGAATCCTGTTCTTGTTGAGCAGATTACACTTTTGCTCAAGGAAACCTTGCCGCTTACCTTCGACAATGCAGCCTGTGCTACACTCCGTCAGCTGAATTTTACGCAAGCCAAGTATTACGAGACTTATCAGTTCGATACAAGTAAATACACCGATCCCGGTGGGTATTACATTGTTTGGGAGCGGTGTTGCCGAAACGATAATCTGACAAATGTGAACAGTAATACGGCGGATGGGGCAGGTATGGTTTTTTACCTTGAGTTTCCGCCAATGATAAAAAATGGAGCCAGATTTAGTAATTCGGCCCCCGATTTCCGGTTGCCCAATGGCGATTATATCTGTATCAACAAACCATTTACGTTTAATGCCGGTGCTACCGATGCCGACGGAGATCAGCTGAAATACTCACTGGTGACACCCCTGAATGGCTATACCAATCGCAGTGTACCGTCAAGTTTTGACCAATCGCCCCGTGATGATTACCCAACTGTATCCTGGGCACCGGGTTATAGCTTAACCAACATCATTCCCGGCAATCCGCCACTAACGATTAGTCCCTCCACGGGCCAGCTTACGGTTCGTGCCAGTCAGGTAGGGCTTTTTCTGTTTTCGGTTCAGTGCGAAGAGTATCGAAATGGAGTGCTCATAGGTGTTGTCCGGCGCGATTTTCAACTACCGGTGGTTGACTGTTCTAAAAATACGCCCCCTCCTGCGGTGGTTATGGCCAATGGAAAGCCTGCGTCAGACGTAGCCTGGTGTGGTAGTAATCCCCTGGTGCTCACTGTGGAGAAGAACCCACTCTGGGCTTATCAGTGGCAAAAAGATGGGGCTAACCTACGAGGCTCTACAACCGATACCCTCCAGGTAACGGCATCGGGCCTGTATACCGTGGTTAAGAGTCAGGCCAACGTATGCGCAAACGATACAATGTCGCAGGCCGTGAAAGTGACAGTTTCTGCGTCGCAGCCCGTCAAATTATCGGTAACGACGCCTGCTCCTTATTGCTCTGGCGACACCGTGATCTTACAGGCCGATGGACAACCAGGTACGCACTATCAATGGCGTCGGGATGGGCAGGCACTCGGTAGCGATCAGGCTACACTCCGGGTGTATCAGTCAGGAACGTACCGGGTGAGTACAACGTCGTCGTTGGCAGCGTGCGATGGGCTGGATAGTCTTCAGATAACCATCAATGCAGTGCCCACCGTCAGGATAACTGCCGCTTCCGCAAAACTTTGCCCCGACTCAACCGTGCAGTTAACCGCAACGACTGTAGGCGGAAACCAGTACCTATGGCAGCGGGATAACGTAAGGTTGACTGATACGACGCGTGTGCTTATGGCTGGACAGGTGGGCAGGTATCAGGTTATCGCCAGTGCTCCAACGGGCTGCACCGCTCTTTCCAACAACTATGAATTAGGGCAGTTTGACCGCCCTATAGTACAGTTTGATTCGTTGGCACCGGTTTGTATCACTAACCCCGCCGTTGTCTCTCTGAAAGCTCAACCCGCAGGCGGTATCTACGCCGGAGCGGGTGTGCAGGGCAGCAATTTTGACCCGGTGGCAGCGGGTGTGGGTCGGCATAAACTAACGTATACCGTAACATCGACAGATGGGTGTCGGGCTTCCGAGAACCGATGGGCGGTGGTGTCGCCGGGGCCTATCTTAACCGGGCAAACCAGGTATGGCCTTGTAAAAGGCGGCAGCGTACAGTTACAAACACAGAGCGACGAACCGATTCGTCGTTACCAGTGGGCACCACCAACGGCGTTGAGCCAGACAGACATTGCCAGCCCGGAAGCCAGCCCGCTGGAAACAACGCCTTATCAGTTGACGGCTATCAGTGTAAGCGGTTGCCTGGCTACATTCTCTGTGCTGGTGGAGGTAACTGAACCTCTGTATATTCCGTCGGCCTTTTCGCCCAATGCCGATGGGCTGAACGATGCCTGGGAAATTCCCAACATCAGTTCATTTCCGCAGGCCGAAGTATCAATTTACAACCGCTGGGGCGAATTGCTTTTCTTCTCAAAAGGCTATACGCAGCCCTGGGATGGAACCTTCCATCAGCAAGTCGTACAAACGGGGGTGTATACCTATCAGATTCGCACCTTAAACGGCTCACAGGCAACGACCTACCGGGGTCAGTTAACGGTTATTCATTGATTAATACCGGCCCTTTTGCTCAATTTCTTCAGCCAAAGGCAATTTATAGTAGTACGCTGACCGTTTAATCAACAAATCGAAAC
>CAXTJJ010000517.1:0-4419 GCA_964244155.1 uncultured Spirosoma sp.
GGCTGTTCGTGATGTGGTACAGCAACCCGTTGGCGATCCAATCAGCCAGGTGTTGCAGCAGGTTATTCAGAGCAGCTATCAGGACGTTGGCCATCAGGACGCATACGGTATCAACCTGTTTGGTAATGGAACCCTGTTCCGTAAGCTTCAACTCGGTGGCGGCTTCGACCTGTACCATGTCAGCCTGACGAACAATAACGCAAATCCAATCTACTCGGCGTCGAATTCGGGCCTGGTTATTGCCGGACGGATTATGAGCAGTCTGTCACTCAGTAATGGCTGGGGCTTCCAGTTGTTCGGTGGCGGTCGGGGCAAGCAGGTGCAATTGCAGGGCTACCAGAGTGCTATGTATTTTTACAGCCTTGGTATGCGCAAAGAGTTCAACGACAAGAAAGCAAGCTTAGGATTGGCTGTCGAGAATATCTTTAACCACCCATTTGTCCAAAACTCCGAGCTATCGTCGCCCATTCTGACACAGCATTCGCAAACGAGCTATTACAACGCAGGTGTCCGGTTGACATTCAGCTACAAACTTGGCAAGATGAGTTTCGACACTCCACAGAAACGCAAGAAGTCAATCGAAAATGATGACATTAAAGGCGACGGTGGCGGTGATAACCAGCAACAGGCCACCCCGGCGCAAGCCGCTCCAGCGGGTGGTCGGACAGGCGGTGGACGCCCTCGCTAGGATAAAAATTTAGGCCCTGCCATGCCATATGGCAGGGTTTCATGACAATTAGATTAGGTTGGTGATCAATCCCTCTTGCTTTGCAGGAGGGGTTTCTCGTTTTTTACCATTCCATTTGCATTTTCCAGTACATTCCCTGCACGGTTCTTATGAAATCAAAAAACCTAGTTAGCCTTTCGGTTGCGGCCGTATTTTTTGTTCTGGCCATCACAGGCGTGTTAATTTATTTTGGTCAGGGTGGGCATATTGTCGACCATACCCATGCCTGGTTCGGCATTCTGTTTGTAACGGCTGCTGTATTTCATATTGTGAATAACTGGGCGTCAATTGTGGGCTATTCCAAAAATCGCCGGACGGGAAGTATTCAAAAAGAACTTGTTATTCCAGTCGTGATAGCGGCTGTTTTTGCCGCTGGTATCGGATTTGACCTGCCCGTTTTCAAAAAGCTGGCCAACGCTGGTAAGGACCTGGTGCGGGGCGAGCGACCTCGGGGCGGCCCAATGCCACAAACGACTGTCGATTCCATTGCCAACGCCATTGAAACCGCCTACGCCACCGCCTACACCAAAGGCGATACCGGTGCACTGGCCAAACTGTTACCCATCAAAACGGCACTACTAACCGAAGCGGGCACCATTCTGAGCGGTTCAGATATTCAGAAGAATATACTGAAACGAGTTGCTCCAGAAGTTATAAAAACGAAAGTTGACCGTGCCGAATCACTCGATGACCGCACAATCCTGGTATACGGCACCTCAACAAACTCGACTACGACATCGCCTTCTGTCTTTACTCATCTCTTAAAAGAACAGGATAGACAGTGGACGATTGTGGCGGCTCAGCGTGCCTTTCCATCGGTGCAGTAACCGGATCGCCGTTGCCACAAAAGCCGGATCATTTGAATCACATCTATTATGGCCAGGGTCTTACCAGCGTTAACGTAACGTGACTAATGGCCTTGTCGTGGTACTACTCACGTCAACTACAGCCTTAAGGTTTCCTAATCAGCTAAGTACTATAAATCTGGTTGTTCTATAATAAAATCCTGGTGAGGCAATGAGTAGCAGGAGCCGCTATGGAGCCTTGAAAAGGATAGCAGGAAATTCTATGAGTAATCTAAACAGTTTACAAAGAAAGGGCCACCCAGCGAGACAGCTCATGGACAAATAAATCACTTACAGGTTTTATTAGGATAAGTTCATAAATCAATGACAAGCAATGAGCCTGGATGTACTCCTAACGCTAGATACCATAGAGGTACTGGAAAACTATATCGACAACGTTCGTCCCAGCGAAGAGCTTAGAGATCAGGTTGATATAGCTTATAGAATAGAAAACCAGAGTATTATCATCTATGAGATCAGGCCCCGGTTCAATCAGCCTGGTCAAACGTTTGAATCAGCCATTGCCAAAGCTACATTCGTTAAAGCATCAGATTGCTGGAAAGTGTTTTGGCAACGCGCTGACTTAAAGTGGCATACCTACAAACCACAGCCTACGGTAAAGACCATCAAGGATTTTGTAAACCTGGTTGAAACGGATGAATACTATTGCTTTTGGGGCTAAGTATAACCTATCTACATAGGTAAAAAGCGCAAGCCAAAAACCAGACAGATAGCAACGACAAAATAAAAGGCAGCCGCCAAACCACACTTTACGCGACAAGGCTTACCCAGATCGGTGTAAACAGCTTCGTGCAAAAAGGAGCTAAACATAGCTAATTGTAAGACAATCGAGATGCCAAAGAACATGAGAGTCATAAGTTATTGACGCAAGTATATAGTTGATATAATAATGTGGCTATGTGTGCACTATTTAGATACATCAAAGTGAGATAATAAAGTTATATATGGACATTTATATAGTCAATAGTCATGCTTTAAAATTGGTTATTTTTACTCACGTCAACCTACCATCTCGTGTCTTCCAAAATGAAGTGCCTCTTCTGATCACCAAATCGACCGCACAGGCATCCCCATTGCGATCAACTTGTCAGGCTGGCGTTTTAAGAATGAGTAGACTGACCTGAACACTTGCATGCCAGTTATTCTAACAACCAGTCACCACAACGTGTAAAAAGACATGAAAGCCGCAACCCGTTTAAAGGATAAAATAGCGTTGGCCTGTCAACTCACTGACAGCGATCAGGTGAAGCGGATGCAGGAATTACATGATACTATTTTCAGGAAAGTAGCGAAGACGGTGGAACATCGGAACAGCTATGAGCTGGTCTTTAAGCCAGACAGCGACTTGGCGAATCAATTGGCAGCGTTCATTACATTTGAGCAATCCTGTTGCCCGTGGCTGAAGTTCCAACTCACGTTCCAGCCAGACAACGGGCCCGTTTCCCTGAAATTGGGGAATTCAGAGGAAACCAAAGAGATGGTGAGATTGGTCATGGAACTGGATAAGCTTGAGCAGCTATAACCCTTTGCAGTTGGCATGCATAAATAATGTGAATACTGGCATCATACAGGTTGAAATCCAGCCACTTATCCATTATTCACCCTAGTTACTGTTCCCATGAAGTCGGGAAAATTCACCATCGATGCCAGCCCGTTCTCTCAGCAGAGAACGGGGATACGAACCATGGGTTTCCCAAAAACTTACGGAGCCTTCTGTAAAACCTCGTCTACCGTCAGCGCTTCCAGCGAAGGGGCCACCATATCGGCCTGCGTAAGCGTTTCAGGCCTGCCTATGCCAACCACGAACATACCACCCCGTTTCCCGGCTTCAACACCCGCTACGGCATCCTCAAATACAACACATTCTGAGGCACTTACACCCAACTCCTCAGCTCCTTTTGTGAACACTTCGGGATCAGGTTTGCCTTTGCTGATTTTAGTACCGTCGATGATGGCTTCGAAGGCTTCGGTCATGCCGATCCGCTCCAGAATAAGGGGCGCATTTTTACTGACAGAACCAAGTGCCGTTTTCAATCCGGCCTGACGTACCTGCGAAAAGAAGGAAGCCACACCTGGCAGAATATCATTTGATGTCATACGGCTGACGAGTTCGAGGTACCAGTCATTTTTCTGAGCGGCTAACTCAGCTTTTTTCTCGTCGGACAGAGTCAGGCCGCCATGCGCCAGAATAAGATCGAGAGAGTCGGTGCGGCTAACCCCTTTGAGCCCTTCGTTGAATTCTTCGGAAATATCGAAACCGAGTTCGTTGGCCAGCCGTTTCCAGGCCTGGTAATGATAGATGGCGGTGTCGACGATGACCCCATCGAGGTCGAAAAGGAATGCTTTTATCTGACTCATTTGTCCTTTATCTGCTGAATAAGACCCAAAGGTAGGTACATTTGGAAGGATCGGCTCAGTCGATACTGAATCAAACAGGTAAATAAACCGTAAAAACAGCCCCCTTGCCCGCTTCACTTTGCACCTGAATGGTCCCATCGTGTTGTTCCACCACTTTTTTAACAACCGCCAATCCGATACCTGTGCCTTCAAACTGCTGCCGCGTATGTAATCGTTGAAAGACCTGAAAAACAAGATCAGCATGCTTTTGGTCGAAGCCGATACCATTGTCGGCGACACAAATGGCCCAGTATGAGCGATTAACAGACAAGTTCTGCCGTACATCCGGGGGGAGATCGATTCCCCGGACTTCAGAAGCTGATATAGTTATAGTAGGTGGAATTATAGCCCCGTCCGCATCAGTCCGATAAAACTTGAGGGCATTGGATAATAGATTCTGAAAGAGCTGGCGTAATTGAAACCGGTCGC
>CAXTJJ010000518.1:0-4411 GCA_964244155.1 uncultured Spirosoma sp.
TATTGCGTCAGCCACTTACTGACTTACCGACTTAGGCGCAGCCACTTACCGACTTACCGACTTAGGCGCAGCCACTTACCGACTATTTCGTAATCGGCGATCCCTCACCCGTCAGTACAAACCGCATATTCATTGTTGGAAATTTGGTCGCTATCTCGGCCAGCGACTCGCTGCTGAGATAGGTTTTGTTGCCGATATGCCGGTAAAATTTCTCCCGGCTATACCCCAGTTCTTTCGCTAACCGGTAGACCGTTATCTCTTGTGCGGCCAAGGCTTCTTTGAGCCATTTTCCCTGAATGTTGCTTTTTTTTTCTCGTCGTCCAGCCATGAAACAAAGATAAAAAATATAGGTATTTTTTGTTGTATATAAGTATTGTTTGTAGTATATTTAATGCATGGAAAACACCGAAAAAACAGTCAAAACACACCTTGATTTAGGGCGAATCATGGACAGCGAAACGCTGTTTAAAGCCCAGCCATGCATCTATTATTTGATTGATATGATGGATGAAGTTGTCTTTGTCGGACAAACGCTCAACCTTCAGGCGAGGCTTCTGGAGCACCGATGCGCGGGCGTAAATTTTGTTCGATTTCGCTACTTCTGCTGTGAAGAACGTGACCTGAACCGGCTGGAACAGGGTGCCATTGTCCGACTCAAGCCCGTACTGAATAAGGTGCCAAAAGCACCGAAGCTCAAGGCGACATCAGGCCATTTGAGCAAGCAGTTAATTTGTCTTAAGCACAACATCACACCCGTTGCCTTCGACCGATTGCGGGAGGCATTTGGGTTACACCCAACCAGCTCATTTGGTAATGCAAAGTTTTATAAGCCTGAAGATGTGGAAGTATGGATCAGGCGGTTTAAAGGTCTGGTCGTATCGGGGCGGCATGTGTTACAGGCTAAACCTACCTATCTGGCGATTGGTATCAGCAGCCGAACCAAGCAGATTCAGCTCTTTACAAAAGGATAGGCAAGAAACTGTGTTGAAATAGGGTGCATAGTGACGAATACGGGCTTTTTGTGTCCATGAATAACGGCTTTCCGGTCACAGGAGGCCTGTATTCGTATGATAACCATTCGTATTGACGATAAAGATCTGAACTTACTGGCTGTTTCGTTTCCCCAAGACATGGTTGGGAATGACCTTGTAAAACGTATCACAGGCCGACGATGGAGTTATTCGCGCCGGTGTTGGCTGGTACCGAATACTCGCGAGACTATCGTAAAACTAGGGCAACTATTTGGTAAGGAATATTGCCGTTTTGATGAAGCTGTAGTGCGGCTTTACAAGCCCACGGCCACTAGATTGGAAATCGACCAGGCCACAAATCCGGTCTGGCCTCCAATTGGCAGACGGATGGCTTCTGTACGGAAGCCATTCCGACATGCCCCGTCGGTAGGTGAGTATGACCGTCACCCGGTAATTGTAGCCGTTTGTGATGCGTTGCGCGTACAGAATTACAGTTATAGGACGCTTAAAAATTACAAGCAGGCACTCATTGCCCTAATCCGCTACACAGAGCCCAAGCCATTGGATGAATTGACGAAGGTGCAGTATCAGAAATACCTGCTGTTTCTGATTGAGAGGAAACGACTGGGCAGCTCAAGCCTTAATGTACACATCAACGCCTGGAAGTTCTATTGCGAGAAAGTAGTACAACGTGACAAAGGGTTGCTGGTGAAGAATCTCAATTGAAAATACAATTTTTTGAAGGCAAATCTATCAGAGACATAGCCCAAAATTTAGGCCGAAAAGAGGGGGCTATTACTTCACGACTTAGAAAGTTGGGTATTGATTATACAACATAGTATTGCTAAAAAAAGCGTTTTGTCCGCTCCGCGTGGGCAGGCTACCGTTGACAAGAAGCCCGTCCCGAAGGAGAGTTGGCAGCCCAACCAAATGAGTGTGTAAAGGTTCAAATTCGTGTGTTCAGTCAGGCGACTCGCCCACCATCAACACTCATGGGTGTTGGGTGAACAGCCAAAATGGGTGTTCAAAGCGGGTTATGTGCGACAGGTTGCACGGCTCATTGATCAGCTTTGGGCTCGTTAGGCGGGTCACCTGCGACAGGAGAGCCGCCCCGACAGACAAGTCTTGGCTCGTTGGTCGGGTTGCGGTCGACAGGCCAGCCGCCCCGGCATTTAAGCTTGGGCAAAAGCTGCAATAGAGGGCTAAATTAATGCTAAGGTTGTTGTATTATTGTGTTATACGCTGAAACAAAATGAAAACACTGACTGTCAACGATAAGGATTACGCCAAAGCTCTAAAGCTGTTGATGGAGAACGGCATTCAAACTGAGCCCGAAGCAATAATTCCAATCCTGCGCAAGAGTAACGCTAAATCTGGCGAGACTCCTGCCGCTTTCGGTGGTATTTGGGGTAGTGATGAACGTACTATGGCATCAATCCGGGCGAAAGCATGGCCAAAAAGAAGATAATTCTGTGCGATTCTAACGTATTGTTTGACTATTTCCGAGGAGTGCCTGTGATGGTTCAGGAATTGGATAAGCTTGGTTTCGACCGTCTGTTTCTGAGTGTAATTTCAGAAGCGGAAATGTATGTGGGTATGTAACGTAGCGAAAAACGTAAAACGGTCGAAACTATCAACAAGTTTAATGTGATTGGTTTGGACGCTGAGATCTCGCGTCGACTACTCAATCTGACTTGGGAGCATTATGCGAAACGACCGGGCATAGCCGACATGATTATCGCAGCAACCGCCTTAACCTATCCGGTTGAATTGTTCACCTTTACAAGAAAGATTTCGATTTTGTGGAGGGCATCACTTTTTACCGTCCCAAGTACCAACATCAGTACGGCCCTGAATCTGCGTAAACCAGTTCTCCGGCGACAGGATGCTCGTCCCAAAGTCAACTTTGACAGCCAAACATCCCATGTATGTAAATGTCTCGCACGCTCGTCATCATCACATGGTGGCGTCCGGTGGCGGGAACAAGATGGGAGTCAAAGGCGAGTTCCGTGCGACAGGGGGCACGGCTCAATAGGTTAGCTTTTGGTTCGTTAGTCGGGTTTAGAATAATACTACCTATGGTTTGCAATCCGACGGCTATGGAAAAGTATCTATGAACAAATCAGGACTTTAACAAGCACGGTACATCTGTTTCGGTAGCTTGCAAAACCAGTAACCTCTGCGTTATGTGTAGTAATCAAAATTCTCTGTCGACATGATCTACTTAACTCAATTAATTTTCATTCAGGAAGGTCAGGAAGATGTATTCCATCAATTTGAAGCGGTTGCCATTCCATTGATCGAAAAGTATAATGGACAGCTTTTGCTGCGAATCCGACCTACGGATGATACCTACATTGAGGGAAGCATGGATAAGCCGTATGAAATACATTTTGTATGTTTCGATACGGAACAGGACCTGGAGGCTTTTCAGCAAGATGAAAGCCGCAGACGGTTTCTGCACTTGAAAGAACAATCTGTTAAAACAACCATCCTGATTCAAGGCGCTAAACTATAGTTGAATAAGTTGGTTTTACCTGGCATTACATCGACCGATGTGTTGATATATAATTGAGTAGTAACTAACGGTAAATGCAACAAACTACAGTACTTATTTCCGGGGCGAGTATCGCCGGTCCTACGCTGGCCTTCTGGCTAACTCGGTTTGGTTTTCAAACGACTATAGTCGAACGGGCCGATTCGCTCAGGCTGGGTGGTCAGAATATAGATATAACGGGGGCGGCCCAAAAAGTTGTCCAGTTGATGGGTATCGAAACCGATATTCTTGCTGCCAACACGGGCGAGTTGGGCGTGCGTTTTGTCGATCAGGATAATACTACCAAAGCTGAACTTCCGAAAGGGGAATCAAACATAGGTACCCGCGAACTGGAAATTCTTCGGGGTGACCTGGCTCAACTACTCTTTGAATGCACCAAAGATAACGTCGACTATATTTTTGGCAACCAGATAATTCAGTTGGACCAGGAAGAGAATGGAGTGAACGTTACCTTTCAGGATGGCCTTGTGCGGCACTTCGACCTTGTTATCTGTGCGGATGGTATCCGGTCAAAAACGCGTTCGCTGATCTTTGGCGACGAACCCGTTATTCGTTCCCTGGGTCTTTACATTTCGTATTTTACCATTCCGCGCTCGGCAACCGACAGTGCCTGGGCTCGTTGGTATAATGCACCGGGGTCGCGTGTAATCTTCATCCGACCCGACAACGAAGGCACAACCCGCGTGTCTTTTTCATTTTTGTCCGATCCGAAAGGGTATGAACGATTGCCGGTTGCTGAACAGAAGGTGATTCTGAAAAAAAAATTTGCCGATGCCGGTTGGGAAGCACCCAGAATACTGGCCGAACTCGACACTAACCAGGACATTTATTTTGATGGTATAAGTCAAGTAATGGCACCCCGATGGTCCAATGGGCGGTGTGC
>CAXTJJ010000519.1:0-3535 GCA_964244155.1 uncultured Spirosoma sp.
ACTCACAGAGGCACAGAGCGCACGGAGGGTTCAACAAGGGAATAATCAACCCATTGAACCCTCTGTGCGCTTTGTGCCTCTGTGGTTAAAAATCCTTTCAGATCAACCTGTTAACTTTGTATTTATCTTAGAAGAGTTAGTTGCTTCGTCGGCCACCCATCAAAATACTCCCGTAGTAGAGTAAGGTTGCCAGCGAACCAAGAGCGGCTACAACGTAGGTCATAGCGGCCCACCAGAGGGCGTCTTTGGCAAAGCCGTATTCGCGCTCGTTCACAACGCCACGTGTCTGAATCCAGGCCAGCGCCCGACGGCTGGCGTCGAATTCGACTGGCAGCGTTATAAAGCTGAACAAGGTTGTCAGCGCAAACAGACCAACGCCTACCGCCAGTGGAAGCGGGGTTGTCCGAAGTAATAAAATACCCGCCAGCAGTATCCACTGCATATACTGTGATGAGACTGTCAGCACAGGCACCATTGCCGACCGAAGTTTCAGCGGAGCGTAAGCTTTCTGATGTTGCACCGCGTGACCGCATTCATGGGCGGCTACCGCTGCCGAAGCAACACTACGGCCATAATACACATCTGCACTGAGGTTAACGGTTTTTTCCTGTGGGTTATAGTTGTCGGTGAGCATCCCTTCAACAGAAACGACCCGGACGTCGTAGATGCCGTTTTCGTTCAGCATCTTCTGGGCCACTTCTGCACCACTCAGGCCATTGCTCAGGCCAATTTGTGAGTATTCATTAAACTTGCTTCGTAACCGCCAGCTCACGAAGGCACTGGCACCGAAGATAAGAATCATTATTAACCAGATCATCTTTGTTCGTCAGGTTTGTGGTTTCAATTAAACGGCCAAAGTATTGGCTCGTTATTGGTAAAACAACGATTGGGGCAAAAAAGTATCCCAAAGACTTCACCATTTATCAAGCTGGGGAGCCTTTTAACTAGTCGTACAGTGGTAGTCGGGTAAGTGGTTGATTAGTTAACCAATTGTTACGCAATCATTTATGCGCAGAGATCCAGTTAGCCATTAACTAATCAACTGCTACTTAACAAAGCAATCCATTTTCGACTAAATGGCAGGAAAGTTGGTCTAGTAACTGGCCTTTATCCGGTCGATGAGTTTTGTGGTCGAATAGCCTGGTACCAGCGCAACGGTTTCGACGCGGCCACCCCGACCTAAAACGAAGTCGGCACCAACAATCGTGGCAACCGTATAATCGTCACCTTTCACCAGCACGTCGGGCTTTACAGCTTCAATTAATTCGAGAGGGGTAGGCTCACCGAAGAGCGTAACGGCGTCGACAAATTCGAGAGCCGCCATAAGCCGGGCGCGAGCATATTCGTTCACAACAGGGCGCAATGGCCCTTTTATGCAGCTAACGGAGGCATCGGTATTGAGGCCCAGGATCAGACGGTCGCCGAGGTTGCGGGCTTTTTCGAGGTAATCAATATGGCCAAGGTGAACGATGTCGAAACAACCATTGGTGAAAACGATTTGCTGGCCTTCGGCCCGCCATGTTGAGGCTTGTTGAACAGCCTGCTCCCGCGTTAAAATTTTGGATTCGGTCATAAAAATAAGCTGGATTACCGCTCTAGTTTGATTGCTTTGGGATCGTCCAGCACGTCCGCAGCCGTAGTTGTTTTGTTGCCCCGGAACAGTACCACCAATAGCGAAATAATACCCAGAATGATAATCATTATTGTCGATACACCATGAATGAAGGTAGCCAGCACTTGCCCGTCCTGGCTGGTAAGACCATACAACAGCGCCACCTGACCTACCAACAGGTGAAAAGAACCAATGCCGCCCGGTGTTGGGGCCGCCATACCCAATGAACCAACCACCAAAATTGTCAGACCCGCCAATGGGCCTAAGTTTGCCGTTGCGGGCATTGCAAAGAATAATGAGAACGACATGAGGTAATACATGGCCCAGATCAGCAGTGTATGAAAGACAAACGCTCCCGGCCGACGAATTTTGCGAACACTCAACAACCCTTCCAGAAGTCCCTTTGCAAAGGCACTGACTTTCTGGTAGAGCGGATGACGACCTAACGCTTCCCGATACCGATTAAACAGAAACCAACCCAGCAACGCCAGACCCAACACAACGACAACTGCCAGCACCAGTACCCCTGAACCACTGGAGCCTTTGGGAAGCTTTCCACCGATAAATTCCATAAAGAATTGGCTGAGCCGGTCGAATTCCAGTATAAACGTAGTGCCCAGCAAGATTATCAGCATCAGCAAATCGAACAGCCGTTCAGCTACAACGGTGCCGAAACTAACATTGACCGGCACCCCCGACAGGCGGTATAACGTACCACAACGGGCTACTTCGCCAGCACGCGGAAGGGCCAGGTTGGCCAGATAACCCGTTAGTACACTGGCGGTCGTATCGAGCGAATTCGTGCGTTGCGGCACTACCGGCTCCAGCAGAATACGCCAGCGCTCGGCCCGGCTCCAGTGCGCCACGATGGTAAATACCGCTGACAGCAGCACCCACCGGTAATCGGCACCTTTTATTTTTTGCCACAGATCGGCTGCGTCGAGGTGACTTTGCTGGAATGTAAACCAGAGCAACCCTCCGGCAATGGCCAGTGAGACAAGGTACTTAATAATGTTTTTGAGATTCATAGTTAAGATTCATATAGCAGTAACACGCCTGACACACCAGCCCGGTAGAGCGCCGACCCGGTGGAAAGTTGTGGAGATTGTTACGAATGCAGCTATCTGGCAGCGAAACAGAAAACTCCGCTACAAAGTAACGGAGTTTCGCTGAAACCGGGGTAAATGGTTAGCAAAATGGCTATTCGTTCACTAATCGGTTGTTATCTGTCGGGAAAACTACGGTTGGCTTATGTGTTTTGGCTTCTTCATAAGTCATCATGGCGTAAGCTATGATAATGACAATGTCGCCAACCTGTGCCCGCCGGGCGGCTGCTCCGTTGAGGCAGATAATACCGGAACCGCGCTCGCCTTTGATCACATAGGTAATGAGCCGTTCGCCGTTGTTATTGTTAACGATATGAACCTGTTCGTTTTCGAGTAAGTTGGCAGCATCCATCAGGTCTTCATCAATGGTAATACTTCCAACATAATTGAGTTCAGCCTGCGTGACTTTGACGCGGTGCAGTTTTGACTTTAATACAGTGACAAACATGATAATTGAGTAATGTCAAACGGGCGCGGCAAACGTAAATCGATCACCGACCGTCCCCAAAACAGACACAGCATGGCCTTGGTTCCGGTCTGGGAAGGGGGGCAAATACAGCGCGGGTCAATGCTATGACCCTCAGGCTTTAGCATCGACCCGCATTTAGGTAATCGGTTATTGAGTTATTGGTTGATTATGTTTTTGAGACTTGTGTTATAGAATAGCTTAATCAACTAATAAACCGCCATCTCGGGTTCGATATCCCGCGCCCAGGCGTTAATACCCCCATCCAGGTTGTAGAGATTTGTTAAGCCATCCTGTGCATAGAGATATTGAGCAACGTTGGCCGACCGGATACCGTGGTGGCAATATACA
>CAXTJJ010000519.1:3545-4405 GCA_964244155.1 uncultured Spirosoma sp.
AATATACAATAACAGGCCGGTCTGTTGGAATACGCTTCCGGTTGTTGGGAATCATGCCCACCGGAATCAGAACGGCACCTTCCAGATGGCAAAGCTCGAATTCAGGACGTTCGCGAACATCGAGCAGGAAAAGGTCTTCGCCCAGGGCCAATCTGTCGGCTAACTCCTGAACGGATATTTTTTGCGGGCCCGATGCACCCGGATTGGGTCTGGAACCCGCCGAAATCAAGCCCTCACGAGCCATTTTCTCCGCGTCGGCCCGGCGTTTTGTTTTGATCTTTTGCTGACTCATGTTCAGCAGGTCAACCATAAGCAGGTGTTCACTCAGCGACTGGCCGATGTCTGTAATAAGTTTTATGACTTCGTTGGCCTGATAGGTGCCAATAACACCGGGCAGCACGCCCAATACGCCCGTATCATTGCAATTTGGGATTTCAATTTCATTTGGATACTCCGGGAACAGACATCGATAGGTAGGTCCCCGTTTTCCATCGCCGAGGTCGGCATTCAGTACGGCCACCTGCCCCTCAAATCGATGAATGGCCCCATACACAAATGGTTTCCCCTGGGCAACGCATACGTCATTCACCAGATAGCGTACCTTGAAATTGTCCGTGCAGTCCACTACAATATCGTAGGCTTCAATGATAGCGCGGGCATTTGTAATATCCAGTGCTGTTGTGAATGTATCAAATGTGATGTCAGGATTGAGCCGGTTTAAATGGTTTATTGCAGCCTTTACTTTCGATTTTCCAACCTCATCGGTCGTATAAAGCACTTGCCGTTGCAGGTTGCTAAGATCGACCACATCGGGATCAATGACGCCAATCGTACCTACCCCGGCTGCTGTCAGATACAGG
>CAXTJJ010000520.1:0-4399 GCA_964244155.1 uncultured Spirosoma sp.
GCTGGAAACCGTGCAGAATTATATGGCTGGTGAGTTCGTTGGGTCGCTTAACACGCCTTTTGAAATTGCTGACCGCTATAAAGTGATTTTGCTGGATGATATGCCCGCCGATTTTCTGACAACATATATTCAGAACATACGGTCTGTAACACCAACTGATATTATGGAAACCGCTACCCGCTATTTAGCCCCCGATACGTTGCGCGAAGTAGTTGTGGGCGGTAAATAGTGGAAATTTGCTGAACAAGAGGGTGATTACAAGGTTAAAAGTTGACCGTTTAGTAACAATCCCTTAATTTTGGTGTTACATTCCTTTTGCGGGGACGATTGCATCAAAATCGGTCAATCCCTTTCCAATAATAACTTATTTCTTGTTGATGAATATCCTTCTCATTAGCATTACCGTGGTCGTAGCTTATCTACTAGGCTCTATTCCTACAGCTGTTTGGTACGGACAGGGCTTTTTTGGTCTCGACATCCGTAAGTTCGGTAGCGGTAATGCAGGTGCAACCAATACGTTTAGAGTGTTGGGTAAACGGGCTGGTACGATTGTCATGCTTGTGGATGTGCTGAAAGGCTATACAGCCGCCATTTTATCATCCTTACTCTGGTATGCCGACGTAATTACAGATAATGAAATTTTGACATTCAAGATCGTTTTTGGCCTGGTGGCTGTTATCGGGCACTTATATCCGGTTTTTGCCAATTTTAAAGGAGGGAAAGGTGTGGCAACCTTGCTGGGTATGATGCTGGCAACGCATCCCGAAATGGCAGCTGTTTGCATTGGTATATTTCTGCTGGTCGTTATTGCCTCCCAATATGTATCGCTGGGATCAATTATGGCAGCACTGGCTTTCCCGGTCCTGTTGCTGCTCCGAATTTTTGGTCAGAAAGAGAGCCCATTGCTCATTGTCTTCGGCTTCATTGTTTTCCTGCTGGTTGTGCTGACACATCAAAAAAATATCGGGCGCCTATTGCGCGGGCAGGAAAGCCGCACGGTTCTGATCCGTTTGCGAAAAAAACGATAGCGTTAAAAATCGCTGGTACTGTTTCTTTCGGAAACGAATGAGCCTTATCCCCTAAAGTAATCAACGCCCCGACGTTGCGCGAAAAGTGCGTAACTTCGGGGCGAACTTTTAGAGATGTATGATAACCATATATCCTAAAGCATACATTTTATCAAGCATGATCACGTACCTCGAAGCGAACAAACAGCGGTTTTTAGATGAATTAGTAGAACTGCTCCGTATTCCATCTGTTTCTGCCGATTCCAACTTCAAAGGCGACGTTCGCCGGGCAGCCGAATATGTAAAAGATAAATTACAGGCGGCTGGCCTGGACAAAGCGCAACTCTACGAAACGCCGGGTCATCCGATTGTGTATGCCGAAAAAATTGTAGATCCCTCTAAGCCAACCGTGCTGGTTTATGGTCATTACGACGTACAGCCTGCTGATCCCTATGAACTGTGGCTTACACCCCCGTTCGAACCGACGATTCGGAACGAACGCATTTATGCACGGGGTGCCTGCGACGATAAAGGTCAGTTCTATATGCACATTAAGGCTATTGAAGCTATGGTGGCTACCGATGGGTTACCGTGCAACGTAAAAGTGATGATTGAGGGGGAAGAAGAGGTGGGTTCAGACCATCTCGGCATCTTCGTGGCGGCTAATAAAGATATGTTGAAGGCCGATGTGATCCTGGTGTCGGACACGAGTATTATCTCGAACGATACGCCTTCGCTGGAAACGGGTCTACGAGGTCTTTCTTACGTAGAAGTGCATGTAACGGGTGCTAACCGTGATTTGCATTCGGGTGTGTATGGCGGTGGAGTAGCCAACCCGATCAATGTATTGTGCGACATGATTGCGTCGCTCCACGACGAAAACGGCCGCATTACCATTCCTGAGTTTTATAACAATGTTGCCGATTTGAGTGATGCCGAACGGGCGGAACTAGCGAAGGCTCCTTTCAACCTAACCGACTATATGGAGGATTTGGGTATCAAGGATGTGATGGGCGAAACGGGCTATTCAACCAACGAACGTACATCGATCCGACCAACGCTTGATGTGAATGGCATATGGGGCGGTTATATTGGTGAAGGCGCCAAAACAGTGTTGCCATCTAAGGCATCAGCCAAAATCAGTATGCGTTTGGTGCCCAATCAAACGCCCGACGAGATTACAGCTCTGTTCACTAACCATTTTCTATCTATCGCCCCGGCAGGTGTTACCGTTACTGTTGTTCCTCATCATGGGGGCATGCCTTATGTAACGCCCGTCGATTCGGTTGAATTTGAAGCAGCTAGCAAAGCCTTTGAAGATGCCTGGGGTAAGAAGCCCATTCCCACCCGTGGCGGTGGAAGTATCCCGATTATGGCTCTTTTTGAGCAGGAATTAGGCGTTAAATCAATTTTGATGGGTTTTGGTCTGGATAGCGACGCTCTGCACTCGCCTAATGAAAGTTACGGTCTGTTTAATTTTTATAAGGGCATCGAAACTATTCCTTATTTCTACAAACATTACGCCGAGCTTAAACAGTAAATCCCTCTATTAACTATCTGATTAACCATTAATTACGGCTTCTACTTTATGAAAAAAACGCTGTCAGTTCTTTTACTGGGTTTCTTACTTGGAACAGGAGCTCTGGCGCAAACGCCTAGTACATCACCTGCTCGTTTTTTAACACCTGCTGAGCAACGGCAGAAAGAAAAAATAGATCGGGAAATTCAGCGCGAACGGCAGATTCGGGCCGAGTGGTTACAGAAACAGCGTGACTATGAGGCTAAACAGGCAGAAAAAGAACGTCAACGAGCCGCCAAAAAAGCAGGTAAGCCGATTGAGTCACCAGCTGAGGTTGCCAAACCGGCAGTTGTGCCTGCAACACCAGCACCGACCGTCAATCAGCCATCGGCCGTACCACCAGTGCCTACTGTTGCTGAGCCGACACGGAAGGAGAAGCGAGAAAAACGAAAGAAAGAAGCCGCTTCTGAACCGACGTCGGCACCCTCACCCCCGGCTGTCGAACCAACGCCAGTAGCTGTCCCCGCCCTTGATGCCCCTGTCAAGGCAACACGTCCGGAGCGGGTTAAGCGTGAACGGAAGCCTGAATCAGTCGATTCAACTGCTATGGAGTCGGGTCGTGAGCTAAGTGTTAGTCGGCCTACACAGGAGTTTCTGCCCAAAGGACACCTGTTCGAGCCAATCTTGTTAGATCCGCTTGAAGCGCAAACATACGGGAGTGTATTGCCGGGTTACTGGACCGAAGGCCAAAAATATAAGGGCAGTATTGTACCCTTTGCCTTTGGGTTTGCCAAACCGTTTTACCGTCGAACGACCCAACCTGGTCGTTCAGAAGAGTGGGTGCTTGACTTGGCATCGTTTACGCAGTTTGAAGCTTATCATGACGATGTTCTGGATAAAGCACGTCGGCAAATCATGAATACCGATTATAAAATCAGTATCATTTACAATGTTCGGCGGGGAGAAAATAATTATCGTTTTCGAGTTTACCATTTGTCATCTCACTTAGGTGATGATTATATCTACCGAAATAAAATTACAGCTCCATCGCCTAATTCGGTGAATTACGAACTGCTGGACGCAACCTATAGCCGGACGGTTAACAACTGGCGGTTATATGGCGGGCTTGGTGTTGTTCTGCGTAAAACAGAAGAGCGGAAGCCATTCAGTGCGCAAGTGGGAGCTTTTTATAAGAAACCATCCACGCATGCAGCCCGCTTGGTGGGTGGGGTCGATATTAAGTTCTGGCAACAAACTGATTTTAGACCCGGTATTCATGGTGGTATTGGCGTTGAATTGGGCCGTACACAAAATAATCTGACATTTTTATTTGAGGGTTACTCAGGCTTCCGCCCTTATAGTCAGTTTGAACAACAGCAAACGACTTGGTTAGGTATTGGTCTGTACCTAAACCCATTTTGATGTATGATGTAGGGTGTATGATACAGGATGTGAGTTACTTACATCCTGTATCATACACCCTACATCATACATCCTACATCTTATATCATACATGAATTTATCTGCATTAACGGCGATTTCGCCTATTGACGGTCGCTATCGGTCACAAGTTGACGCACTAGCCCTGTATTTTTCTGAACTGGGCCTGATTCACTACCGGGTTCGTATTGAGATCGAGTATTTCATTGCCCTGTGCGAATGGCAGGTGCCGCAATTGGCTGGTGTCGATCCAGCGCAGTTTCCGGGCCTTCGTTCTCTTTATGAAAACTTTACGGAAGCCGACGCGCTGCGTATTAAGGAGATTGAAAAAACGACGAACCACGATGTCAAGGCGGTTGAGTATTTTATTAAAGAGAAACTGGAAGGATCGCCGGTTGAACCCTATCTGGAGTTTATTCATTTCGGACTAACC
>CAXTJJ010000521.1:0-4365 GCA_964244155.1 uncultured Spirosoma sp.
AACCAGTTCCCCAATGCCCCCGGTACGCTGGCTGCGATGGACATTGCCATTCATGATGCGTTTGGTCAATGCCTGGGTATTCCAATTGTCCAGTTTTATGGTCGCAATATTCGCACCCTGCCCACCTCTGTTACAATTGGGATCATGAACGTTGGCAGGACGCTGGCCGAAGCGGCAGACTATATCAAGCTGGGGTTTCGAGTGCTGAAAGTTAAAACGGGTCTGAATGTAGACGAAGACATTGAACGCATCCTGAAATTACGGGAAACCTACGGACATGGTTTGACCATCCGGGTCGATGCTAACCAGGGGTATAATCTCTCTGAGCTACAACGCTTTCTAAGTGCAACCCAAGGCGCTGATGTCGAGCTGATTGAGCAACCCCTTCCCGTTGGCCAGGAACGCGCGTTGCTGGAATTACCCATAGAAACACGACGCCGGTTAGCCGCCGATGAATCGTTGCAGGGTCCTAAAGCTGCGATAAAGCTCACCAGCGAACCTCGTCCCTTTGGCATTTATAACATTAAACTCATGAAGTGCGGAGGAATTCGGTCGGCCATTCACATCGCTAACATTGCCCAACCGGCCAATATCGCTCTGTTTTGGGGGTGTAATGACGAAAGTCGGGTTAGTATTACGGCGGCTTTGCATACTGCTTTTGCCTGCCCCAATACGCGATATCTTGACCTCGACGGCAGTTTCGACTTGGCTGAAGATGTCGTTTCGGGGGGCTTCATCGTTGATGATGGCTATATGCGCCCAACCGGCGGAGCCGGACTAGGGCTTATACGCCTTTAAGAGTGGGAAATCGTAACTTATAAATCATACTTCGTACATCAATTAATGCTTCCCTATTTCCCGTTCGGCCAACAGTTTAATGACAAGATGGGCACGTTTCCTTTTGGCGAAAATGATCCGCTCTTCGACGTTGACGACCATTATCTGGCTGACCTTTTATTCAAACGGACATTACTGAAAGAGCTGCCAGCTTATTACTACCAGTCGCTTCCAGACAATAAAACGGCCCAATGGGAAGTTCTGGAACTGATTTTAACATCGCTGGCACAGTCTAAACCCGACTGGTTTGAACTCCAAAAAGAGACTAACTACTGGCACTGGCATAATAGACTGCTCGATGAAAAAACAAGTTTTGTTCCGGGCGATTCCACTACGTTACCTGTTGACCCGCTGAACTGGGTTGGGCAGCAGGTTCAGGAAGACCTGATTCTGCTAGCTGGCGAGAAAGCCGTTCTGGTTGCCGGACAACTATGTTTTGCCAATGACTGGTGTCTGGATGAGAAACTCGGATTACCCTTCTGGCAAATTCATGCACCCATTATTCCTATTGTAGAACCGATGATGCGGGCGTCTCAAAAATTTTTGGAACGCCTGCCGGTTGGTCGTCCCGTCTGGCGCCTTAACTGGAGCGTGAAGGTATCGAACCAGCTGGACATGACGAGCCGCCACTTACCCGCCCTGAAACAACGTCTTGCCGAGCAATTACCTTACCTCACGACCGATACCATTGGTGACCAACTCTACATCCGTATTGAACGGCAAACCCTCACACGGCTGCCCCGTTCCGGCGCGGTTCTCTTCGGAATTCACACCTACCAGAACCTCCTCGCCGACGAAGTCCGTTTGCGTCCAGACGGCGCTGAGCGTATGGCGAAGGTGTTCAGCAGTACGCCCCAGGCTATGCTCGACTATAAAAGCATGACCGATTTTCTTCCGGCACTGCTCGCCTACTTACGCAATCAATAGGCTTTTTATCCTGTTTACACACAATTATTTGGCATATTGACCATCAAGCCAACTATTTCTGTAACTTATCAGACATCGACAGACTAACACATGACCAAACTTGCTCGTTCTCTTGGCCTTCGCTCCGCTATTTTGTTAGTGGTTAGTGGTATAGTGGGTTCCGGTGTTTTCAAAAAGGTGGCTCCGATGGCCGCCGAATTAGGCTCTCCCCTCCTGGTGCTGGCTTGCTGGATTGTCGCCGGGTTTGTGAGTCTGGCCGGAGCCCTGACCTATGCCGAAATGGCGGGTATGTTTCCCCAATCGGGGGGCGAATACGTTTACTTTAAGCGGGTCTATGGGCGTCTATTTGCCTTTTTGTACGGCTGGGGTGCCTTTACCGTCATGAGAACAGCCACCCTTGCGGCTCTTGCCTACATTTTCGGGCAATCACTAATCACCATCACGGGTTCGCATGGTGCTTCGGCCGATTTTGTCGTTAAGTTGATTGCCTGTTCACTCATCATCTTCTTGAGCTTAGTCAATTACCGGGGCGTGTCATTTGCCGAGGGCCTCAGCCGATTTCTCATTTACCTTACGTTTGTTGCCGTACTGATTATTGCCGTTGTTGGCTTTCAATCGCAGCTTGGTAGCTTTAACCATTTAACACAATCTGTTCAGGAAAAGGTGTCGAGTGCGCCAAGGGGGTTACTGGGTTCCTTAGTCGTTGCGTCGCTGGGAGCATTTTGGGGGTATGAAGGCTGGAATCAGATTGGTTACATTGGCGAAGAGATCAAAAATCCGCAGCGAAATCTACCCATTGCTCTTGGCGTGGGAACCACCATAGTAGTAGCCATTTATGTATTATTAAATGCGGTATACCTGTACGTGTTACCCATTGATGCACTTGCTCAAATGGCCAGTACGCCCGACAAAATTGCGGCTGTCGAGGTAGTACAGCAGGCTGCTGGCTGGGCGGGAGCCCTGTTTATTTCGGTGCTGATTCTGGTTACGACATCCAATTCTACCAATGCGTCGATACTGATGCCTGCCCGTATCTTCTTTGCAATGGCGCGGGATGGGCTGTTTTTCAAATCCGTTGCGGTTATCCATCCCATCTACAGAACCCCGTCGGTCGCTATTTTACTTCAGGCAATGTGGGCTATCGTTCTGGTCTGGTCCGGGAGCTTCGATCAACTCACCGACATGCTGGTGTTTGCTTCGTTTATCTTTTATGGTGCAACGGCCCTGGGTGTACTTATCCTTCGCCATAAACAGCCCCACCTGACGCGTCCCTATCGGGTTGTTGGCTATCCCTTCGTTCCGTTGTTTTTCCTGGGTTGTTGTATGCTACTGGTCATCATGACACTTATCAATCAACCCCGCGAGGCATTGACTGGACTTGGACTGATTGCCACCGGCTTCCCGTTCTACTGGTACTGGAACCGGAAAACTCCCGTTTCTGAATCAGACCATGTGGGTGCTGTAGATGCCAGGTAGCTTGGTAACTTATCAGAAAGTAGACCATGAGTTTATGGACTGATATTAAAATTTTGGCTGTAAAAAGGATAAAACAACATTTAACTATCACTGGCGGTAAACAAAACTAATTAACCACAGAGGCACAAAGTACACAGAGGTTTAATGGGGTAAAAAGTGCCCTACTAAACCTCTGTGTACTTTGTGCCTCCGTGGTTAACTGTTTTTTTGAAGACTCAAACAATGGCCATATACTATTTACTCAACTGCCGGATACCCTTTATCAAGCCAATCCGTCTTGAGGTTTTTGGTCAGATTCAGCAGCTTGTGGTTCTTAAAGCCAAGTTCGTTGAGCTTCGTAAACGCCGGACGAACGTTTGGGCAGTTTTTGAACGGACAGCAACCACAGTAAATCACGATTTCCCGATCCTTAGGCTCTTTGCTCAATAACTTTTCAAGCTTCGCCAGATTTTCGGCTTCGCTGCCCGGTCCGACACCAACGGATGTTTTGATGGAGGCCGCTGGTCCAACACTAATAATAAGGGGCTTTTTAGCGCTGGGCGTGTTGATCGTTTCGGCCAAATCAGCTGGCTCCAGTAACTGATCGGGACGCCAGGGTTCAGCGTTTTTCCAGCCAACCTGAGCTATGACAACACAGAGGATAAGGGCTAATCCAATAAGCGAAGAGACTGTTGTTTTCTTGTTCATGATCGTGAGGCAAGCGCTTGACGCGTTTGCTGAATTTGTTCGACTAAAGTAGGCCAAAAATAGGTGAAATGCTCGGCAATCTGGTCGTAGTACCGCTCTAAATCCAGAATGGCCGTATCTAAGCCCGACGGAAACGCCGTTCGACGGGCTACCCCTTTTAAGGAGCGGTCAACCCCTTCGATTAACTGATAATTTGTAAGCCAGTCCTGCCGAATCATATAGTCGGCCATTCGGGCGGCTCCGGCGGGCAATCGACGTTGATTCTCCTGCAAGGTCTTATAGAAGTTCTGGACAAAATCGGACAGGGATTCGCCGGTAAGCTGCTCAAAATTAGCGGCCAGAAAATGATCGAAGAATATGTCTACAGCCGCCCCGGCGTATTTGTGACATCGCGGGTGAAGTAGATCCCGCACGGCGGCAACGTCAGGATGCGAATCG
>CAXTJJ010000522.1:0-4362 GCA_964244155.1 uncultured Spirosoma sp.
GTTGTCGATTTGCAGTTTGGTGAGCGAGGTAAGTTCAATGCCCGAGCCGTTGGCAAAAGCTGTGTCGGTCTGGGCTTTCGTCAGTTTTACTGTCTTCAAAGGCACTTTCTCGACAGGAGTTCCGTCGACCGTTAGCTCAAAGTCATCGAACCAGGCGGTTCCTTTTCCTATCAATATGCCTCCCAGATGAATACTGGCGGCTTCGTCGGGGATGGCGAGGGTAATGGTGTAAGGCAGCCAGTCATTGGTGCCTTTTATACCTCGACTAGCCATGTTGTCGAAGGCTAGTGCCTTGCTGGCCGCGTCGTCGATACGCATCCATAAGCCTGCGTAGGTGTTTGGCTCAGTACCTGTTCCTGTGGTTTTGACAAACGCTTTGAGGGTGAGCTTTTTACCTGCGAAAGTGGCTGGTATTCGCCAATGGCTTCCCCCAAAAACGCCACTGTTCTTATACGCAACCTGGAGCGCATACCGACCACTATGCGTACCTGACGAATCAAGCGTGAACAAGTAGTCGTTGCTAAGACTACTCCAGCCGACGGGTTGACCATCGGCTGCACGCTGTTCAAACCCCAAGTTGCTCGTTTGTGCATGGAGGGAGAGGCTGGTCAGAAAAACAAGTAAAAGGAGATAGGGGTTAGCCATATAAGTAGAGGGTGTCAGATACTGACTCATAAACGAAGTCATCTGGCAAACTCTACCTATATGATTTAATCAATTAGGAAATATTAACGAATGGTAATTCTGGATACCCCTACGAAGCCATCAGCTCTTTTAAAATCTTCTGAGCTGCTATTGAAATCACCGTTCCGGGACCGAAGATGCCTTTGACGCCCGCATCGTATAAAAACTGGTAATCGCCTGCCGGAATAACACCCCCGGCAATCACCAAAATGTCGTCGCGGCCAATCATTTTAAGCTCGTTAATAAGTTGTGGAACCAGCGTTTTGTGACCCGCTGCCAGACTCGATACGCCCACTATATGCACATCGTTTTCGGCAGCTTGACGAGCTACTTCTGCCGGCGTCTGAAATAACGGCCCCATGTCGACATCGAAACCCAGATCGGCAAAACTGGTGGCAATAACTTTTGCACCCCGATCATGTCCATCCTGCCCCATTTTGGCAACCAGAATGCGAGGACGGCGTCCGTCGAGTTCGGCAAACTGATCGCTCATTTCGCGGGCAATACGGAAATTTTCATCATCCGATACTTCGGCCGAGTAGATGCCCGATATAGCCCGAATGGTGGCCTTATGACGGCCAAATGCTTTTTCCATAGCGTCGGAGATTTCACCAAGAGTAGCCCGCTGCCGAGCTGCTTCAACAGCAAGTGCAAGAAGATTTTGGGCTGGGGTAGGGGTTGAAGCTGCGGCTGTAATTGCGTCTAAGGCAGCAGCTGCCTTTTCCTGATTCCGGCTTTTCTTTACCTGTTTCAACCGGTTTAGCTGACTTTCGCGGACGGCCTGATTGTCGATGTCCAACAGGTCAATGACGGTTTCCATGCCGGGTTTGTAGCGGTTTACCCCTACAATCACATCTTTGCCGGAATCAATACGCGCCTGTTTTCGAGCAGCGGCTTCTTCAATCCGGAGTTTAGGCAGACCGGTTTCAATAGCTTTGGTCATACCGCCCAACTGCTCAACTTCTTCGAGTAAAGCCCAGGCTTTTTCAACTAACTCTTTTGTCAGAAATTCGACGTAATACGAGCCGCCCCAAGGGTCAACCGCGCGGGTAATATCTGTTTCGTGCTGTAAGTAGAGTTGCGTATTTCGGGCGATACGAGCCGAAAAATCGGTTGGGAGCGCAATGGCTTCGTCCAGCGAGTTGGTGTGCAGACTTTGTGTACCACCCAGCACGGCCGCAAGGCCTTCTATGGTTGTACGAGCCACGTTATTGAAGGGGTCCTGCTCAGTCAGGCTATAGCCCGATGTCTGGCAGTGCGTTCGAAGGGCCAGTGATTTTGAATTCTTCGGTTCAAACTGCTTCACAATTTTAGCCCAGAGCAAGCGTCCGGCGCGAAGCTTGGCGATTTCCATAAAATGATTCATACCGATGCCCCAGAAAAAAGACAGGCGAGGAGCAAAGGCATCGATACCCATGCCCGACCGTAGCCCCGTTCGGATGTATTCGAGTCCGTCGGCCAGCGTGTAGGCCAGTTCCAGATGAGCCGGGGCACCCGCTTCATGCATGTGATACCCGCTGATACTGATCGAATTAAACTTGGGCATATGCTGCGCCGTATACGAAAAAATATCGCCCACGATGCGCATGGATGGTTCGGGTGGATAGATGTAGGTATTCCGCACCATGAACTCTTTCAGAATGTCGTTTTGGATCGTACCTGATAGTTTTTCCGGCGGTACACCCTGCTCTTCGGCAGCGACGATAAAAAAGGCCATGATGGGCAGTACCGCGCCGTTCATGGTCATCGACACCGACATCTGGTCGAGGGGAATCTGGTCGAACAGAATTTTCATGTCCTCTACCGAATCAATAGCGACACCGGCTTTTCCGACATCGCCTACCACGCGCGGATGGTCAGAATCATAGCCCCGGTGTGTGGCCAGATCGAACGCTACGGAAAGACCTTTCTGCCCGGCTGCCAGATTTCGTCGGTAGAACGCGTTTGATTCCTCGGCTGTTGAGAAACCCGCATATTGACGGATGGTCCATGGCTGGCGAACATACATGCTGGCGTAGGGACCCCGCAAAAACGGTGGAACCCCGGCCGCGTAATTTAAGTGATCTGTATCGGCTATGTCAGCAGCCGTAAACCGGGGCTTCAGTCTAATGCCTTCGGCGGTTGAAAAAGGGGTAAGACCTGAGGCTTGGAATAGGGTTGCCTGTTCTTCGTTCGCTGTTAAATTACTGTCGGGAGTTACGTAGGTGGGTCTCATGCTTATTGTTGGTAGGACGGGTTTATTCAAAGACCTCAGCCAGGCGTCGGTCAGGTAATAAACCAGTTTGATCGGATAATGGATTGTAGGTTTGCGTAGATGGCTCGTCGAAGCGGAACTTCGTTACGCCTACCAAAACCTTGCCTTTGCGCACCGCGTCAACTTTGGCCTGATAGGCCCGCTCAACTTCAGATTGAATAAAGTTATTGGCTACTGCTTTGGCAAAACCGCCCTGATTCTCAACGGTTAAAAACAACGTCCAGGCTGCTTCGGCCAGCGAATGGGTCAGGTTCTCAATATAATACGAGCCTGCCGAGGGGTCGGCGACTTTATCCAGATAACTTTCTTCTTTCAACAAGACCGATACATTTCGGGCAATACGGGCCGCAAACCCTTTGTCAGAGGGGTCATTCGCCAGCGTTTCGGGCGTTCCTAAAACGGTATCATACGGGTGAACCGTCAGCGCATCGCAGCCGCCAATAACAGCCGCCATGGCTTCGGTCGTGGCCCGGAGCAGGTTGGTGTTGGGTGTGGCTTTGGCGTCATAGAAGGTTGATGTTTGGCAATGCACAAAAAATGATGAAGCCGTTGATCCATAGGCCCCTACCATCCGGCCCAGCAGCACACGCAGTGCCCGGAGTTTAGCAATTTCCAGAAAATAACTTGTTCCAACAGATACCGATAGTATCGTTTTCGGAACAAGCTGCTCAATGGTCAGGCCATTATTGGTAAGCTGGTCGTAGGTATCGGCCAGCGAAGCCAGTGTAAAGGCTAACTCCTGCGTAGCTGTTGCTCCTGCGTTGTGGAATGCGTGGCTGCTGACGCAAATCGTGCGGAACTGGGGCGAATCGACTGTTAGCCGGGTGGCTTCGGCAGTCGACTTGCCTGCTGCCATCAGCAAGCCTCCTTTAAGCTTATAAGGTGCTATGGTTTTCAGGGCCCGAACGAAATCCGTAGCCGTATCGTCCAACAGTCGGAAGTAGACAGGCTTTTCGCTGAGTTTTATGCCATTCAGCAATCGGGAGAGTTTGTCGCCAAGCCGCTCGGTTTGCGTAGACAGGGTAAGAATAAGGGCATCGGCACCACGGGTAAGTACATCGCGTAGACTGGTATTATCCGATTTTTCGTCGCCAACAACCCAGTCCGGCGCGTTGAGCCAACCCGGATTCTGCTTTTGGGCGGCCTGAATTGCTTTTAGGGGGAGATCGGTAAGCGGGCCATTTGCCAGGTCATTGGCCGTATAATAAGGCTCCAGGGTGAAACCTTCTTCGGTGTGCCAGCGCAGACTTTCGTAGGCGTCATCGCCATCCCGGGTAGGTTTGAACTCTTTCCGGACCTGCGTCAACCAGGCAGATTTATCGGTTTCCGGAAACAGGGGTAAAAAAAAAGTCACCATCAGATCATTTTAGGACAAGTTGCGGTAAAAGTAATCTTTTTCTTTATTCGAGGAGACGGCGTATTTA
>CAXTJJ010000523.1:0-4351 GCA_964244155.1 uncultured Spirosoma sp.
CAGAGAAGTATATAAATATTGATAGAACGCAAGTATTTATGATATATATGATCTCCACTGATTTCTACCGAAAAAGCTTCTTTGCTTATGGAAATCATAAAAATCGGTGTTCTGGTATAAAATGTAAAGTCAAAGAGTGGTATTTTTAGCTTTACAACTGTATGTAATCATACCTTTTTCCTAATCGCATCGCCCCGCATGGCAACAACTTATTTTAGCAAACGCAACCTCCAGTTCCTGCTTCACGAAGTCTTCAAAGCCGATGAACTGACTAAATACAACTACTTCAGTGCCCACGATCGCGAAACCTTTAACCTCGTGCTCGACTCGGCAACATACATTGCTGATACACTGATGCACCCCTACTTGAAGGAAGTGGATAAAAACCAGCCCGAACTTAAAAATGGGCAGGTTACAGTTCACCCAAAAATCAAGGAATACCTCAAAGCGATGGGCGAGGCTGGTCTGATTGGCGCAGGTTTTCCATTCGAACATGGCGGGCAACAATTGCCCGAAATGATTAGCTCCTGTGTAGGATTTATCTTGATGGCAGCTAATAATGGCATGATGTATACCGGCCTGACCTCCGGGGCCGCCCACCTGATTACGTCGTTCGGCTCGCCTGAACTAAGCGAATTTTACGTACCGAACATGCTGAACGGAAGCTGGCAGGGAACAATGGCCCTGACAGAGCCACAGGCCGGTTCGTCGCTATCCGATGTAACGACCTCGGCAACGCCACAGCCCGATGGCACCTACCAGATCAAAGGGCAGAAAGTGTTTATCTCGGCGGGCGACCATGATGCGAGCGAGAATATTATTCACCTGATGCTGGCTCGAATTGAGGGCGCACCTTTGGGAACAAAAGGCATTTCGCTGTTTGTCGTGCCAAAGTATCGTCCCGACGGATCGGGCAATTTCGTCGATAATGATGTTGTCTCAACGGGTGTTTACCATAAAATGGGGCAGAAAGGCGTCCCCGCCATGCACCTGACTATGGGATCGAACGATAACACGATTGGCTACCTTGTTGGGGAACCTCATCAGGGCTTGCCGTATATGTTCCAGATGATGAACGAAGCCCGGATTGGTGTGGGCATGACGGCGACCGCTATTGCTACAGCGGCCTATTATGCAGCCCTTCAATACGCTCGTGAACGCCCGCAAAGCCGACGGTTGAATGAGAAAAACCGGCTGGATTCGCCCCAGACAGCCATTATCAATCACCCCGACGTTCGGCGGATGCTGTTGTTCCAGAAATCCGTAACGGAAGGTGCCCTCTCCTTGCTTATCGAAGCGGCCCGGCTCTACGACATCAGCGAAGTAGCCGAAGGTGACGAAAAAGAGAATGCCTTTCTGATGCTCGACCTGTTAATGCCGGTCGCGAAATCCTACCCTTCCGAGATGGGTGTGCAGTCGGTGAGCCAGAGTTTGCAAACGTTCGGTGGGTATGGCTTTACAGAAGATTTTCCGGTCGAGCAACTGTACCGGGATATTCGGATAACGCCAATCTATGAAGGCACTACGGGCATTCAGGCGCAGGATCTTCTTGGCCGCAAAATGACCATGAAAGGGGGCAAAGCACCCCAATTACTGTTTGCCGAGATAAGCAAGCTCATTGCTGAAGCCAGCACCTTCGATGATCTGAAACCCTACGCCGACCAACTAACCGCTGAACTCAGGCGTGTGCAGGAGGTGATGGCGAGCTTATTACCTCACGTTCAGAAAGGTGATATTGAACGCTATCTATCGGATGCGACCCTGTTTCTGGATATGTTTGGGATTGTCATTGTCGCCTGGCAGTGGCTTAAACAAGCAGTTGTGGCCAAGCAAACACTTCTCACACAGAATCCCCAGGGTGACGATTTAGTCTTCTACGAAGGCAAAATTCACACCATGAAGTTCTATTTTCACTATGAAGTCCCCAAAACACTAGGCTTAGCCGTGCGGTTGAAAGACCCCGAGGTGCTGACAATTGTATCGGAGAAAGAACTGGCGTTGTAGGTTATTCTTCCCATTCAGGCAAAAGGTCGCTCTGTTGAGGAGCGACCTTGTTGCGTTCTTCCTATGTTTTTTACGGTTTATCAAGCTTCTAATTACCAGAACCTTTACCTTTGAGGCTTCAATCGCCCGCGTCCGGTAATGCCGTTGATTGCCCCATCAAGTTATGTGCCGCCTATCCGCTTGTGGAACGGCCACCTGCAAACCATTATTCCCTCGCTATTTCGTAGGGTTTCTTCGAACTATGTTCGAGACCGGATCGATACGCCCGATGATGACTTTCTGGATCTGGATTGGGGTTATTCAAATGATACATCAACGGCAAATCACCGTTCAGCCACCATTGCCCATTCATCCTTAAAAACGCTCGTTATACTTTCGCATGGTCTTGAGGGTAGTTCAACAAGTTCGTACCTGGCCGGCATGGTCAATCATTTGACGAATAATGGCTTTGACTGTCTGGCCTGGCATTTCCGCTCATGCAGTGGCGAGATGAACCGTCAGCAACGGTTTTACCACATCGGCGAAACGGGTGATCTACACTTCGTCGTTCAACATGCTTTATCGAAGGGTTATAAAACCATATGCCTTATGGGGTTCAGTGCGGGCGGCAATGTCACGCTGAAATACCTCGGCGGGAACGGTATGGGATTACATCCGGCCATCAAAAAAGCCGTCGTTTTTTCGGTTCCGGTCGACTTGATGGGGTCAGCCCGCCGACTCGAACAGTGGGATAGCCTGGTGTATAATTACCGGTTCAACCGGACGCTCAAACGAAAAATACTCCAGAAAGCGGCCGTAATGCCGGGAGTTTTCCCAACAGAAGCTTTAACAAAGGCGCGTAACATTCGTGAATTCGATAACCTGTTTACGGCACCAATGAACGGCTTTCGGGATGTAACCGATTATTATACGCGGAGTAGTGCGCTCCGGTTTATCCCTGACATTGCTATTCCAACCTTACTCGTCAATGCGAAAAATGACCCGTTTTTATCACCCGAATGTTATCCAACAGCATTAGGCCGGGAACTAGCCAACGTCTGGATGGAGTTTCCCGAACAGGGCGGCCACTGTGGATTCCCCCCGCGCACCGGCGGCATTCAGGGCACCTACTGGTCGGAAACGAGGGCTTTGCAGTTTTTAATGAACTAATAAAAAACGAACGATATGGATGGTAATCATATTAAAGAACTGCTCAGAGCTAACAAAGAGCACTTATTTATGACTTACCCTTTGGCATCTTTAGCCATATTTGGTTCCTACGCAGACGGCACGGCAACTGAAGAAAGCGATGTTGACATATTGGTCGAATTTAAGCACCCCGTTGGTTTTGAATTCATTGACTTATCTATTGAGTTGGAGAACCTATTACAAAAACCCGTTGATTTAGTAACCAGAAAAGCCATAAAGCCAAAGTTGATGCCCTATATCACCCATCAGTTATACTATGTCTAAGCGGTCAGCCTACATATTATTAACTGATATGCTAGAGGCTGTCGATGCAATTCAGGAATACACTCTTGGCTTGGACTACGAATCATTTTTAACAAACAGGATGGCGCGTGATGCAGTAATCCGCAACGTTCAGGTTTTAGGCGAAGCGGCTAATCGTATTTCAAAACCGTTTCGAGATCAGCATCCAGCGATCGAATGGATGCGTATAATTCGAACTCGCCACATTTTAGTACATGATTATTTTGGTCTTGATTATGAAATCATATGGCGTATAATAACCGTTCATATATCTCCTCTTCAAGAGGCAATTAAACAAATTTTAGACAGTGCCCCGCCGGAAGATGCGGATATTGAACAAATCTAAATCATGCTCACCAAACCACTAGAACAAACCTATTACATCATTGATTTTGACAGCACCTTTACGAAGGTTGAAGCGCTCGACGTGCTGGGTGAAATCTCGCTGACGGGTCGCCCTGACCGCGATGATGTACTGAACGAAATTAAAGCAATTACCGACCGGGGTATGTCGGGCGAGATTTCGTTTACGGACTCGCTCGTCCTGAGGCTCAAACTCCTGAAAGCGCATAAAAGTCAGTTGCCTGCCCTTGTTGAAACCCTGATGGGTAAAATATCGGATTCGTTTCAGCGCAACAAACAGTTTCTGACGGAGAATGCCGATACGATCTACATCGTATCGAATGGATTTAAAGAATTCATCATCCCTATCGTCACTTCGCTGGGGGTTCGGGCCGAAAATGTCTTTGCCAATACGTTCATTTACGATGAAAATGGTGCTATCGTTGGCTTCGATTCGACCAACCCATTATCTGGTAACGGAGGTAAATCGCAGGTGATTCGAAACCTGAATCTTGATGGTGAGGTCTATGTAATT
>CAXTJJ010000524.1:0-4320 GCA_964244155.1 uncultured Spirosoma sp.
AAAGAGCGAAGAACCTACCTCGACCTGCTTTTTTGGAAAAACGCCCAAGTTAGCCGTTAACCCTGCTTTAGAAGGTTGCTGTGCTTTTAAGTAAGAATGAAAGACGAGATTGATGGCGACTAAGCCAACAAGTACAGGCAGGATTTTCATGCGGTCAGGGTAACGGTACGGTCTAGTCGTATTTAAAAGTACGATCAATTGCGTATATACCGCCGGGGGTAGTTTTGCGGGTTTGCCTGTAGACTACCCCTCTTCCTTTTTTAATTCATACCGCAATTCTACCATTCCGCTTTTATAGGCTGTTACGTCTTTCAGATGTAGGGCGTGTTCTTGGCCAATCTGGTCAAAAAGCTGTAGCCCGTCGCCCAAAATAATTGGCAATACGGAGACTCTTATTTCGTCCGCCAATCTTGACCGAATAAATTCTTTGGCCAACATTGGACCGCCTACAAGCCAGACATTTTTGTAGTTTAGCTTAAGCCGTTCGTTCACAAGCTTGCTCAGGTCACCCGAATAGACTTCAATGTTCTGCCTGTCAATGGGCAGTTTTCTTTGGCTTACTACGATTGTTGGTACATCGCCATAAGGCCAGCCATACGATTTTGACAGTTCCAGGGCATGCTCGTAGGTCCGTGACCCCATGACATAGCAATCTATTGATTTAAGGAATTCTGCAGTGTCTTGTTCTGTAAGGTCAACGCCTTTC
Source organism: uncultured Spirosoma sp. (assembly GCA_964244155.1). Taxonomy (GTDB): domain Bacteria; phylum Bacteroidota; class Bacteroidia; order Cytophagales; family Spirosomataceae; genus Spirosoma. The sequence goes on from CAXTJJ010000524.1 coordinate 707, forward strand.
TCAAAATAGTCAGTTGTCTCAAACCAGGAAACGCTGTTGTCTTTGTTGGTAACGAAGCCATCGAGGCTTGAGACCATATGTATCGTTACCGTAAGTACGTCTGTTGCCATTAACGAACTTGCATTATTGAGTTGTTATTGGTGAGAACCATCGTTCAATAATAGCTTGTTGAACAGGCATTTATTCTTTTCTCTGCCCTACGAAAATCCAGGAAACACTGTATTTATCTGTGAGCTGCCCATACGTTCCAAAAGGTACATCGTGCAATTCCATAAAGGTTCTATTATCCTTATCTGCGCCTTCTGCAAGTTCATCAAAAACCTTTTTTAGCTCGCCATACATATCGCTAGTCAAATATATGCTAAACATATTTCCCTGTTTTGGCGCCAGCGTATCGGCGTGCCAGTCTGTAGCTGAAAACTCGATTGCCCCACTTTTTAGGTGAGCGTTTAGTATCTTATTATGCTTTTCTGGCGGAAACTGGTCCTTCATTGGTGTATCGCCAGTTTTGGTAAGCGTTAACTCGCCACCTAAACATTTTTGATAAAATGTCATTGCCTCAGCACAGTTGCCGTCAAACAGAAGAAATGGTGTACAATGTAACATGGTGTAAAACGAATTATTTTAAAATTGTAAAGAAACACTATAAGTCAATTCAACTAGTGAGCAGGTTTGTTCACACCATCCGCTTCGGCGTTGCGCCATACTGACTTTTGTATGCCTTTATAAAGTGGGAGACACTTTCGTAGCCAATTTCCATGCTCACTTCCGATACGTTCTTGTCGGTATTCCGTAGCAGGAAGTGCGCGTGTTCGAGCCGTTTCTGGCGTATCCAATGGCCGGGTGAGGTATGAAAATGTTCCTCAAAGTCACGTTTGAACGCCGATAAACTACGCCCTGATAGTCGAGACAACTCACTCATGGATAGTGGCTTGAGTATATACGTGCTCATCAAATAATCGAGGTCGGTTTTTTGTCCCTGATAGATGTGCCAGAGAATGGCACGGAGGTAATTAGCCGTGTCGAGTTCGAGCAGATGGAGTAATAACTCCTGCGACTTGAGCCGCAGCAACTCGTTCAAAAAGGGGGTTCTGGCCCCAAAGTAAGGCAATAACGAGTTGATGAATGTTGCAAACGTAGCTGACGAGGTGAATGACAGAATAGGGTCGGCCGGGAGGGGCGTTTGTATGCGCTCGAACAGGTTCAGGTGCTGGCCGACAAACTCTTTCAGCGACTTCTCATTCACAAAGAAAACCAGACTTTTGTAATTCGCGTCGATGGATTCGTTCATCGAATAGCAACCCCGCTGGAAGAAGAGAATCTGGCCTTTGTGTACGTGAAGTTCCTGGGTGGGCGAGCTGAATTTTTTCTCGCCTTCCAGCACGACAATAACGGCGTGCTCCTCAAAAAAAACCTCGTTCCGTTCGGGATATACGTCGCTGCGATACGCCACAAACGTCATCTCCGAACCGTCGGGCCGCTGAATGTTCAGGGATTGAAATTGATTGGCCTGGATGGAAGAAGGGACACGGAGCATAATAGCCGTCGTATTGTAGGATTGTAGACATGTAGACGGACGACATTGTAGCACAATGTTGTAACCATACCCCATCAACACTTGATGTGGTAACGTGTCGATTATGCTTTTGCCAAGACTTCTCCTTCCACGTAATCTCTCAAATAAGTTGGATCAAAGTCATAGCCATTGGGCCAGTAAATACCACTTCCCCGTTCATAAAGATGTACTTGCTTAAAGTACTCAAAATCAGCCAGAGGTTTAGTGAGTGGAGTGTCTTTAATATACGGTTTGAAATCAATCATTTTTTCTAGCCCATCGGTAAAGCGAAAGCGAATATGATAGTTGTCTAATACTTCCATGTTTTCAATCTCAGCCATAATTTTAAACTAATTTAAGGGCTCAATAGGTAACATGTCCTCTGGTTTACGTGCTTTTTCCCAGTTAAGCAGTAATTCCTCGCGATGTTCGATGGCCCATTCTATCACTAAGGTTCGAGCACGTTTGGGAAGTTTACCTTCTACATAGTTTAACGTTTGAATATCAATAATTGCTTCATCATTGCCATAGATAGCATGAAAATGAGGTGGATTATGGTCATTATAAAACATGCGAATAATAATCCCATAGAACCGGCTAATCTCAGGCATATATGATAGGGTTTACACCAAAAACTGAAACAAATCGGGTTGGTTATTCAGGTACTCAAACACGATATTCTGGTCCTTCATGCGTTGCAGGAGAGGCTCGAAATCTTCGCGGTTCTTAAGCTCTATACCCACAACAGCTGGCCCCGTTTCCCGGTTTGTTTTCTTGGCGTACTCAAACCGGCTGATGTCATCGTTAGGGCCCAGTACGTTCAGAAAGTCGCGGAAGGCACCGGCACGTTGCGGAAACCGGATAATAAAATAGTGTTTTAGTCCCTCGTATAGAAGCGACCGTTCCTTTATTTCTTCCGTGCGGGTAATGTCGTTATTGCCTCCACCCACCAGACACACGACGTTTTTTCCCTTGATCTCATCTTTGAGAAAGTCCAGCGCAGCGATGGACAACGCGCCAGCGGGTTCGGCTACGATGGCTTCTTCGTTGTAGAGTTGAAGAATGGTGGTGCAGACTTTTCCTTCGGGAATCAACACGACCCGATCCAGATTTTGTCGGCATATCTCGAAGGTTGTATCGCCAACCCGCTTCACGGCGGCTCCGTCTACGAATTTGTCAATCTTATCGAGGGTGACCACGTGCCCTTTCTCTATCGCCACCTTCATGCTTGGCGAGCCTAAGGGTTCAACACCAATTAGTTTGGTTTTAGGACTTAGTTGTTTGAAAACCGTCGAAACGCCCGACGCCAGTCCACCCCCGCCAATGGCCATGAGCAGATAGTCGACCTTAAAATTAGCGTCTTTGAAAATCTCCAGCCCAACGGTTCCCTGGCCTTCCATAACCTGGACATCATCGAAAGGATGCACGAATATGCTTTCGTGCGTATCGACAAATTCCATCGCGGCATGATACGCATCATCGTAGGTATCGCCAATAAGAACGACATCCACGAACTCTTTGCCGAACAGTTTTACCTGTTTCACCTTCTGGTTGGGCGTGGTCGTTGGCATGAAAATAGTGCCATGAACGGCCATTTTCCGGCAGGCGTAGGCCAGTCCCTGGGCGTGGTTTCCGGCACTGGCGCAAACCACGCCTTTGGCCAGCGTCTCCGGCGACATGCTTGCCATTTTGTTGTAGGCACCCCGAATTTTATACGATCGGACGACCTGCAAATCTTCTCGTTTGAGGAAAATTTTAGCGCCGTAACGGTCCGATAGATTGATGTTTTCCTGTAGCGGAGTGTGGGCAGCAACTCCTCGAAGCCGTTCGGCTGCCAAATAAATATTGTCGAGGTCTGGAAAGGTGAATTTTTTGTCGTCTTCTACTACCGTGCTCATAACGTAAAGTTAAACAAACAACGCATAGGGCGTTAAGAAACCTAATTGGCTGTTGCGTTATTGACGGATGGTCAATGAGCCAATGACATACTAACCTAACGGAAATATTGATTGCCTTGAGCTTAAATCTTATGCAATTCAAGCCATGATACAGGCTGAAT
>CAXTJJ010000525.1:0-4280 GCA_964244155.1 uncultured Spirosoma sp.
GACTAGCCCTGCCCATATTGAGGCAGATTCAACAAATCGGCCAGATTTTTAATTAATATCGTAATGTCAACTCAAGTAAAATTTAAAGACAAAAACCGATCACAATTTTTCCCCACAGTTAGAAAACGGGTCGATGCTTATTTTAAAACTCAAGGTATCTCTACCCACGCCAACGGTGCGATGTGGCGCAAGACCAGCTTCTTTTTAATTGGCTATGCTGTCCTTTACGGACTCATCCTATCTAACCAGTTTGGCTTATGGGCAATGCTGGGCATGGCTGTGGTGCTGGGCATGTTTGCTGCTTTCATTGGCTTCAACGTATCGCACGACGGTCTGCATGGCTCCTTTTCGGCACGCACTTGGGTCAATCAGCTTACGGGTAACAGCTTTTATTTATTGGGAGCCAACCCCTATATCTGGAAGGTAACGCACAACATCGTTCACCATACCTATACTAATATTCCCGGTCACGACGAAGACATTGAACTGGCTCCGGGTCTGGTTCGGCTAGATCCGTCTGAAGACCTTCGCTCCTGGCATCAATACCAGCAATGGTACACTTTTCCACTCTATGCACTGGCCTCGCTGTCGTGGGTATTTCGTAAAGACTATGTAAAATTTTTCAAAAACGAAATTGGTCATCACGATAACTCATCGCATCCGCGCGTCGAATACGTTAAGCTGTTTGTGTCCAAAGCACTCTACTACATTTTCTTTCTGATTGTTCCTTATGTAGTACTTGACCTGACCTGGTGGCAGTTAGCCCTTGGCTTTGTTCTGATGCACGTGGCAGAAGGCCTGGTGCTGGGCCTTGTTTTCCAGTTGGCCCATGCCGTGGAAGGCACCGATTTTCCACTACCCGACGAGCGGGGCGATATACAGTCGGCATGGGCCGTTCACCAAATGCAGACAACGGCAAATTTTGCGCCCGATTCGGCACTGGCGGCTTTCTTATGCGGTGGCCTGAATCGCCAGATCGAGCATCACCTGTTCCCTAAAGTATGCCATATCCATTATCCGGCCATCAGCAAAATTGTCAAGAGCACGGCTCTGGAATTTGATGTGCCTTATCTGGAAAATCGCAGTTTTGGCTCAGCCCTTATGTCTCACTTCCGCTTGCTGCGAACATTGGGAAAAACGGCACCCATTCCGTTTGAGAAACTCAACACGCTACCCGTAACGAAACAAGTACCCGAACCCGCCCTGTAAAGGCTGGTCAGGCTCTGCATGACTTAACCTAATTTTTCCTCTTCTCCCCTCTTTGGCTTATGGCGTCGCAACAAGACCTCGATTTTACGTACACAACCATTGACAAAGTGTTTCGCCTGAGCATGGGTGAGACCGGCGATTACAGTGGGGCCATGTACAACGGAGACTTTTCCCTTACTCTTGAGCAGGCTCAGGAACAGAAGCATAAATTCATTGCCGATAGCCTGAATGTAAAACCCGGCTCAAAAATCCTGGACATGGGCTGTGGCTGGGGGCCGTACCTAACCTACGCGACCAAAAAACGGGGTGCTATTGGTCGTGGCGTCACGCTCTCGAAGGGCCAGGCGGAAGCCTGCCGGGCCAATGGTCTGACCGTAGATATTAAGGACTGTCGCACAATCACCCCCGCCGACTATGGTATCTTCGATTCGGTTAGCTGCATTGGCGGTATGGAACATTTTTGTTCCATCGAACAGTATCAGGCAGGAGAGCAGGATAAAGTGTACTCTGATTTTTTCAAAAAGTTGTATGACTTACTGCCAGTGGGTGGTCGGTTTTACATGCAGACAATGGTGTTCGGCAAGAACATGATTCCATTTGAAGAGATTAGCCTGGATGCGCCAAAAGATTCGGATTCCTATATGCTAGCACTGATGATTGCCCAGTTTCCGGGTTCGTGGCTTCCTTATGGCCCGGAGCAGGTAATTCGTAATGCCCAGCCACTGTTCAAACTCATCTCGCAGAGCAGCGGGCGGCTCGATTACATCGAAACAATTGGCCAGTGGCGGAAGCGATTTCGGGCGTTTAATCTGGAAAAATATGCGCTTTATCTTTCTTTATTACCGAAGCTATTGACAAATAAGCCTTTCCAGGATTTAATTGCCGTTTTCCGAAAAAGCCCGAACCGTGTCTGCTTCCAGCGGGAAACCATGGAGCACTACCGATTGGTTTTTGAGAAACTACAAGTCAGAAAACAATCCCCCTTTCATCATCAACTATGCCTGTCCGCGTCGCCATTCATCACCACACCCAATATGATTATGATCGGGTAGTTTCTCTTTCGCCCCACCTGATTCGGCTTCGGCCGGTGGCCCACAGCCGGGCAGTGATTGAATCCTATACGCTGACAATTAAGCCGGAAAACCATGTCGTTCACTGGCAGCAGGACCCCTTCGGGAACTTTGTAGCACGGGTCGACTTTTGGGAACCGATGAAGATGATGTCCATTGATGTCGACATTGTTGCCCTGCTGGTGCCAACGAATCCGTTCGACTTTTTTCTAGATACCTATGCCATATCGTTCCCGTTCGAGTACGAACCACAGTTAAAAAAAGACCTGGCGCCCTACATGGAGATTGCCGAACAAGGCACTCATTTCAAACAGTGGTTACAGACTATCGATCAGACGCCACAAGGCACTATCGACTTTCTGATCATGCTCAACAAGCGCATTTTTCAGGATATAGCTTATACGACCCGAATGGAGCCGGGTGTGCAGACACCCGAAGAAACGCTCGATCTGGCGATTGGCTCGTGTCGTGATTCGGGTTGGCTGCTGGTGCAAACGCTTCGAAAGGTTGGTCTGGCCGCTCGCTTTGTGTCCGGTTATCTGGCGCAGGTAGTGCCGAGAATTAAAACCCCGGACGACCCTACTGAACTGACGGAAAATTCGCTGGCTTTACACGCCTGGGCGGAGGTATATATACCGGGCGCGGGCTGGCTTGGGCTCGATCCCACATCGGGTATGTTCGCTACCGAAGGCCACATTCCCCTGGCCTGCACCTCCGAACCAAACGGAGCGGCCCCCGTAACCGGAACGTCAGACGTGAACAACACCACGCTCTCGTATACGAATACGCTGGAGGTTTTATAGTCAGTAAGTTGGTAAGTCGGTAAGTGGCTGACGCGTAAATATTGCTTTCGCGCGTCAGCCACTTACCGACTTACTGACTTACCAACTTACTGACTATAACTCTATACGAAACAAGTGCATGGGCAGCACATATGGGTCTAGTTCCACGTAATTTTGTTCGCCTTGCCAGGTGTAGTAAGCACTGGTCAGCAGATCATGTACTTTATAAGACTGGCCATGATCTATTCCCAACTGCCAGATGGGAACCTGCACCATACCCGCCCGCCGTTGGTACGCATCGGTATTGACGATGATTAGTAAGCGGTTATTCCCCGTAATTTTTAGATAGGCCATAATAGCATCGTCGCTAACGGTGCAGAACGTGATATTATTGGTGGTTTGTAAAGCTACGTTCTCGCGCCGAATCCGGTTAACCAGCGTAATGAGGTAGGTCATTTTGTTGGTTTTATCCCAGTCCCAGTGCCGGATTTCGTACTTCTCCGAGTTCAGGTATTCTTCTTTATTCGGGAACTGTACATGCTCCATCAACTCAAACGACGGTCCGTAAATTCCGTAATTACTCGATAGCGTAGCGGCCATGAAATAGCGAATGAGGAACTGTGGCTCATGACCCGATTGCAGGCTATACGGGTTAATGTCATGCGTGGTAGGCCAGAAGTTTGGGCGGAAATAATACTTCATTTCGCTTTGTGTCAGCTCCGTTATGTACTCCTCCATCTCTGCCTTCGTATGGCGCCACGTATAGTAGGTATACGAATGGGCAAACCCCCGTTTAGCCAATTCCTGCATCACCTTCGGCTTCGTAAACGCTTCCGACAGAAAGAGCATATCCGGGTACTCTTTTTTGACTTCGGCAATCACCCATTCCCAGAATACAAAAGGCTTGGTATGTGGATTATCGACCCGGATAATTCGAACGCCCCACGACCCCCACACTAGCAACACCCGCTTCAGTTCTTCCCAGAGATGTTGCCAGTCTTCTGTTTCAAAATAAACCGGGTAGATATCCTGATACTTTTTCGGCGGATTTTCGGCGTATTGAATGGTACCATCAGGACGTTTTTTGAACCACTCAGGATGTTCTTTCGCCCACGGATGGTCGGGCGAGCACTGAATGGCCAAATCCATTGCTATTTCCATTCCGTAATTAGCGGCAATAGCAATCAGGTGTTTAAAGTCATCGACAGTACCGAGTTCG
>CAXTJJ010000526.1:0-4275 GCA_964244155.1 uncultured Spirosoma sp.
GCCGGTGCGGTTGCGGCTCTACACATCAACATCAACAAAAAAATGGAAGCACTCGAACTGGAACAACCAATCAACGAAGTCTCAACAGCCGACTTCCTGCCCCTTAACGGCACAGATTATATTGAACTATACGTGGGAAATGCCCGGCAGTCGGCGCATTATTTCCAGACGGCATTTGGGTTTCAGCCCGTGGCCCATGCGGGACTGGCAACGGGGCTGCGTGATCGCGAATCCTATGTAGTGCAACAGGGTAAAATCCGGCTGGTGTTAACCTCTCCCCTGCATGGCGACTCGGATATTGGACGCCATATCGACCAGCACGGCGATGGCGTTCGGGTGGTAGCCTTATGGGTAGATGATGCCAAACGGGCATTTGAGGAAACTACCAAACGGGGCGCAACACCCTATATGGAACCAACACGCGACCAGGATGACCAGGGTTATGTTGTGCGGTCGGGCATCCACACCTACGGCGATACGGTGCATGTATTTGTGGAGCGTAACGCTTATTCCGGGGTGTTTCTACCGGGTTATCAGCCCTGGACACCGGCTTATCAGCCAACAGATGCAGGGCTGGAATACGTAGACCATATGGTGGGGAATGTGGGCTGGCACGAGATGAACCAGTGGATGGACTTTTATCACGATGTCATGGGGTTCCAGCAACTCGTTTCCTTTGATGACAAAGACATTTCCACCGATTATACGGCCCTGATGAGTAAGGTCATGAGCAATGGAAACGGCCGGGTAAAGTTCCCCATTAACGAGCCTGCCGAAGGCAAAAAGAAGTCCCAGATTGAAGAATATTTGGATTTCTACGGTGGGCCCGGTATTCAGCACATTGCTGTAGCGACCAATAATATTGTCGAAACAGTGTTGGCCTTGCGTGATCGGGGCGTCGAATTCCTGACGGTGCCGGAAACATATTATGAGCATCTTGTCGACCGCATCGGGCAGATTGACGAAGAGATCGGCACGCTTCGGCAACTTGGCATTCTTGTTGACCGCGACGACGAAGGATATCTATTACAGATTTTCACCAAGCCGATTTGTCCACGCCCTACGCTCTTTTTTGAGATCATCCAGCGCAAAGGAGCCCGTTCGTTCGGAAAAGGTAATTTCAAAGCCCTCTTCGAAGCCATCGAACGCGAACAGGCGTTACGGGGAACGTTATAAGAGGAGGAAAGGGAGGAGTGGGAGGAAGGAGAATGAAGATTCGCATTAGTTTTCCTTTTCTCCTTCCTCCCACTCCTCCCTTTCTTCCATTTATCATGACTCAGACATACACCAACTATACGCCCGACGACCAGGCCGTTTGGCGGCTGCTGTTCGAACGGCAAATGGCGCAATTGCCCGGAAAAGCCAGTCAGGCTTACCTAGATGGTATTTCGGCAACGGGCTTTCGGGCCGTTTGTATTCCTGATTTCGAACGGGATCTGAACCCGCGCCTGCAACAGTTGACCGGCTGGCGCGTGCAGGCTGTAGACGGGCTCATCCCGAATCGGGAGTTCTTCGGATTGATGACGAATCGAAACTTTCCGGCCACGACCTGGCTGCGTCAGCGCGGTCAGGTGGATTATTTGCCCGAGCCGGATATGTTTCACGATACCTTCGGGCATGTGCCCATGCTCTCTAATCAGGCCTTTTGTGATTTCCTGGCGGCACTGAGTCAGATTGCGCTGCATCATATCGACAGTGAAGAAGCCATTGATATGATCTCGCGACTGTACTGGTACACCGTTGAGTTTGGTCTGATTCAGGAAGATGATCACCTGCGCATTTATGGTGGTGGCATCCTGTCGTCTGTTGGTGAAACAACCTATAGCCTGTTTAGCGACCAGCCGAAACGTATGCCGTATGAGGTCCAAACAGTCCTCAAAACACCTTACATCATCGACCATTTTCAGGAACAATACTTCGTAATCGAGTCGTTTGACCAGCTTTATAAATCCGTTCAACAGATAGAGACAACGCTGGAAGGCTTGTTAGTAAGCTAGATTGGTTATTTTTGTCAGTTATCAATACCGTTCTCTGTTAACCGACTCTGTTTCCTGCCAATGACTCACCCGTCCGATAAGCGTGCTTATTTTTTTAAGATTGATACGACGATCAAGAAAATCCGGAATGCGCTGCAAAAGCAATTTAACGATGCGGGTTTTGACCTGACCGTCGATCAGTGGGTAATCATTGACCACCTTTACCGCAATCCGGGCATTAGCCAGAATACGATTTCGGAAATGACCACCAAAGATGCGCCAACCGTTACGCGTATCATCGACCTGCTCAGCCAAAAAGGCTTAACCGAACGACGCATGGCCGACACTGACCGGCGCAAGTTCCTGGTCTACCTGACTGAAGCAGGCGAAGCGAAATACAGCGAAGTGCTGCCAGTTGTGTCCGCTATGCGACGCAAAGGCTGGGGTGACTTGAGCGATGACGATTACCAGCACTTTGTTCGGATTATGGATTCTATTTATAGTAATATCAGCGAGTAACGTAGCGCGGGTTTCCACCCGCGCTACGTTACCCACTCAACGTTATGTACGGCATTTTCAGTTACGACTCATCGACACCCCGCGTGGGTTGGAAGCACAAAGATCATGTCCTCGATCTGGAGGTTGTGGGCTTATCGGGCTATTTTGATAGCCTCAATATTGACTCTACCGTGTTCACAAAGTCGGTATTAAACGACTTTATCGCCCTCGGCAAACCCGCACACCGAGCCTTTCGACAACGACTCAATGAGTTGCTCGATGATGCGGACACAGCTTTTGCCGACATTCACGATCAGGCTTTTATCCATGAATCGCGGGTGCAGATGCACTTGCCCGTTCGCATTGGCGACTACACGGATTTCTATGCGGGTATTCACCATGCCGAGAATGTTGGACGTATCTTTCGACCCAGCCGCAACGGCGAACCGGTTGATCCGTTATTACCCAACTATAGGCATATGCCCGTCGCTTACCACGGCCGGGCGTCGTCCATTGTGGTATCGGGAACACCCATTCGCCGACCGAACGGGCAGTATATGCAAGGAGACCAGCTAGTGTTTGGTCCCACACAAGCCCTGGATTTCGAACTGGAACTGGGCCTGATTATTGGCAATACGTCTACGCTGGGCCAACCCATCCCGGTAGATGAGGCCGAAGACTATATCTTCGGAATTACCCTTTTTAACGACTGGTCGGCGCGGGATACCCAGCGGTGGGAATACCAGCCACTAGGTCCATTTTTGGGCAAAAACTTCGCATCGAGCCTATCGGCCTGGGTAGTGCCATTTGACGATGTAAAACCGTTTCGCGTCGGCGGTGCGCCCCAGGAGCCAACGCCCCTGCCCTATTTACAAAGTCACTCGACAAACCATTTCGACCTCGAACTGGACGTTTGGCTGCAACCTAATGGAGGTGATGAGGTCTGTATCAGTCGCTCCAACGCCCGGTATCTTTACTGGAATTTTGCTCAGATGATCGCGCATCATACCGTGGGAGGCTGCAACCTCAACATTGGCGATGTGCTGGCCACCGGCACTATTTCGGGGCCGGGGCCCGGCAGTTATGGCTCTCTGTTGGAAATAAGCTGGAACGGGGAACGACCCCTTCATTTGTCCCATACGCTATCCCGAACGTTCCTGGCCGATGGTGATACCGTGACGTTACGAGGGCGTGGCTTTCGAAACGGCATACGGGTTGATTTGGGCGAGGTAACCGGCACGATTCATTCATGAGAACAATCAACCCGACTGATTTAAAGCCCAATGAGTTTTACCGGTATATGATCGGCACCATTGGCCCACGGCCCATTGCTTTTGCCAGTACGCTCGACGCCAGTGGGGCAATAAATCTAAGCCCATACAGTTTTTTTACTATAGTTGGCTATAATCCGCCTACGCTGGTTTTTGCCCCGACCATTAATCGGCATGGCCACAAAAAACATACCTTGCTGAACCTGGAAGAAGTTGGCGAAGTGGTTATCAACGTGGTCAACTATGCCATGGTTGAGCAGATGTCGCTGGCGAGTGCCGAATTTGAACGGGGTGTCAATGAATTTGAGAAGGCGGGCTTTACGGCCATTCCTTCCACTCTGGTACGCCCGCCCCGCGTGGCCGAATCACCAGCTGCTTTTGAGTGTGTGGTAAAGCAAATCATAGCAACCGGCAATGAACCGGGTGCCGGAAATCTGGTTATCTGTGAAGTTGTCATGGGCCATTTTCACGAAACCATCTTTGATACAACCGGAGCTATTGATCCACACCAGCTTGATCTTATTAGCCGG
>CAXTJJ010000527.1:0-4270 GCA_964244155.1 uncultured Spirosoma sp.
TGGTTGATTAATTAATTGGTTAAATAGTGGAGTGGTTAATTGGTGGAGTGGTTTTACCACTTGGTACTATTTAACCACTCCACTATTTAACTACTCTACCAACAGCCAGCATTTAACAGCCGTTACTGCTGATAATAATGGTGCCATCCACTTGCTTGTAGCTGGCGTTTATCGTTCGACAGATGAGTTCCAGTTTATCGAAAAGGGATTCGTCAGAAAAGGACGCGGTGAGTAGGCAATTGCGCATGACTTCTTCATCGTAATTGATTTTTATACCGTACGACTGTTCGAGGGTGCTGAACACCTCGGCGATGGGTGCACGTTTGAAGGCAAATGCCTGTTGCTGAGCCGCCTGCTCCAACGGAACCGGGTTCTCAACCAGACTCCTGGTCAGATGCGTTTCGGCAGGGGAAAAGACAATCTGCTGGTTGGGCGTGAGGACGATACCTTCCAGCTTGTACGTTTCCTTTTTGGTGTTGAGGGTTACCTGATCCTGTGTATAAACCGCCACCCGACCGGTTTTAACGACTACCTTCATCTGCCGATCCCCTTCAAACGCCTGCACGGTAAAGCTGGTCCCTAGTACTTTCGTGACGAGACCGTTGGCGTACACATAAAACGGCTTTGACGGATTCTTCGTGACCTCAAAAAAACCTTTCCCGGACAGATAGATTTCCCGTTTGGTACCGGCAAATGTGCTGGCGTAACTCACCCGGCTTTTGGGGTAAAGCATGATGGTGCTGTTGTCCGGCAGGTTGACCAGTTGGGGAGCATTGGTTGTATTGCTTACCTCCTGTAATGGCTCCGCTACCTGGGCAACTAACTCGCTATAGGTAACGCCCGTTTTTTCTGATTTTGTCTGGAGCAGATACCAGCCAAAAAAGCCAAGGACAACCAGGATACTGGCGGCCATGCCATACCGAATCGGCGCAAACTGAAACCACTTTACTTGTACAACCGGACTCTCCAGCGAGTTGTGTAGTCGATTGATTTCTACCTGAATTTCTGAATCAGAAATGGCTCCCCGTTCCGAAAACTGCTGGTCGTAGGAGTGGTGCAGGGAAAGGAGCAGGGAGGCCGCTTTGTCGACGAGGTCGGCTTTGTCAGGATTTTGAATCAGCCACGCCTGCCAGAAAGCACTGGCCGTTGGGTCATTGCTTAATTGCCAGCGTTGGAAAGACGAATCGAGGGCTAATTCTTCGGGTTCTACATCCCTGTACTCCTGCATACGATCGAATGCGCTATTGGTGCATTTGAAGGAAAGATGCAGGAGTCGTTGGTCAATACTCTCTTTTTCGGAATTTTATTTTAAATTTTTTTAAAATGGCAGGAGAGCGAGGCAGTACTAACCCCTAAATCCCCTGAAGGGGACTTTGCTCGTGCTTAGACAAAGTCCCCTTCAGGGGATTTAGGGGTTAGGGGCTTTGGTAAAATAGATTGACCGTAAAGACTACAATCCTATTGATTTTTAAGGTAAATATTCTACAATTTTAGCCAGCACTTCATCTATACTTTCAAGAACTTCTTCATTTCTAAATCGGATTACTCGGATGCCAAATTCGTTAAGGATATATGTCCGGTTAGCATCATACTCCTGCTGTTCGCTGGGATCATGGATACTTCCGTCGAGCTCAATAACTAGTCGGGCAGTGTGACTATAAAAATCAGTTATGAAATGACCAATTGGGTGCTGTGCTTTAAATCGGACTCCGTTGAGCCTATTTAACCGTAGATATTCCCAAAGTACTAGTTCCGCTGGTGTCATAGCTTTCCTGAGTGCCTTGGCATACAAGAACAGTTGAGGGGATGCTCCATAAAACATGTCGTTTGCCATGTGATTAGGAATTAGTGAATGTGATAAGTTCATTCCGGAAGTGCCTCTAACCCCTAAATCCCCTGAAGGGGATTTAGGGGTAAAAAGGTTTCCAAACATGTTAAAGTCAGCGTTAAATAAAACAATCATCAACTCCACGCTTCCCTCAGAAACCTCAGCCAGTTCTTATAAAATATATTCTCGATGTCTTCCGGCGAGTAGCCACGCTTGGTGAGTAGCCCGGTCAGGTTCTGTAAGTCGGCGATAGTATCCAGGTCGCTGGGAGATTGCTCGATGCCGTAGGTGCCGTCGAGGTCGCTGCCGATGGCTATGTGCTGGCTGCTGCCGGTGAGTTGGCAGATGTGGTCGTAGTGGTCGATGATGGTTTCGAGACTGATGCCAAATTCGGTGGGGTTGCTCACGCGCTGGGTGAAACCGGGCTTCATCATCCAGGCATCGAAGCACCCACCTATGACGCCCCCCCGCTCGGTTAACTGCCTGATCTGATCGTCGGTGAGTTGCCGCTGGTGGGGCACCAACGCCCGACAGTTGTGGTGACTGGCCCAGACGGGTCCCTTGTATAAAGACAGGGCTTCGGTAAAACCTTCGTCGGTGAGGTGGGTCGCATCCAGAATGATACCCAGACGATCCATCTCTCTGACCAACTCGCGGCCTTCGGCGGTTAACGGGCCAGTCAGGCCGGTACCGGGTGCGTATCGTCCCGTGCTGTAATGGGCCGGTCCAAGTGCACGCAGGCCGTAGTTATAGGCTTTTTCGAGATAGGATAGCTTCACGATCGAGTCGGCACCTTCCAGACTGAGGATATAGCCAACGGGTTTTTTGTCATTGGCAATGCTTTCGTCAAGCCAGAGCGTCAGGTGATTTTCGAGGCTTGTCCGATCCAGAATCTGGACCATTTCGCCCGCATCGACCATGGTTTCGTACCAGGCCCGCTGTGCTTGTGTCATGGCCCAGGCCTGTTCCGGGGAGTTCCAGCCAGCACCGGGCAAGTTGCCGTTACTCTGGTTGAAGCGGGCAATCTGCGTGGCTACGACCAGGCCGATGTTTCCCCGGCGAAGATCGGGGAGCGAAACGGTGCCTTTTGCCCGGTCTATTTTATCGGTCATGTCCGCTTCCAGCTCGCGGAGTTGATGGGCTGACAACCGGTAGTCACGGTTCCATTCGATGGCGTTCAGGGCCATGTCGAGGTGGGCGTCGATGATGAACATGGGATGGGTTTACTGGTTTTGGGTTTGTACCAGACAGCATGGCTCCGGCCACCCGGCCTGCTGTCTGAGCCGATAGGCTAAGTGCTGTGGAAACTCATTAGCCGCTATCGCGGCTCAGACAGCAGGCCGGGTGGCCGGAGCCATGCTGTCTGGTACAAATCAACTACTCGTCGCTATTTTTCCCAGTTTCTTCTTCACTACATCCACCGGGTATTTGAGTGCCAATTGCCGAATGTCGTAGCTGAATTCTTCGTAAGTTTCCTTCCAGAGTCTGGCTTCTTCAGGCGTGTAGTCGTAAAAACCCTGGGCGTTCAATACGCCTTTGCCGCCCGCTTTCACAATATCGTCGATAAGTTTGGGTACTTCGGTCTGGTTGCTCAGGGTTGGGAACAGGTCTTTCATGACGGTGTGGTAGGCGGGTACGCCGGTCAGGTCCATCCAGCGAAAAACGCCTACGAGCGTCATCCAGTAACCCGTATTGTTTCGGCAGGCGCGGTCTACATCTTCGACGGTTGCGTAACCGTTTTCCACCAGATTGAAAGCCTCTCGGTACATAGCGTAGGCAAGTCGGTTGGCGATGAACCCCCGAATGTCTTTGCGAACCAGCGTTGGTTCTTTGGCCCAGAAATGAGCCAGTTCGTAAAGCCAGTCGGCAGTTTGCTGGTCGCTTAAGTCGCCACAGATAATTTCCAGAAAGCGGGTCGTGTGCGAGGGTTCGGCCCAGTGTAGACCCAGAAATCGTTCCGGCAACCGAATCTGACGCTGGAGGATGCTGATGGGAATGGCTGAGGTGTTGCTGGTAATCAGGGCATCGTCGGCAACAACGGCTTCGATTTTTTCGTAGACCGATTTCTTAATGACGATGTCTTCGAGCGTACATTCCAGCACGAGTTTGCAGGATTTCAGGAGACTATAATTCTCCGTGATGGTCAGTTGTTCGAAATAAAGCTCTGGGCTTTGGGTAATCAGGCCTTTGTCGAACGCTTTGGTCAGGTGTTCCCGGATGCGGGGCTCGGCCGTTTCCATGTCGGCGGGTAAGGGAGCCACGGCTACGACCGGGTGCCCGGCAATGAGCAGGCAGACCGTGATGCTACAGCCCATCAGGCCCAGACCGACTACGCCCACGGGTATTGCTGACGGATTGATTGACTGATTCATAAAAGGTACGTTTTGGGAATTTCAGTAAGCCGTTTTTGTCATGCTGACGCAGGAAGCATCTTCGGTAAAT
>CAXTJJ010000528.1:0-4267 GCA_964244155.1 uncultured Spirosoma sp.
AACTCCAGCGACCCAAAGAATATTCAGACCGGGAATCCATTCCTGAACCCGGAATTGACCCACGCTACAGAATTGTCGTATAGCACCTTTGGCAAAGAGGGCGCTTCGTTTAATGCTGCGCTGTTCTGGCGGCAAACCAACAACTCAATCGAGTGGTTATCGACGGTAGATGCGCAGGGTGTGGCAGTGTCTTCTCCGCAAAACATTGGCCGTAATGCCAGCTATGGAGCCAATCTGAACCTATCGCTTCAGCCCAACAAGAGTTTTAACGTTAGCGTCGGAACAGACCTTACCTATGTTGACCTGACCAGCGTTGCACTCAACCAGCGGACAAATGGCTGGGTTTGGAGTGTTAGCCCTAATGCCTCATACAAATTGCCAAAAGACTTTACGCTGCAAGCCAACGGCTATGTCGGATCGGGCTGGATATCATTGCAAAGCCGTAATTCGGGTTGGTATTACTACGGTTTGTCGGCGAAGAAAGAGATGATGGATAAAAAAATTAGCCTGACACTAAATGTCAATAACCCCTTTAATCGGAGTGTACGAATTACCGGTGATCAGTTTGCGCCGACCTACACCGCTCAAACTACATCGCTCTTTGTCAACCGCTCGGTGCGGTTAACGTTGAGCTACAAATTTGGCCAGATGAGTTCGGGCGGCAAGCAGAGCAAGAAAATTCGCAATGATGATAGTAAAGGTGGTGGGCAATAGTAATATCCCGGACAGCCTCCGGTTGTTTAAGCTGCGAAGCAGCTAATCGAGCTTTGTACTTTAACCTTCGGCTCAGACAGCCGGAGGCTGTCCGGGACATTAGTGCTACAGCATCTGCCGACTTTCTTCCAGCAACGACCGTTTTTGGTCGATGGACAGACTAAGGGGCAGTTGCGCCGACCCAATTAGTCGACGTATAATCTCGACACCCGTGAACCGTTGCCGCAACGTTTCGTCGAAACCAGCCGGTTTTAGATAGTTGGTCAATATGGTATTTAAGGTCGTTAAAGGTTGTTGGGCCATCGTTAAATGAGCTATCAGTACACCTAAATCAAACTCAGCGGGACCGTAGAAGCAAAAGCCAGGGTCAATAACTTTAATTTGCCCGTGCTGCGTTTTTAACCAGCTTCCGGGATGAAAATCGCCGTGGAGCAGCGTCTTTTTAGCCGATGGTTGGTATGATGGTTCAGAGTGAGCAGGGGAAACACCTGCCAGATACACTTGCCCCAATTATCGAACAATTTTCTTTAGGACCATGTCCCGTTTATAGGGGAGGGCCAGCTCGGCCAAACCCGGCTGCACTGTGTCGAGATCGAAACCATTATCCTGCAAAAAAGGGGTGCTGAAAATTTGTTCATGGTTTACTATCCGCATATCGGAATTGGTAAAGATTGGGTCGGGAACCTGAGTAGTAAAATGATAATGTAGCTCAGACAGGTAGTCGGTCAGTACCTGCGCATCAGTTTCAGAAAGAAATTGATCTCTATTGTATAAGAACGTATAAGCTTGAGCGTTTCCAAGGTCTTCCAAGACAAGAATATTATTTTCTCGGTCTATCCCCATCAACAAAGGCATGGCACTCGCGATCATTGGAATAGGTTGTACTTCCTGATAAAAACGTCCTTCAATGACCGCCCGGTTAGCGGGGGCCGGGATGGCAGGGTTTGCCTCAATATATTCTCTGGATTGTTTAATGATCAGCGACCGAAAGGGAGTGGTTACTCGAAGGGTGTAATTCATGTTGCCTTTGCCCGGCGTTTCGATGGTGGAGATGAACTCCTGATTATCAAGCCAGCCCCGTCGGCGTAAATAATCTTGTAACGTAGAGGGTTGTTGAGCATCCAGATGCATAATCGGTATGCAGTTGAGTTATAGGCTGTGTTAAACTACAAACTATACGTCACTAATGCATACCTTTTTTACCGGACAACAGCTAATTTACCCGCTAACCCTTCCGAACCGTCGGCCTTGACAACTACTATCAAATAAACGCCCGTTTGAGCCATACGTCCCCGGTAATCGCGAAGATTCCAGGTGGCCGTACCGCCCTGCGACCGGGTCTCGAAGACTAATTGCCCGCCTGCATCAAAGATTTTCACCGTTGCATTGTCAACTAAACCATTGATACCCACCGTCCCGGTAAAATCCGGTCGCACGGGATTCGGAAAAATAGTGAGCTGGCTAAGGGTTTCGGCGGGCTCGGTTGCTGGGCCCTGGTAAGAAACCAGCCCGCCAGGCTGGTCTGCGGTGCCAGTTTCAATAACTACCTTACCGCTTGTCGGCTCAATGGCCAATGCCTGAACAATATTATTCGGTAAAGGGCTATTTTCGGCAGTAAACGTATCCAATAGTTGCGATCCGTCGGGGGCCACATGATAAAGGCCACTACGTGTACCAATCCATTTTCGGTTCCCTCCATCTACAGCAATGGATGTTATAAGCTCATTGGCCAGTAGTCGGCGTCGGTTAAGTAGGGGAGGCTGCGCATCGATGCTACCGTCAAAAGCCCCTGCCGGGTTATCAAATATCGTCGGGCCAAGATCGGTACCAACCCAAATTGCCCCGTTGCGATCTTTTACCAAAGCTCGAATACTATTGGTCAATAAACCGCCCTGTCCGGAAATGGTACCCAAAGCAAGGCTGCGATTGGCCTGAGGGTCAAAAACGAGCAGACCGCCACCAAGGTCAGGGCGAAGCCATAAAAAACCGTTGTCGTCGGGCACAATCTGTACGATATTCGTTTGACTGATAGCCGGAAAGGATTGAAATTGCCCGTCAGGCCGACGAACGTGCAGGGTGGCCTGTTGTGCATTGGCGCGCCCGGTTGTCAGCCACAAATTTCCGTTACTATCAGCCGCTACACTGGTGATATACGGGCTGATTGACGTTGGGAGGGTTACGAGTGTGGGCGTTTGTCCATCGGTCTGGCTCCAAAGGCCGCCACCAAAATTTCCTAAATATAGTTTTTGTTCGGCCGGTATGTACGCTGTCGAATTAAACCCACGCGTTATACCGGGTACGAAATTGCTTGTCCACCGCCCTGTAGGGACAGAGAGTATATCAACGGGCGATTGATTGGTTGCCAATGTGGTTGTTTCCTGCGGGCCATTGGGCAGAGCCACCAGCGTTTGGGGGTATGCGTATAACTGAGCGAACTGGTCGCGTGTTGGCCCTTCCGGAGCAATACGCTGAAAAGTACCGGAACTTGTGGTCAGTAAACCAGTTTGTGTGTCAGCGATCCAAAGCGTATTGCCATCGGCAATTACTTCACGTGGGTCGGCCAGTAATGATCCGGCGAAAGAGCCTACTCCAGCCAGCGTTATAGCCTGATTTGTTGCTAGAATCAAGTTCGCCGGGCCCATGAATTGTCTGATAACTGGATTCGTGAGTGATTGCGTAAGTACCCAGCGGCCTTGTTGGCGTTCGTAAATACCCTGTCCATTAACCGTTGCCGATAATCGCCCCTGGCTAATGGCAATCGACTCCGTTAGCGGTCCGGGTATAGTTAGGAGTTGCCAGTTAGCCGGATCAGCAATATTGATATTAGGTGCGAAACGAATCGCCCGAAGCCGTCGTCCGGACTCAGTCTGGGTCAATGGGGCAGTTAGTGCATAGAGGCTATCGGTAGTGGCGGCCGTTTGGAAAACAGGAAGGGGTGTGCCGTCTGCCCGTTGACTAAAATACGTGTCTCGAATTTCGTCTTTCACCAAATCCAGCACTACAAGCCCGAAATCGGTACTGAGGTAGGCGTCGGTACCAACGCGATTGATGTGATTAATACCTCGCGTGCTGGGTAATGATGAGGCAGTCACAATTGTATTAACATTTGTCACAACACCCGGCTCACCGTTACCGGTCAGGGACAAAAGATCCAAATTGCCGTTCCGATATGCGATAAGAAGCCGGTTCTGATCGGCGAGGTACAAAAGTCGACTAATGCCAACATCACTCAGGCCCTGTTGTTTGCCAACGGTTGTCGTTTCATGGGCAGTTTTATCGTAATAGAAAAAACCATTTTGAGTAGACGCGTAAACGATGTTGCCAACAACGGCCACTGATTGGCCTGACTGATAACTAACATGCGTTTGCCAAGTCCCAATTTGGGCGAATGATGAATGGTGAATGATGAATGATACGTATAGAGAAAGTAGGTGATACCAGTGGATTTGTGGTAATCTTTTACGCTCTACCTTATTTATAAATAAATATTTATTACTAATCATACATCATACATCATACATCATACATCATACATCATACATCATACATCATA
>CAXTJJ010000529.1:0-4264 GCA_964244155.1 uncultured Spirosoma sp.
CGGTGAGCGACACCTGTTCGAGTGACTCAATAAGTTGCTGATTCCCTTCGGCAAATAAGAGCGGTTGAATTTTTCGATCCCAGCGCATCGGGTTGAACTGGAACAAGGGTTGCGACAGCCCGATACCAAATGGAATACCATTGTAGAGTGTATTGTTCTGGATAAAATTATCGAACCGCTGGAGCTGTTTTTGTACGAAAATCGTTCCGCCCGTTGGCGCAATCGTCTGACTCAGTGACAGGTTGAGGATCGAGTTATTATAGGATACCGGCTCAAACTGAATGTTTCCATCGGGTTGGGTCACCTGCACATACGAACGAGTGAAGTTGGGCAACGACCCATCCAGACTAAGCTGGGGTTTGAACTGCGCCAGAAACGAGCGGTATGACCAAACATTGGTGCGTTGCTGCGTATTGGCGCGTTTCGACGCCACCGACTGCGCCTGCGCGAGTTGCAGCACTTCGGCAAGGGTGGTTTGTTGTGCTTGTGCGGATAACTGATGAACGATCAGCATCAGACTAAAAAAGAGGAGATAAAGTAGCTGTTTTCTTGGAGGGAGGTATTCTACTGTCCAGCGGCTCACCCCACCCCGCCCCCTTCCCTTGAAATAAGGAGAGGGGCTAAAAGAAGCCAATTCTTCACCCCTCTCCTGCTTTTCAGGTGGGGGGGCGGGGTAGATTATAGCAAAATTTTCGCGGAAGCCATTATAAAGAGTCATAGCCATCTGGATTTAGTGTTTCGATTCAATCGTGATTTCTTCCAGATGCTCGTACTCACTTAAATCGGTCAGGATAACCTGCTCGCCTGCCTGCAACCCCGATTTTATCTCGACAAAATCAAAGTTCGACAAGCCCAGGGCTACCTCCCGTCGATGTGCCACGTTGCTCCCCTTTTGCACGACATACACATACTGTTTCCGCTTTCCTTTAAAGGCGGGCCCATTTGCCACCCGGACGGCCCTGGCGATCCGGTCGGTAATCACGAATACTTCCACTTTCATATTCGGCCGGAGCGACGCATGGTGGCTATCATCCAACTGAATTACGAACTGGAGAATGCCATTTTTTACCGCCGGTTTCACCTGCGTAATCAGCCCCCGCAGGTTGGTTTCGTTTACTTTCACGATGACCGGTAACCCAACTTTCACCTGCTCAGCATACACATCCGAGCACGACCCTTCAATCCGGAAACTAGCCAGATCGGCCAGCTTGGCCAGCATTTCGCCTTCGTTGACAGAAGACCCGATGTTTTCATTTACCCAGGTCAGTACGCCTGCTCTGTCGGCAATTATATCGGCCTGTTTTAGTTTGTGGGTCAGCTCTTTCAGGTTTTTCTCTTCTATTTGCGCCTGTAAGGTTGTTTCGCGCAGGCTAGCTCCCATCGACTGCCGGTTATAAGCCAAATCATTTTCCAACTGCTTCTTTTCCAATTCAGCCACGCGAAGGGCATTTTCGGCGCGGGTAACATCTTCGCCGGTGCTCCCACCTACTTTTTGTAAGCGTTTTGAGCCTTCCAGATCAGCTTTCAACTTATTGATGTTCAGCAGCTTGATTTGGTCGTTCACTTCGGCATCGTACAGACTTTTGTTTAACTTCATCCGTAGCTGGTCGATACCGTTGCGTTTCAGAGCCAATTGATCGTTTAGTTTT
Source organism: uncultured Spirosoma sp. (assembly GCA_964244155.1). GTDB lineage: Bacteria > Bacteroidota > Bacteroidia > Cytophagales > Spirosomataceae > Spirosoma. The sequence goes on from CAXTJJ010000529.1 coordinate 1,650, forward strand.
TCCAGTTCGATTTCTGTCAGCGATTTGTCGAGATCGAGAATTGGTTGGCCGGCTTTCACTACCGTTCCGGGGGTAAGCAAAACCCGCCGGATACTGGCCCGGATGGGACTTGTATAAATCTGCTCATAAGCCGGAATGACTTCGCCCGTTGCATTGAGTGAATTTTCGACAGGGCCAATCTCAGCCGTTGCCGTCCGAATTTTTTCGGCTTCAACCGATGTCTTCAGTGCATTCCGTGCCCACATCAACACCAGGGCCAGCGCAACGACGACCGTTACCCCAACCACTAGGTTACGATTGCGGCCACGATTGGCGATCTCCGGAGCAAGTTCTTTATCCATTTTCTGTGCAGTGTTCTTACAGATAATGACCCAAATGGTATGCCACTCTATATTTTCTTATTAATCAACCAGTTAACAAAACCAATAAATGAGAAATTGTGCGATTTCGCACAGTTAGTTGTGATTTCGCACGACCATCAGGCATAAAAAAAGGGATTTAACCACAGAGGCACAGAGATACAGAGATTCTTCGTTCTTGCTCGGCTTTGCCAAGTGAGCGCTATTTCTTTAAGGGCCTCAGGCCCGTTTTAGCATCTCATCGGCCAGAGGCCGTCAGAACGATAGCCTTCACTCGGCAAAGCCGAGCGAGAACGGAGGCTTTTGCGATTTCGAACAGGTTTAAATACCCCCAACCCCCTAAAGGGGGCTTTGCTCGTTTTCACATAAAGCCCCCTTTAGGGGGTTGGGGGTATTTACAGATTGACTCTGGCACTCTCGAACTCTTTTCGTACCTTTTTAGCCCGTTACTATAGCCAATGAATAGCGCTTCAAAAAATGATGAAAATTAGTTTTACGATCCTTTTTCAGTTCCTCTTTCTCCTTGCCTACGCCCAACCGAATCTACTTCCTTATGTCCATCCATTGATTGGTACAGAGAAAATGGGGCACACATTTCCGGGAGCCACCGTGCCCTTTGGGTCAGTACAGTTAAGTCCGGATTCAGACACGCTGTCATATGAATTCAATGGCAAATACAACGGCGATGTCTATAAATACTGCGCCGGATATAAGTATGAAGACAAAACCATCGTCGGATTTAGCCACACCCATTTCAGCGGTACCGGCCATTCTGACCTGGGCGATTTTCTGATTATGCCTACCCAGGGACCACTGCAACTCAATCCGGGTATAGCGTCGAATCCAAAAAGTGGCTATCGGTCGGCATTTTCACATGCCAACGAAGTAGCCGAAGCGGGCTATTATAAAGTTAAGCTCGACGATGATGCGATAACGGCGGAAATGACAGCATCCAACCGGGTAGGTTTTCATCAATACACCTTTCCAAAATCCGACCAGTCGCACATCATTCTGGATTTGACGCACGGCATCTACAATTACGAGGATAAGGTTGTCTGGACGTTTGTACGCGTCGTGAATGACACACTCATTACGGGATACCGACAAACCAACGGCTGGGCCCGCACCCGAACGGTGTATTTCGCGCTGTCATTTTCCAAGCCCTTCAAGTCGTATGGCCAGAAAAACCTGGATAAACCCCAGGTCTACCGTGGCTTCTGGGGAAAGTTTAATCAGACAAAGAACTTCCCCGAAATAGCAGGCAAGAAGATTCGGATGTATTTTGACTTCGATACCGAAGAAGGCGAAAAAGTGAAGTTGAAGATGGCACTGTCGCCGGTGAGTCAGGAGAATGCGCTGGCCAATATGCAAACCGAGGTTCCGCACTGGAATTTCGAACAGACGAAAGCGAAAGCCCAGGCCGACTGGAACCGGGAGTTGAACAAGATCCAGATCGACGCATCTGAAACCGACAAGGTAAACTTCTACACCTCACTTTATCATTCGTTTATCAACCCAACTACTTACATGGACGCTAACGGCCAGTATAAAGGATTGGATCAGGGCGTTCACACAGCAACGGGTTTTACCAATTATACGACCTTCTCGCTCTGGGACACCTACCGGGCGTTGCATCCATTTTTCAACCTGATTCAGCCAGGACGCAACAATGACATGGTACAATCCATGATGAACCACTACGACCAGAGTACGCTCAAAATGCTGCCGGTCTGGTCACATTATGCCAATGAAAACTGGTGCATGAGTGGGTATCACAGTGTGTCGGTTGTGGCCGATGCAGTTATTAAGGGCGTATATAAAGGGGATGCGCAAAAGGCTCTTGACGCCTGTATAGCCACGTCCAATCACCGAAGCTATGAAGGCATTGGGGAGTATATTGATCGGGGCTATATTCCTGTAACAGCGAACCGGACTTCGGTATCCAACACCCTCGAGTACGCCTATGACGACTGGTGCATTGCCCAACTGGCAAAGAAACTGAACCGGCAGGACGTCTACACAACTTATCTGAAACGCTCCGAAAACTGGAAAAACGTTTACGATACCTCCATTGGTTTCATGCGTCCCCGGCAGGCAGACGGTTCGTTCAAGAAAGAGTTTGACGTATTTAAAACCGATGGACAGGGATTCATTGAAGGTAATTCCTGGAACTTCAGCTTTTTCGTGCCGCAAAACCCAGCAGCTCTGATCCAGACAATGGGTTGCCCCAAAAAGTCTACATCCCGGCTCGATTCA
>CAXTJJ010000530.1:0-4260 GCA_964244155.1 uncultured Spirosoma sp.
ATACCGTGTTTTAAGCAGATTAATGAGTAACGCTTCGGTAACCCGCTGGTCGGGCATTGGCGCAAATTCGGCCAGGAAGCGATCGGCATCGGCTTCGATATCAGGAAAATAATTATCATGCATTTCCTGATACGACCGGAGCATGGTCAGGTATAACCGCTCGACGCTCATGTTGTAGCTCAGGGCAATGTCCATGAAGGTACGAATCATGGCACTCACTTTAGCAGGGGCTTCAGCCAGTAATTCGAGCAGGTCGGAGGGGTCGATGCCAAATAGTTCGAGGGGAATTTCGGTCAGGAATTTCGAGCGAAGCAAGTCCGAAATCGGCTCAAGCTTCTTGCTTAATTTTAACGAAACAAGTGTATCGTAATCCACTTGCATGGCGTTGGCGAGTGCCGATATTTTATCGGCTTTTGGGTATTTTCGCCCTTTTTCGATTTCCGTTACATATGAAATGGATAGGCCTGATTTTTGAGCTAATTCGCTGACAGACAGTCCTTTGTCAAGGCGTAGCTGGCGAAGTTTTAAGCCAAACAACAGGCGGATATGATCGGCGGGTAGGTTCAAGGAGTGGAGACTTAATTAGTGAGAAGCATCAACCAAAAGCGGACTGAGGTTCCAGGACCGGGCCGGATTATATTGTAGTTGACCCTGATCGACAACCAGTGGGCTATCGACATTGTTGTGGTATAGTTGTCCAGTACCAAGGCCCTGCGGCAACAGGTGTTTAAACTGGGCTGTATATTGAGCAATGGCATTCAGGCCAATGTTCGATTCCAGCGCTGAGGTAAGCCACCAGCCAATGTTAAGTCGGCCAGCCAGTTCAATCCACTCGTCGCAATGACGCAACCCACCCAAAAGAGTAGGTTTGAGTATAATATACTGTGGCTGGATTTTTTTTAAGAGCTTAAATTTATGCACATATTCCATCTGGCCAATCAACTCCTCATCCAGAGCGATTGGTAAAGGGGAGTGCAGACACAGATCGGCCATCAGATCCGGTTGCCCGGCGCGAATGGGCTGTTCGATAGAGTGCAGGTCAAACCTGGCCAGCTTTTCGAGCTTTGCCATAACGTCAACCGGCTTAAACGCACCGTTGGCATCTACCCGGAGGGTAATCTTTTCGGCTGGAAAGCGTTCCCGGATCATGGCCAGCAGTTCGCATTCCTGTTCAAAATCAATGGCTCCGATTTTGAGTTTAATCGTTGTATAGCCTGCCTCCAATTTCTCCTCGATCTGCTGCCGCATAAAGGGCTGACTACCCATCCAGATCAAGCCATTGATGGGTAATGTACGCTGCCCGGTCGTGAACTCAGAAGCTCGGATTATGCGTTGCCCACCCGAAAGATAATCAAGCATGGCTGTTTCAAAGCCAAACAAAATACTGGGAAAAGCCGGGCTGATCAATTGGTTGAGTATGATGGGAATATTCCAGCTAAACAACTCAAGATCCATTTCTGTAAACTCATCGCAATACTGATACAGAACAGTCTCGAAATCAGGCCGATCATCGAAGCTTAGCCCTTTTAGCGGGCCACATTCCCCATAGCCTATAACCGACGGGTTTTCATCATCAAAAATGCGGATGACGTAGGACGTTTTTTCCGTAAGGGTGCCGCGTGACGTACCCGCTTCGAAGCGAAAGTGCAACGTGTATTTCAGGTAGTCGGCTTTTAAACTCATTGTACCAAACGGTGAGGACGGGCGTTCCCAGTCCTAAAAGTACTAATTTTGACTGCTCAAGCTGGCAATATTACGAAATTATTAATGAAACGTTTAGGGGGTAAATGGCTACTCTTGCCATTTAGTGTCGTATATGGGTTGCTAACGGACCTGCGTAATTGGCTATTTAACAGTCACTTATTTAAATCCTATCGCCCTTCTGTTTACACAATTTGTGTAGGTAATCTGACTGTAGGAGGCACTGGAAAAACGCCCATGATCGAATTTTTGATTAAACGGTCAGCTTTATCAAAAGCCGAAAGAGACGGAGAGACGGCTACTCTCAGCCGGGGCTACGGTCGGAAAACGACTGGTTTTCGGATCGCTGTCGATGCGGATACTGCGTCAACGATTGGCGATGAACCCCTTCAGCTACATCGGAAATTCGCGCCCCTGGTTCGGGTCTGTGTGGGCGAACGCCGAGCTGAGGCAATTCAGTCACTCCTGTCACGTTATCCGGAAACAAAACGGGTTTTACTGGATGATGCCTACCAGCACCGCGCTGTTCAGCCACACCTTACTATTCTATTGATGGATTACAATCGGCCTTTTTATGCCGATTATCCATTTCCGGCCGGTCGGCTCCGCGAACGACGGCCGGGTGCCCGTCGGGCTGATGTGATCGTGGTGACGAAGTGCCCTGCTGACCTTTTCGCTACCGAACAGCAGCGGATCGTGGTAAAGATTCGCCCTTATACGCAGTCCGATACCCCCATTTTTTTTGCCGGTCTACAGTACGATCAACCCGTATCGTTCGCGACCCGGCAAGCGGAAACGAATCTGCAAAAAGTTGTACTGGTGTCAGGTCTGGCAAATGCCACGCCACTGGAGCACTATGTTCGACAAACCTATTCGTTACTAGATCATCACCGTTTTGCCGACCACTATGCCTACAGCCGCGCTGACCTCGATTCAATCCTGACGAACCTGAGGCCCGGAACAGCCCTGCTCACCACAGAAAAAGACTGGGTAAAACTCGACGGTTTACTCACACCCGCCGAGCGCAATACATTACCGCTGTATTACCTGCCGGTTGCTATGCAGTTTCTGCCCGGACAGGAACAGGGCTTCGTTCGATTTTTAGACCAATCCAGCCTTAAAAATCGTTAACAGAGCCACGTAAACGAGCGGGTGTCCGACGTTTTGACGTACTTTTGACCTGATGAATCGGAGTTTACTTGCCTTTATTCTTAGTATTAGCCTGTCGCTCTCAGCCTTGGCGCAGCAATTTCCGGGTAGCACCCAAACGCCGGGCAGCTTTGGCGGTCGGCAGGCAATGCCAACCTCAACAACCGGCAGCAATGGTATTGACGATTCGACGAAGGTTATTTATGGCCCGAAGTCAACCCGGTATGTGCTGGAGGACGATATTTTCAACAACCGCCGGAAACTCTATACCCTCGATACCACCATGGACGAGGTACATCGGTTCACCTATGTGCAGCGGAACCAGAATCTGTACCAGGATTTAGGTGAACTTGGCACACCCATGCGGCCTGTATTCCTGCAGGTGCCCCAGCAGTTGGGTGCCCAATCGGGCTATTACGTCTTTTCGCCCTATGCCTTTCAGACGATGGACGTAAAGTATTTCGATACCAAGTCGCCCTATACTGATATGTACCTGGCGCTGGGGGGGCATAATCAGAATATTTTGCGGCTGGATATGTCGCAGAATGTTAATGCCCGCTGGAATGTGGGGTTCAATGTGCAGCGATTCACCGCGCAAAAGCAGTTTGGCACAAGCGGAAACAATGACCCCTACAAATTGCTGGCGCAGAACTGGGGATTATTGTTGCATACCAACTATCGCTCGAAGAATGAGAAATACACCCTGCTGGCTCACTTCAATAACATGAATCATAGTCTGGATGAGCAGGGAGGGGTGTTGCCGGGGCAAAACGCCGATGGAAGTCCCATCGCCATTAATTACACCGGCGATTCGCGTCTGCGCAGTGGCAGTACAACCGTACAGGGGCCGCATGGGTGGGAAATTCGTAACTACTGGCATGTGTACCACCAGTATGTGCTCGACAAGGGGTTTCAGCTTTACCACAAATTTGATTACCAGACCCAAAAGAATTTTTATCAGGATGATACCCTGCGGTTGAACCAGACCGACACTTTGCTGGCGGCCGACAACAGCGTCCGACGATTCTATCCGGCTATTCTGGGTGATACATCCCGCCTTGAGCAGCACGCCCGCTTTCGCGTGCTCGATAATCAGTTTGGCATAAAAGGGATTGCTCAATACAAAGGGGCTTCGTTCAACTACCGCGCGTACCTGCGCATACGGAATTACAAACAGGCATCTTTGTACAATACCTCCCGTACCCAATACAACGAGTACAGTACAGCCCGAACCGAAACCTTTGTGGGCGGCTGGTTAGGGTATTATTTTCCCGACAGTCTGTCTCGATTAACGGCCGAAGCCGAGATTGGGGCCGATGGGAGCCGACGAATTCAGGGGCAGGTCGAGAGTAAGTTCCTGACGGCAGGCGGTTCGTACCGCCCATTCGCCGAGAGGCCGAATCAGGCCTG
>CAXTJJ010000531.1:0-4257 GCA_964244155.1 uncultured Spirosoma sp.
TATATAGACATCGTCATCTATATGAAGTATATGGTATCGATTTTCCATTAAGGTTTATTGTTACTATTTATTGAGGATTCAATTCAAATATAGCAAACTATAAGTTTATTAAAAATAAAAAAAGTAAATAAATTGTGATTTGTCAACTACCGCTGAATTTTACGCGGAATAGTTATAATTAATAATGATATATGATAGTATTGTCAAGTACGAATGGCTGATTTACCCTCTGATTAAGCTGTAATGATATAGATTAGTAGATTTTGGTTAGTAAAGAGCTGTCTGGTAGGCATTTGCCTGCCTGATGAATTTAAAATAGTACTATATCACTAACACTCAAAAGTATGGATTTAGAACTTAATTGTCAAATTATTATATAACAAGTTAATAAAAAATAAATAAAGTTAATAAATATGACTTGAATGGTGTGATAATTCTGTAGATTGCAATCTTATATGTATTAGATATACTAGTAGATGCAAACTGTTTATAAATATACTGTACATACCGTTGCCAGGCTGTTTCTTTTTCTTTGTACTCTGGCTGTATTTATATGTATAAGGGCAGATGCCTTTGGTCAATCAACCGGACTGACTGATACCCTATATCTGAGTGTAGACAAAGATCTGGCGTCTCAATTGCTGCCCTTCGAAAGCATCTATGAGCTGGCTCTCTATCATTCTCCTTTGCTCAAGCAGCAGAATGCCGCCATTGACAGCCGGGCCGCATCAACGCAATCCCTGAAATGGGCATTTCTTAACGGTGTGGCTCTATCAACGGGTATAACAAGAGGGAATCAATCTGTTACAACAAACGATAATTCGGCTTATCCCCTCCTGAGTCTGTCGAATGGATACCGATTCGGGCTGAACGCCAACATCTCGGTAGGCGAACTGTTCAGCCGTCGGCCAAATCTCAGACAGGCAGAAGCGGAACACAAAGGAGCACTAGCCAAACGCGATGTTCTGGTTCAGGAGCTTCGCCGGGAACTATACCGCACCTATCAGGCGACCATATTGGCGCAGCGAATGCTTCAATTGCATATTCAGGGCGAGCAGGTGGCGTTGGTAGCTTTTCAAACAGCCGAAATAAACTGGAAAGAAAATCGGCTGGCAGCGGCTGATTATGCAGGAGCATCGCGGCTTTATGTTGAAGCTCAGGCTAAAGTAGAAGAAGAGCGAATAGCCGTTTCAACGAATTTATTTGAGTTGGTTGCTCAGGCGGGTGTTCCTCTGATACAGTTGATGCGTCTACCAAAATAGCTATGACACTGGCCACCGTTTTTCGTGTAGTAAGGAAGAACCTGCTCTGGTTACTCCTGTTTCCTGTACTGGTAACCGCCACAGTAGCGTATCTGACCCGTGATATGCCCCGGACTTACATAGCCACTGCAACGGTTTATACAGGTTTTGCCTCCGGATTATCCATTGTCAATGAAAATACAAAAGTTACAAACCAGGAGATTGGCAATGCCTTCGACAACCTGATTACGACCATAAAGTCGCGCGAAACGTTAACCGAAGTAAGTTTACACCTACTGGCTTATCACCTGAGTTTAAAGAAGCCCAGCCCCGACAAGTTAGGCAAGAAGACATTCAGCGACTTGCAGAGCCTGCGGAACGGTGCGCTGAAGGGTATTGTCGTTGGCTTCAATGAGATGACAACCTTAAAAAACCTGCATCGTCTGGCTCAGGCTGAGGGCGGCAATGCGGTCAAAAAGATTTTGTATCAGGATAACTCGCCTTATGCTGTCGAAAATATACTGGGACGAATAACCGTGGCCCGTAAAAACAGCAGCGATATGCTTGAGCTATCCTGCAAGGCAGACGATCCGGCCATTTGCCAGCAAACGCTGGTATTTTTGATTGACACGTTCCAAAAGCGCTATCAGGCTTTCCGTTCGTCGGAGAATGGGACAGTCGTCAAGTATTTCGAGACGCAGGCTCAGTTGATTCAACAGAATCTTAAATCGGCAGAAGATCAGCTAACGTCATACGGTGTTCAGAATAAAATAATCAATTACGCTGAACAGTCGAAATATACGGCTGAAGCCAAAGAGAACACCTCAACCGAGTATGTGCATGAAAAAATGCAGCAGCAGGCCGCTCAAGCTTCACTGACTGCCCTGGAGCGGAAACTGGATGACAACGCAGCCGTTTTACTGGCTAACAGTGAGGTCTCGAAAAAGCGGAATGAACTGGCAACGTTGCAGACTCAACTGGCCAATGCCATCGTCTATGAACATCCCTCGGCTGAAATTGCCCGAATACGAACCGCCACCGACCAATTGTCTGCAGAGCTAAAAGTTGCCGTTCGGCGGTTATATAATTCAAACAATACGGTGGAGTCGATTCCCAAGCAGGACCTGCTTACCGATTATGTTGAACAAACGCTGAAACTCCAGGGGTCGAATGCCCGGCTGAACGTTCTAAAATCGCGCGTGCAGGAATACTCGGGCATCTATAACGACCTGGCTCCTCAAGGGTCGGCCATTCACCGGCTGGAGCGGAAAATAGGGCTGGCCGAACAGGAATATTTATTCGTACTGCATGGTCTGAATATGGCCCGCCTTCGCCAGAAAGATCTGGAAATGACCGGCACAATGGGCATCATCGACGCTCCCGAACTGCCCATGAAGTCGCAGCCATCTATTCGTACCATGCTTGTTGCCCTTTCCTTCATAGGAGCCCTGGTCTTATTGATCGCTGTTCTATTGGGACGGGCCGTACTCGATGGGCGTATCCAGACGCCTGAGCAGGCCGAAAAGCTAACGGCCATGCCGCTGGCTGCTGCTTTTCCGCTCATCAGTAACCGGTTTGCCAAATACGACCTGGCATACATTGAGCGATGTATGGTTGAAAAACTACGCACGCGATTGTTGATCGAAGCGCCTGCCGTAGCGGGCGAGTGGCCCGCCTACCGATTAATTACCCTCTGGAATACGCAGGAAAAGCAGGGTAAAACCTGGGTAGGCGAACGGATTAGCCATCGACTGGTTAAAGCCGGTCATCGGGTTTGCTACCTATACCCGGCTCATGCCGATGAAAAGCCGGAGACCGACGCGCTGACGGTTGCTTATCCCATCGACGTCGACTTTGCCGACATCACCGATGTGAGAATACTGTTTCAGCCAACCGGTGAACCCCAGTTGGCTGAGTTTGATTACATCTTTCTTGAACTGCCTGGTCTGGTGGCTAATGCAATGCCGGTTCATCTGGTTGGCCAGAGCCATCTCGCGTTGTTGATCCTTCACGCCAATGCAACCTGGACCAAGGCCGATCAGTCGTTAAGTACGCTCTATGAGAAAGCCAGCCGACATGCCATGATGACCGTTTTGAATGGGGTAGAAGTTGATCTGCTGGAACCATTGCTAGGCAAGATACCACAGATAAAAACAAAGAAAAGTCGCAAAAAAAAGGAGCCTTCCCAACCCAAACCACTTGATCTTGTTTAAGGCCCGGTAAGACTCCACTGGCCGGCTTTATAGCCCTTCGTTTATGTCAGTTAACACGAATTTTTTCACCGAAAACCGGTCCGGGCAACTCCTGATCGCCCTGCTGGGTTGCCTGACAGCCGCCATCGTTGTGGGCTTTTGCATTGCCAAAGGGGGCATTGCGGTGGCCGGGTTGCTGGTCGCTGCACCACCAGGGTTATTGTTTCTCGGGCTTTGCTTTAATCGGCCCCAGGTCGGGATTTTTACCTGTCTGATATTGAGCTTTTTTTTATTCAGTCACAGCATCGGCGATATAATTTCGCATATAGTCGGGCCATCGTTTCAGCTGGGTCTTACGCTGGATGGTTGCCTGCTCATATCATTGCTGGGCGTCTTGCTGACGGCAAAACCTGACGACTGGAAGCGGCTGAACAATCCGGTTATCTACCTGCTTTTGCTTTGGCTGCTTTATACCATATTTGAGCTAATTAACCCAATGTCGATCAGCCGGGAGCCCTGGTTTGTAACGGTACGAGGGTTCTCGTTGTACTGGTTTGAACTGACGGTTATCGGGTTCATTGTGCTAAAGCGAGAGTCAGATCTGAGAACGTTCATCAACATATGGATGATAGCCTGCCTGATTATGGCCCTGTGGTCATTCCGGCAGCAGTACATAGGCCTGACCGCCGACGAACAAATCTGGATGGATACGGTAGCCTTTTCGACGCATATTATCAATGGGGTGATGCGCAGTTTCGGTCTATGTCCCGATGCAGGTCAGTTTGGGGCCGTAATGGCACAGGGTACTCTGTTCGCGCTGATCC
>CAXTJJ010000532.1:0-4249 GCA_964244155.1 uncultured Spirosoma sp.
CCGATCATGAACATCAACATGGCCGGTAATTTCTCGCTGAAACAACTGAAAGAGTACGCAGAGGATTTACAGGACGTTATTGAAGGCATGCCCGAAATTCGGCGTGTCGACATCATTGGTGCGCTGGAACGCGAAATTCAGATCAACGTCGATTTGTCCAGAATGCAGTCGGCAGGGTTGGCATTCGGCGATATCCAACAGGCAATTCAGGGCGAAAATATCAACGTATCGGGCGGTGAGCTGCCTCTTGATGGCGTTCGTCGTACAGTGCGTGTGAAAGGTGAATTTACGGATGTCGCTCAATTGCAGAACCTGCAAATTCGCACAGCTACGGGTGCTACCGTTCGGCTTGGCGACATTGCTGATGTACGGGATAACTTCGAAGAACAACAGGACTTTGCCCGGTTGAACAACAAGTCGGTTGTAACCCTGAACGTCATCAAGCGTGCGGGTGCCAACCTGATCTCGGCAGCTGACCGTATCGAAAAAACCATTGAAGAATCGAAGGAAACACGTTTTCCGAAAGGTCTGGAAGTTAAAATAACCGCCGATCAATCGGAGCGGACGCGCGAAAACGTCAATGACCTCATCAACACCGTTGTACTGGGCTTCATTTTCGTGGTATTGGTACTTATGTTCTTCATGGGTGTTCGCGATGCCATTTTCGTAGGCTTATCCGTACCGTTATCGGCACTGGTCGCCTTCGTGCTGATGCCGGTTCTCGGGCCGCTGGTGGGCGCTTCGTTCACCCTGAACACGATGGTACTTTTTGCCTTCCTGCTTGGCTTGGGTCTGGTAGTGGATGATGCCATTGTGGTTATCGAAAACTCCCACCGACTCTTTAATGAGAATAAGGATTGGGACATCAAGCAGGCGGTGAAAGCCGCTGCGGGTGAAGTATTCGTACCGGTATTATCGGGAACACTCACGACAATTGCGCCTTTCTTCCCCCTCTTGTTCTGGCCGGGTATTGTAGGTGAATTCATGAAGTTTCTGCCGTTAACGCTGATTCTGACCCTGTTTGCCTCGCTGTTTGTAGCTTACGTGATTAACCCGGTGTTTGCCGTTACGTTCATGAAACGGCACGAAGATGATAATCACGAGGACAAACAATCGTTCGCCGAAATTAAAACGCCACTGATTATCATGACCGTTCTGGCCGGTATTGGCTACGTGATTGACCGGGGTATCGGTAACCTGTTCGTACTGTTCCTTGCGCTTTATGTTTTCAATCACTATGTGCTGACGCCAAAATTAATCGTGCCTTTCCAGGAGGGTATGCTGCCTGCACTTAAGCACGGATATCGCCGGTTGATTTCGTGGATATTGACCGGATGGCGCCCCGTTGGCGCAATTGTAGGCGCGTTTGGCTTACTGATTCTGACATTCATTATTGTTGGCATCGCCAAACCTAAAGTACTTTTCTTCCCGAGCGGTGAACCTGATTACATTTACGTCTACAACGTAATGCCTATTGGAACCGATGCTCGTGTGACTGATTCGGTGACGCGGGTTATTGAGAAGCGGGTCTTCAAAGTACTGGAAGACAACAAGGCAACCGATATTGTGAACTCCGTTATCTCTAACGTTGGTAAAAACGCGGGCGATCCAATGAACCCCGACCGGTCGGCAACGCCACAGAAGTCGAAGGTGACGATTGCGTTTAAACCGAACGAAGAGCGGCACGGTATTTCTACCGATTCACTGTTGGCTAAAGTTCGGGTAGCCGTGAGCGGCTTGCCGGGTAGTGAACTGTCGGTAGAACGTGAATCCAATGGACCACCAACGGGTAAACCCATCGCGATTGAAATTGCGGGTGAAGAATTTGGTGAACTGCAAAAACTGGAAAAACAGGTTCGTCAGAAAATCTCACAAGCGGGCATCAAAGGGATTGACCAGTTAAAGTCGGATTTGATAACCAACAAGCCTGAAATTGTAATCGATATTGATCGCGACAAAGCAGAGCGTGAAGGGATCTCGTCGGCTCAGGTGGCGTTGGCTATTCGTACAGCGTTATTCGGTACCGAAGTATCGAAATTCCGGGATGCGAAAGATGAATATCCGATTATGGTTCGTTTGAAACCCGATGACCGCAGTCAGATTGACCGTTTGTTGAGCCTGAATGTGGTGTATCGTGACATGGTAATGGGTGGACAATTGCGTCAGGTTCCCATTACATCGGTAACGAACATCAGCTATTCAACCACATTTAGCCAGATCAACCGGAAAAATCAGGAACGGCTCGTGACGTTAAGCTCCGATGTTGTACCGGGCTACAATGCTAACCAGATTGTGGCGCAGATTCAGGAGGTGATCAAAGAGATTGACGTTCCGAACGGCTATACCTTGAAAATGGGTGGTGAACAGGAAGACCAACAGGAGTCAATGAGCTTCCTGGTGTCGGCCTTTGGCATTGCTATGTTGCTGATCTACCTGATCATGGCTACCCAGTTTAACTCGGTAGTGAAACCGCTGATCATCTTCGTAACTATCCTGTTCTCACTGATTGGCGTTCTGCTTGGATTCGTAATTTTCAATAAAGACTTCTCGGTAATTATGTCGGGGGTTGGGATTATCGCTCTGGCCGGTATCGTGGTGAAAAACGGGATTCTGCTTATTGAGTTTATCGAAGAGCTACGTGGTCGTGGAGTTCCCCTGCGGGAGGCAATTATCGAAGCGGGCGGCATTCGTCTGACGCCAGTGTTGCTGACGGCCTCGGCTGCCGTTCTGGGTTTGATTCCGTTGGCGCTGGGTATCACGGTCGATTTCGTAGGTCTATTCCGCGATTTCAAGCCTCACGTAATTGTGGGCGGAGACAGTTCCGTATTCTGGAATATCCTGGCCTGGACCATCATCTTCGGATTAACGTTCTCGACCATTCTAACACTGGTAATCGTTCCTTGTATGTACTGGATTAACGAGCGTATTCGGATGAAGTGGTTCGGTAAAAAAGATCCCGCGCTCGAACGTAAGGAAGAGCTGGAAGAGGAGTACGTATAAACAATAGAAATAACCTGAAACAATAAATACCGATAAGTCATAGACTTATCGGTATTTATTGTTTCAGACACTATTACTCGTCAAAAATTACCCGACTCCATTTCTCAGGCTGGTGGGTATCATAGATCCCGTGGGGCGTCATGACCATTGCCGGGTGCGGCTGTACTTCTTTGCCTGATACCATCAATTTCTGGAACCGGCCTAACATCATGCGCCACTCGTCGCCGGGTTGCGGAGGCAGGTTTCGACCGTTAGCCAACAGTGTTAGGCTACTCCAGGGAATGGCAATTTCCAGGGTCCAGCCAGTATCTATATCCCTGTTGTCATTCAACGTTCCGTCTACCTGAACGGCCGTTTCCAGACCAGGCATATCATAGTTTAGAAAGGCCCAGCGCAGGCCACGCGGGTGGGTGCCGTACCAGAACGAGGGGCCGCTGCGGTCAAGGTCACCGCCAAAAGTGAGCGCCTGTGGATCGAATACATCAAATTGGGGTGTATCGAACCTGCTGCCGCGTTTGTAGGCGTCTTTCCAGATGAAAAACACTTCATAAAGCGTATTTCGAGCATTTACTTCCAGTTCATAGTAACAATCTCCTCCGTCTATGAACAGTTCAAGGTCGTTTTCGAGAAAGATAATCGAATCTCGTTCGGTCAAATGAGCTTCTACAAAGGGTTCCTAAGCCCGAAAGGCTATGTATAAATGCGTCTCATTCCAGAGAATAGCTGCTCTTGTGTCATATAGACCGGGTGCACCCGTGACCATATCCACAAAGCGATGGCTCCAGATAGCACTTTGCCAAACGGGCTTCGTCAGGTTTCCGTCGATGATTATTGTGTCTGTTATTTTTTTGGCGGTGTAAAATGACATAGAGATGATGGGGTTAACAGTGTAAACCTAAATGTCAAAAAAGGAAATATATAAATTAATGATTAGACGAATAGTACTAATAAGCTGGTCCTAGGGCGGATGGTCGGCCGTTGCCGTGGAAACCCGCGTGGCCGCAGAATAAGGTGTAATGTCCAGTTTTAGCCTGCGGCTACGCGGGTTTCCACGGCAACAGCCGACCACCCGCCCTACGATTAGCTTAACAAAGCCATTCTGATGCAATTTATAAAAGGTACCTTTTTATACAGTCAGAAGTAAAGTTGAAATAGCCCAACCTTTAACCGGTATCATGAAAACAAACACACACGTTGTAACGGCAATGGTATTAGGCTTATTTGCCAGCATGAGCCTTGTCGGTTGTTT